>OMUP01000039.1 GCA_900314255.1 uncultured Lachnospiraceae bacterium | reverse complement strand
CTCCTTTTCAGGGGAACGCAGAGGGAAGAAGTGGTGAGAGGGGTGGAATCAGGGAGCTGGGGATTGGCGTGGGGATCGTGGTGGGGTGATTCGGGAGTGCGGGACAAATTGAGGTGCGTGCAGTCAGCAAATCAGCAAGTTTTGTGATTTCCGATGACATTTTTAACCACTCTGACAGGAAATTGTCACCGGAAAATAAAAAAGCAGGATTTCCGCTGCCAGATATCCTGCTTTTCAAGCTTTTTTGTCATCGATAATCAGCAATTTCTTAATTCCGGTGCCTGCCTGGTTTCTAAGAGCCGGAATTGTCACCCTTCGTCCACAATGCGGCGGATTCTGTCCGGGTAGTTGCCGATGATGGCGTGGCAGCCGGCGGCTTTGGCGAGACGGATGTGCTCTTCTTCGTTGACTGTCCAGACGTTGACGTCAAGGCCGTATTTGCGGCAGTCTTCCATGTAATTCGGGTACTGAATGTTGTAGAGCGCCGGGTGCAGCGCATTAACGCCGTACTTCTTGCCGTAAGCCGGCATGTCGATCGGGCCGTCGCTGTAGAGGAAGGCCGTCTTCGCCTTCGGATCAAGCTTCTGAATCTTCAGAATCGAATAGTGATTAAATGAAGAGTAGATCACGCGGTCATCGAATCCGCAAGCGTGTGTCAGCTCCACCGTCATCTTCTCGATGTCCGGGTAGAAGTACACGCCGGTCTTCAGCTCGATGTTGATCGTCAGCCCCGTGTCCTTCAGGGCCTCGAACACTTCCTTCATCGTCGGAATCTGGCACGGGCCGGCTTCCGGATGAGTCTTGGACGCATCCAGCGCGCGGATCTCGTCAAATGTCAGATCCTTCACCCAGCCGTGGCCGTTTGTCGTGCGGTCGACCTTCTCGTCGTGAATCACGACAAGCTTTCCGTCCTTTGTGAGCTGTACATCCAGCTCGACGCCGTCCGCGCCCAGTTCAGCCGCCTTTTTGAAGGCGAGAATCGTGTTTTCCGGGTACGCGCCGCTGGCACCTCTGTGTGCCCAGACAAGTGGTTTTTCCATTTTCTATGCTTCCTTTCGTGCAGCTTTAAGGCGCCAGAAAGCGCCCTGATATTTCTGTCTGTATTATAGCCGCAATGAAGGAAAATCGCCATTTGTCATGGGAAATTTTGCGCAATTCAAGGTCGCCGCTTTCCGTCAAACGTGCTATGGTAAATGAAGAGATTGTCGCGATTCGTGGAGAGGGGAATTGATATGCATCAGAAACTGGACATGACGCGGGGGCCGATTCTGCGCCTGGTCTTTTTGTTCGCACTGCCGATCATCGGCTCAAATATCCTGCAGCAGCTGTATACGACGGTGGACACGCTGATCATCGGCAACTTCTGCGGTACGCTCTCCATCGCCGCCGTCGGGACCAGTTCGCAGCCGGTCGAGGCGTTCCTCGGCGTCTTCATGGGCATCGGCGCCGGCGTGACCATTCTGGTTTCGCTCTACACCGGAAGCCGGGATGAGAAGAACCTGCGAAACATCGTCGCCGCCTCCGGGACATTCACCTGGATCGTGGCCATCCCCACGTCTCTCATCGGCCTGCTTCTCACCCCTGCGCTTTTCCGCCTCATGCAGGTGCCGGAATCGACATTCCCTCTCGCCGTCCTCTACGCCCGCATCGTCTTTCTGGGGCTGCCCGGGAACATGGGCTACAACATGAACGCCGGCATTCTGCGCGGTCTGGGCGACAGCGGCTCGACATTCTTCTTCCTGCTGGTATCCACTGTGACAAACGTGGCTCTCGACCTTGTATTTGTCGCTTTTCTGGGGCTTGATGTCGGAGGCGCCGCGGCGGCCACTTCCATTTCGATGTACGCCGCATGGATCGCCACCGTCATCTACATCCGCCGGAAATACCCTGAAATCGGGTTCCGGGTGCTTCCATCCCGCCCGGACGGCTGCGCAATGCGCTCGCTTCTGTCCTACGGGCTGCCTCTGGGCCTCAACAATTCCCTGTATTCGGTGGGCCACATCGCGCTGCAGTCAGCGGTTAACCTGCAGGGCGCTGAATTCATGGCGGGTGCCGCCGTCGCCGGGAAGATCACCGGTCTCGTCGGCATCACGATGGCGTCCTTTTCCAGCGCCATGGCGACCTTCACCGGGCAGAACTGCGGGGCGCAGAATGCCGGGCGGATTGTGGACGGGGCCAGGAAGATTCTCCTTGTCAGCACGGCCATCACCATCTCGGTCTCCGCGCTTCTTTTTGCCCTCGCCGCCCCGCTGGCCGGCCTTTTCACGGCAGACGAAGAAGCGCTGCGCTGGGCGATTCTCTGTCTGCACATCCAGCTTCCGTTCCAGTGGTGCTACGGCGTGCTGAACGGCATCATCAACCTCGCCAACGGACTGGGCCGCGTGAAATTTTCAACATTTGTCAGCCTGTTTATGCTGTGGGCCGTAAGAATCCCCGTGTCCTGGATGATCGTCCTGCTCGGGGACGGCCATTACGTGAACGCGGGGATATCGATCAGCTTCGCTGCGGGTATGCTTGTGTCTTTTCTGTTCTTTAAAACCGCGGCATGGAAGAAAATCCGCGCCGCGGCAGGCGGGTAATCCCGAAACGCGGAAACTTTTTTCTGTGCCTGTCAGGCGTAAATCAGTTCTCAAAAAGCGGAGTCGAATAGTAGCGGTCGCCGCTGTCCGGAAGAAGAACGACAACCGTCTTTCCTTCGTTCTCAGGGCGCTTGCCCCACTCGATGCCGGCCTTCAGAGCCGCACCGGCGCTGATGCCCACGAGGATTCCTTCGTGTCTTGCGACATCCTTGGATACTGCAAATGCATCCTCATTTGCAATATCGAAGACTTCGTCGTAAATCTTCGTGTCGAGCGTCTCCGGCACGAAGCCTGCGCCGATGCCCTGGATCTTGTGCGGGCCTGCCGTTCCCTTGGTGAGAACCGGAGACGTTGCCGGCTCAACCGCCAGGACCTGCAGCTGCGGCTTCTGCTTCTTCAGATAACGGCCCGTGCCGGTGATTGTGCCGCCGGTTCCGATACCGCTGACAAATGCATCAACTGCCCCGTCCGTATCTTCCCAGATTTCCGGACCGGTTGTCTTTTCGTGTGCAGCCGGGTTGGCCGGGTTCGTGAACTGGGACGGAATAAAGCTGTTCGGTGTTTCCTTCTGCAGCTCATCTGCCTTCGCGATTGCGCCCTTCATGCCCTTCGCGCCGTCTGTCAGGACGATCTGAGCACCGTAGGCCTTGATGATATTTCTTCTCTCAACAGACATGGTCTCCGGCATGACGATGACAGCCTTGTAGCCCTTGGCTGCCGCGATAGAGGCAAGGCCGATGCCGGTGTTGCCGGAAGTCGGCTCGATGATTGTAGCGCCCGGCTTGATCTTGCCCTGACGCTCTGCGTCCTCGATCATCTCAAGGGCGATGCGGTCCTTTACGGAACCCGACGGGTTGAAATACTCGAGCTTGGCGAGAAGCTTTGCCTTCAGGCCGTATTCCTTCTCGATGTGTGTCAGGCGCACAAGAGGAGTCTTTCCAATCAGCTCTGCCGCGGAATTGTAAATCTTTGCCATAATGTTGCATCCTTTCCGGGGTGTGACGCCCCAAACACCGGGAATTGCCGGTTTTATACATTTGTCATCGGCTCTGCTGTCCCTGCCATTCTTTGAAGGCGGGCGACATGCTGCGGAGTTTCGCGATGATTTCTTTCAGCGCTTCGACGGTCGTGTCGATTTCTTCTTCTGTGGTCTGTTCCGACAGGGTCAGACGGAGCGCTCCGTGCGCGTACTCCGGATCGACGTGCATCGCTGTGAGGACATGTGAGATTTCTTCAGCACCCGTAGCGCAGGCCGAACCGCCCGACGCGCAGATGCCGCGCTGATCCAGCAGGATCAGAATTGTCTCGCTCTCGACGAACCGGAAGCAGAAATGCGAGTTGCCCGGAAGTCTCGGGTTCATGGTGCCCGTCACCCTGACAAATGGGATCTCTTCCCGCACCCGACTCACAAGCTCGTCCCGCAGTGCCGTCTCCTTCGCGATGTTTTTCTCCATGTCCCGCATGGCAATCCGCGCCGCCTCGCCCATTCCGACGATGCCGGGGACGTTGCTCGTCCCGGCCCGGCGGTTTCGCTCCTGGGAGCCGCCGTGGATCAGCGGCCCGACCGGGATGCCTTTGCGGATGTACAGGAAGCCCACGCCTTTCGGCCCGTGGAACTTGTGTCCGGAGGCGCTCAGGAAATCGACGTCCCAGTCTTTCACATTCACCGGAATGTGTCCGTACGCCTGCACCGCGTCGGTGTGAAACAGGGCGCCGTGCGCTTTCGCGATCCGGCAGAGTTCCTTTATCGGCTGAATGGTGCCCGACTCATTGTTGGCTGTCATCACCGATACCAGGCAGGTGTCCGGCCGGATGCTTTTTTCCAGCACTTCCGGCTTCACAATGCCTTCTTCCGTCACCGGAAGCTGTGTCACTTCAAAGCCGTGCTGCTTAAGATACCGGCAGGTAGACAGAATAGCCGGATGCTCGACGGCAGACGTGATGATGTGCTTCTTTCCTTCCGCCTGTGCCTTGTCGCTCACCGCCTTTAACACCCAGTTGTCCGACTCGCTGCCTCCGGATGTGAAGAAAATCTCTTCCGGCGCAGCGCCCAGACTCCCGGCGATGATCCGCCGGCTCTCTTCCATCGCGGCGCGCGCTTTCCGCGCCGGAGCGTACATCGACGCAGGATTGGCGAAGTCTTCCGTGAAAAATGGCTTCATCTTCTCCCATACTTCCGGAAGAACCGCTGTCGTCGCTGCATTGTCAAGGTAAATCACATCTGCTCCTTACCCCTGTTTCATTCCTACTAATTTAGTATGATTAGTAGGATTAACAGGATAATACTCTCGTGGATCGGAATTGTCAAGTGACAGGATAGCGGTGCATCGGAAATTTCTGATTTTCGCCTGGTTGCCGGGGCTGTAGCACCGGGATTCGGATTTTTCTTGATTCCGATGCGGCTTTCCACCTGTTTCCGGGGCGGGGAGCACCGGGATTCGGATTTTCTTTGATTCCGATGCGGCTTTCCGCCCGTTTCCGGGGCGGGGAGCACCGGGATTCGGATTTTCTTTGATTCCGATGCGGCTTTCCGCCCGTTTCTGGAGCGGGGAGCACCGGGATACTGAATTTCCTTGATTCCGATGTCTTTTCCAGCCAAATTTCCGAAAAAAGGCAACGGAAACAAGAAAATCCTGATTTCCGCTGCCTCTTGTGCCATCTTCTCCTTAAAAACCGCACCGGAACCAGCTTATTCCTCATTTCCGCTGACCCGATAAGTTCGCTCCCAGCCAAAAATCACCGGAAACAAGCTTGCTTCTCATTTCCGCTGACCTGCCAAGTCCACTCCCGGCCAAAACGCACCGGAAACAAGTTAGTTCCTCATTTCCGCTGACCCGCCAAGTCCACTTCCGGCCAAAAATCACCGGAAACAAGTTTGTTTCTCATTTCCGCTGATCCGGCAAGTCTGCTCCTGGCCAGAAATCACCAGAAACAAGCTTGCTTCTCATTTCCGCTGACCCGGTAAGTCCGCTCCCGGCCAAAACGCACCGGAAAACTTCGCTCCCAGCCAGACCGCCTGCGCTTCAGATCACATAGTTGTCCGCGCTGCGTTCCTGGGCCCAGCCGACCATGTCTTCCAGGGTGATGCCGTCGACCACTTTCTCGATGGCATCGTCGATTTTCTTGTACACGATATAGCTGACGCAGTACGGCTCTTTGCTGCAGGTGGCCTCGCCGTCCTCAAGGCAGCTGACCGGGGAAAGGCTTCCTTCTGTCAGGCGCAGGATGTCGCCGACGGTGTACTCCCGCGGTGACTTGCGCAGCAGGTATCCGCCCTGCGCACCCCGCACAGAGCGCACATACCCGGCCTTGTTGAGCGTCGAGATGATCTGCTCGAGATATTTGTCAGAGATACCCTGTCTTGCCGATATATCGCGGATGCTGACCGGCTCGCCGGTGTTGTGCATCGCAAGGTCCAGCATCAGCATCAGCGCGTAGCGGCCCTTTGTTGAAATCCTCATAAACTCCTCCCGTTTTCACATGATAATTCCGCCGCCGTACACGAATCCCGGGACGGTTCTGCCGTCCTGCATCTCCGGGCTGTACAGTACCAGCGCCTGTCCCGGCGTCACGGCCCGGACCGGCTCGTCAAATGTGCACTCCAGCGTGTCGGCGTCGATCATGCGCACCGAAGCCGGCGCGCCGCCGTGGCTGTAGCGGATTTTGGCGATCACCCGAAGACCGTTCGGGAAATTTGCAAGGCCCATGAAACTCAGATGATGCGCATATACAACCCGGGAATACACCTCGTCGCCGCGCCCCAGCACGACCTCGTTGGTGTCCGGGTGAATCGCCGCCACGTACACCGGGTGGCCGAAAGACACGCCGAGCCCCTTGCGCTGCCCGACGGTGTAATGAATGATTCCCTTGTGGCGCCCGACCACATGCCCGGCCGTGTCGACGAAATTGCCGGGGACATCCTTCATGCCCGTCGTCTCTTTGATGTATTTCGCGTAATCGTGATCCGGAATAAAGCAGATCTCCTGACTGTCCGGCTTGTGTGCCACCGGCAGGCAGGCCTCCTCGGCGATCCGGCGCACCTCGTTCTTGGTGTAGTCTCCGATCGGCATCAGCGTGTGCGCAAGCTGATCCTGTGTCAGCTCAAAGAGCGCATAGGTCTGATCCTTCGCGGCCGTGACCGAGGAATGAAGGGCGTGGCGGCCATTTGCCATGACGACGTTCTTCGCGTAGTGACCGGTCGCGATCTTGTCGGCGCCGATCTGAAGGCTGCGGGCAAGCAGCGCGCCCCACTTGATATAGCGGTTGCAGGCGATGCAGGGATTGGGCGTCTGTCCTTTCCGGTAGCTGTCCGTGAAGTAGTCGATGACCTTTTTGCGGAATTCGTCGCGGAAATTCATGACGTAGTGCGGAATGCCGATGACCTCGGCCGCCCGCTTCGCGTCGTCGACGGCCGACAGACCGCAGCAGCCGCCGTTGTCCTCCATGACGGCCTGCTCCTCGCTCTGCCAGATCTGCATGGTGACGCCGATGACGTCATATCCCTTCTGCTTCAGAAGCCACGCGGTGACAGACGAATCCACGCCTCCGCTCATGCCGACAACAACCTTCTCCATCCCTGTCATTCCTTTCCGGATTGTGGTTAAACGATTCTAACATTCATTCTATACTTTTTCAATAGGAATTAGAGCTTTTAGCGCCGCCCAGATTTCGTCCTTGTGCGCCCGGTAGCGCCCCTGCTCGGAGGCCACGAACTCATCGGACTCCACGCACGCCTTGAAATCCTCCTGCGGCAGCAGCCGCCAAGCGATCGTCTCGCCCTCCTGAAGCGTGACCGCCGGCTCTTCATCCGGCAGACACGTGGCAAATGCGTTATAAATGCAGTGCCTGCCGTCGTCCACGTGCGTGTAGGCGCGGACCATCTGCTGCGGGGTGCGGCGGATTCCCGTCTCCTCCCGCAGCTCCCGGATCGCCCCCTGCACCGGCGTCTCGCCGCGCAGCACCGAACCGCCCGTCACTTCCCAGTGATACGGGTACGTCTTCACCGGCGCCCGCTGCGTCACAAGAATCCGGCCGGACGGCGTCTCCGTGTAGACCATCACGACACGGTGGTAGATGCCGGGGTCCAGCGACTTCGCCATGATCCTGGCGAGCGGAAATCCCAGATGATTGCCGTCGCGATCCAGCGCGTCCCAGCTCTCCGAATTGTAACGGCTGACCCGCGCGTCGGCGATGACGCCGCGGAAATTGCGGCCGTAGGCAAATCCGTAGCTTTCCCCGTCCGTGCTCCGGTAGCTGTTCATGTCAAATGGCACATCCGCAAAGTGCCCGCCAATTTCGTTCTCATCGGCCGGGAACTGAAACGGAAGCAGGCCCGACGGCTCCTTCCGCCCGGTCAGGACGTCAAAAACATCGCGGCTTCTGGCGCCGAAGACCGCCAGAAGAATGTCGGCATACGGCTCCACCTCCTGCAGCAGCATCGGCTGGTGGCAGGAGAGAATCACGGCCAGCGGCTTGTTGTTCTTGTTCTGCTTTTCTGCCTTCAGGCGTTTTACGTCCTCTTCCAGCGGATAAACTCCGTGCGACCGCACGGTGACGATGTTCACATCGCAGAGTCTCGTGAGCGGCAGAATTTTTTTCGTGTCCTTGAGCAGCACGATGCTGCCGCGGCGCATGTCGCCGGCAAGGCTCCTGTACGAAGCCGCGGTGGCGAGCTGCTGAACCTGATCAGCGTCCGCATACGGATTTTCAAAAACACCGCGCGCGAACATACAGGTAAATACGCGCAGAGCCGAAGCGCGGATGTGCTGCTCTGCACTTCCCGCCCCTTCCTTTTCATCCACGAGGCGGATCATGTTCTCCCAGAGCTGTGCGCGCGCCGGGATCCCGGCGAACAAATCGGCGCCCTCCATCAGCGCCTGCGCAAGCGCCTCCTCATCGGAAGAAAAGCGGTTCCGGAAGTTCAGCCAGTCCAGCATGATAATTCCCCTGAAAGAATAGACGTCCCGCAGGATCCCGACTTCGGTCCGGGCAAGCACCGCATCCACCGTGCCGCCGTCCTCCAGATGCCAGGCGCCCTCCACAAAGGGCTTCAGATGAAGTCCCGCCGAGTGTCCGGTGCACTTGCGCCCTTCATACGAAAAAATGTTTCCGGTGGAAAATCCCGGCCATACGCCCGTGACGCAGCTGAGGCCCTCCGGGGCCTGTTTTCCCTGGAAGCCTTCGATGGCAGAGCGCACGGCGTCCGTCACGAGCTGCGCGCTTGTCCCGAACGTCTCCGGGAACACGCTCCAGCGCGGGTCTGTGGCGATGGAAGCCCGGGGTCCCACGAGTCCTGAGATACCGGCCGCCTTCAGTATCTTTCCCGCCATGCCAGACAGCCGGCGGATGGCGTCCGTGTCAAAGAGAGCCGCCGATCCGAGCGGCCCGGGAAGCTGACCGTTTCTGAGCGGTCCCGGGCAGAAAAAACGCAGAGGGATACCGTATCCGGTGCGTTCCGCCGTATGCTGCAGGGCATTGCGCCGCGTGCAGTCTTCCTCCGTCAGGTAATCGCCCGTCACAAGGTTCACGTGGCTGCCGCCGTTCCCGCTTTCATCCTTTTCAAATCCGACGGTGAGCATCGGAAGAATCTGTGCGGGACGCATCCGGCTGACAAGATCTTGTGCCCGCTGTCCCGGGCTCAGGCGCCAGTCCATATACGGAAGGAATTCATCTGATCCGCCCGCCAGGCGGAATATCTGCTCTCCTTCGACGTGAATTCTGTCCCCGGCCGTCGTAATTACCGGCCCGCCCTCATTCTCATACCGCACATAGCCGCTGCGAATTGTTCGTCTCACATCACACCTCCGGATGAGAGGCCGGAAGGCCCGAAAAAAGCTGCACACCCGGTCATTCCGGATGCGCAGCCTGCCAACTGTCAGAAAGTTCGGATCACAGATTCGCCTTCATGAATGCTTCAAGAGCCTGTGCCGCGGCATCCTCATCTTCACCCTCGACGGTGAACTTCACGGTGTCGCCCTGCTTTGCCTGAAGACCCATGACGCCGAAAATTCTCTTGGCGTCGGCCGACTTCCCGGCCTTGCCGATCTTCACGGACGACTTGAACTTGGCCGCTTCCTTTACAAGCAGCCCTGCCGGTCTTGCGTGAATGCCAAGCGGATCTGTCAGTACATACTCGAATTCCTTCATAAATCTATACCTCCCTTGAACGATTACGGTTCAAAATTCTCTGCCTCTCAGTATATCAGAAATCAAATCGCGTGACCACAGAATACAGGCGCGCAGAATCATTTCTCATGATGTGACACACAGCTGATACAGCTCCTGCTCCGAGGTGCAGGACAGAATCCGGTCCGCACCGCCGGGCGATCCGACAAGCTGTGCCACCATGGCCAGCATCTGCAGATGTGCGTCTGCCGCATCCGGCGGCGTGGCCAGCAGAAACAGAAGTCTGACCGGCAGGCCGTCCGGCGCGCCGTAGTCGATGCCGGGGGTCAGCGTCATGAGCGCCATGCAAGGCCTCCGCACCGCCGCCGAGCGCCCGTGCGGAACAGCCACTCCGAGGCCCAGCGCCGTCGGCTTCTGCTCCTCTCTTGTCAGAACCGAGAGCAGGAATTCGCTCTTCGAGTAAATGAGCCCTGCATCCGCCAGAAGTCCGGTCAGACGCCGCAGCGCCTCTAACCCTGACTGGCAGGGCTGCTGAACGCATATGCACTTCTCCGACAGCACGTCCGCCAGTCTCACCAGTCACACTACCTCTCAAACGGTCACAACAGTTCGATGTCCAGCACGCTGCGTCTGCATTTGCCCTTGCTGTTGTCCTTCTCAAACAGGAAAATGCGGAAGCTCAGCGTATCATCCGGCAGCATGGCAAATGGCTGCTCCTCGTACGCTGTCACTTCGACGTCACCCTTGCTGAAGTTGGGATAAGTGCCAGAAAACCCTTTCTTCAGCAGCTTGTCCGCCACTGCCTGGCGCTGCTCGTCCACGTCCTTCTGAATCGGTTCCTCATATGTGCGGACCGGGTATTCGCTTCCGGCATCCGCGATTTTCTTCTCCAGCAGTTCCAGAATCTTCTCCTGCTTCGGCATCCGCCATGACAGGAATTTCCGCCGCAGACTTCCCGGTTTCTTCGCGTACTTTTCCGCTTCCTTCGCGAAGAACGTACAGCCGGCCTCCCGGGCCAGATCCGCCATCGCCTGCGCGCCTTCCGGAGCTTCCTTGTAGTAATCCTGCATGCTGTCATTGACCGGGGATATATCCATCAGCGGGCCGAAGGTCACCAGCGGCATCAGATCTGCTTCCTTCTGATTGCACGCCAGGCCTCCCAGATAATACCCCTTGTCCGCGATGACGCCGAGCGCATTGGTCACGCGCCGCCAGTGCTCAAGACCGCCGCGCCACACATGGCCGATCCGCGAGTAGTCGTAGCCTTCCGTCGCCCGCGCGGCGATCGAAAACCACGCTGTGCACACGTGCCCGTCCGGGTAGTGCAGAATCAGCCCGCGCCGCTGCCCGTCTTCCGCCGTCTGCGCCGTCGTCCCCGCCGGCGCGCTCTTCATCAGATCGCCCGTCAGCGTGCACTCGTGCAGCACAATCAGACTCTCCACCGCGTCGTTCATAATATACGGAATCATCAGACTCCCGTCCTTCATGGCAAATGCCGCCTCGCCATTCTTCAGAAGTTCGTCCACCTGATTCAGCAGCTTTTTATCTGTCAGAAACTGTTCCATTTTCTCTTACAGTACTCCTCAAATTCTCTTTCCCATTTCATCCGGCGTGACGCCGCGTATATTTTCCTCGCGGATCGTCGCGATCAGCTGACGGCGGAATGCCCGGCAGCCCTTCTCATTCCAGTACTTGCGCCGGTCTACCTTGATGACCTCAAAGGACGCGTTCTGGATATCCTCCCGGTAGCTCGTCTGGCAGCGGCCGTCCGGGAAAATGATCGTGATGGAATCCGGGTAGCGCTCCGGGTCCAGATCAAACCGCTTTGCAAAGGCAGCGCCCGTCTCCTCGTCGGTAATCTGTTTCACGTGCGCGTAGTAGCCGACCAGATAGGCGAAATAATCCATGTCAAATTCATCCGCCCATTCTCCGTCCTTCGTCAGGAATACAACCACCGGGAATGTGCGGTGCGGATCGCTGACCAGCTTCAGGAAATCATCCGCCGAATCGCGGGTTACTTTCCGGACATTCTCCCGCATCCGTTCGCCGTCGATGAGTCCGATGTTGTCCGCGATCTCCCCGTAGAAATTCGGCCTCGAGAACAGGATGTTCTCCGGGTCCCGGTAATTTTCCTCCGGCTCCGCGTACTCATTGTCCACACGGAAAAGCAGCCTTCCGTCTTCTTCGCGTGTGATGGACGCCGTGGAAATCCAGGTCCGGTTCGGAATCCGGGTATCCTGGTGCATCGTGATTTCGCTGAAGGTCTGTTCCTGCGGCTTGTAGTTCACCTCAACCTGATAGCCGGGCTGCATCCCGTAGAAGCTGTCCGTCTCCTTTGGCAGATCCGGGAAAACCTCGCCGAACCGCGAATGAATCCACGAATAAATGTAATCGCATCCCTTGCGGAACGCGTCCTGCGCCGGGATGTTGGCCGTGTTCAGATATGCCTGCGCCTGAAATACCTTGTAGCGCCCCAGCGGCCTGAACGGTTCAAACCGGTGGCGCCGCACGACGGCCGGCTTTTCCTGCCGGCTTCTCACTGCCTCGATTGCGCGGTACAGACTCTCATTTCTCGGGCCGATATCATTGACCACTTCAACGATTCTGTCCAGCGTGAGCGGCGGTGTCTCGGGCGACATGTCGTTCCAGAGCTCCCGGATGGCCGGGAAACGCGGGAACTTGTAGAAAATCTTTGCCAGATCCTGGTCCTGCGCGAAGCACTGCGCGATCTCCGGGGACAGACGGTCCGACGTAAAGGTCAGCCGGTAATGGCAGCGCAGCATGTTGTCCCAGTGGCCGTTCTTGTAGTGCCGGTGCCCCAGGTCCTCCATCACGCTCACAATCGTGTCGTCGCACAGCTCAAACGTCGCCAGGATCGAATTCATCTTGCGGGCCAGCCCCTCGGAATCCTCCCCGACAAATGCCGTCCCCTTGTAGCGCATGTCGTGCTCGATTTCGTGCCACCCTTCAAACGCGTTGGTGCGCACCTGAATCTCGAACGTGTCGTCGATGTAATCCTGCAGGACCGGGTTTTCGATGCTCTTCCACAGATACGACGGCATGCGGAACACGCCGTTGGTTTTCATGGCGCGGAATTCATAATCGTTGTTCTCGGAAGTCTCCCACTCGCCGGGTTCAGAAAAAAGCGTGTCCAGCAGATTCATGCAGATGCGCATGTCATCGGAATAATACAGAATGATCCGCAGGCCGACAAGATCCTGCAGTTTGCGGTGCTCATTTTCCGAGCCGTCCACGCCGTACTGTTTCATGCGCATCTTGTCCACCATGGAATCCACGGCCTTGACGCGGTGCGCAATGCGGAAGTACATACCGCTCTTCTTCAGTTTTTCTTCGATGATGTCAACCAGATCCTCGACAACGATGTCGGGGACATGGATTTTTTCAACGTTCTCTCTTGTGAAAAGAGCCTCTTCTTCTTCAAGGGTCATTGCGGTCGGCTTTCATATTCAGATCGTAAGCAGCATAACGACCGCGATAAGCGCGAACGCGCCGCCCGCGGCGGCCAGAATAAGCCCGGCAGCGGACACGTATGCCGTGTCGCCTGCGTAGTTTGTCTGCGGTTTTTTCGGATTGTAGTGCACGATGACCGGCTTGTTCACCGGGTAATCGGTCCTGGTGGCAGCGTCGTCCCTCAGCTCCGCGTAAAAACGGCTTCCGGCGACAGAAAAGCGCACGATGGGCGTGAGAATCCCGTTCTTTGTCTTGTAGCTTTCCACCTTGCCGTTGGCTTCTTTACTGCAGGACGCTGCCTTTTTCTTCGCGCTGCGGTACATCAGCAGACCGAGTATAATCATGATGGCCGCCGGAATAAAGAGCATTCCGATAATCGAACCGGTATTTGAATTCATTTTATATTCTCCTCAAAGTCTTTCCATAAAAGCCGCGGGCATTCTGTCAGGTCCACGGTCTCTTCTTATCTTAACAATTCAATTCAACACTTGCAACCGCGGACGCCCCGGAAAATTTGCCGCGCCGGAAGCGAAGCGATTGAATTCCCCCGGCAAATTCAGTATTATGGAGCAGAAAGACTGTTTATTTTTAAAAGGAGCGTTCCATGAACAGGATTAATGGCATTCTGAAAAAATCCACTGTCTGCGCCGCCGCGCTGGCTGCAAGCTGCGTCCTTCTGACCGGCTGCTGCGACGCGCCGTCCATCACAGGAACCTGGAACGGCACCGACACGGACGGAACCGCAATTTCATACACTTTTAATGAAGACGGCACCGGGAGCTGCACCGACGGAGATGACACCGTCAGCCTGCAGTACAAAAACGACACAGACAACCAGGTCATCTGGATCAAAGCAGCCGTAACCGGGCAGAACACCGAAATCAAGCTGGTCTACGAAGTAAAAAACGGAAAGCTGATTCTGACCGGCGAAGGCGCGTCGACCACCTTCGAGAAAGCGTCGGCATCGTAAGGCAGCCGGTCTCCTGCAGCAGCTGCGAGAATTCCGGTCCATTTAAAAAACAAGAGGGAGCACGGTACAGATTCACCCGTGTTCCCTCTTTTTATTTGAAGGCGTTTCCTTTTTCAGTACTCGATGCGCGCCGTCTCGCGGAGAATGACAGCCGCGTACGCTGCTTCCGGCGAGAAGTCCGAGAGCACCGTGATCGGAAGGCCGTCGGCCGCTGTCTCCGAGGCATAGCGGGCGGTCTTTGCGTCAGGTCCGCCGGCCAGGTACACCGGAATGCCCGCTTTTCCGCACATCCGGGCGAAGAACTGCAGAGCCGTCCCGTCTCCCTTTGTGCAGAAAGTCCCGCTGTGATACGTGTAGATGACAACCGCTTTCGTGCTGCGGGTCAGCGCGAAGTTGTGAAAATTCAGGCCGACATACGGGCGGATCATCATGACTTCGCCGTCAAACGTCAGGTCATGCTCGAAAAATGCGGCCCGCATATAGTCCGGAATGATCGGCAGGCAGTGGTCCTGGTGCTTCGGGTTGCGCACGAAGACGCCGTCTTTGATCGTCCCGAAGGATTCGCCGCCGAAAGCCGTGAAGTTGCCCTTCACGCCGTCCGCTTCCATGAGCTCCTCGCCCTTGAACAGCTGGGACTCCTTGTTGTCGTTGGTCGCAACGGCGAAAATTCCCGGGAAAGACTCCGGAGAATTGATGTAGTCGACCGCCGCCCGGAAATTGGCCACGGCATTGGAATTTTTCTCGCCGACCGGCGCATTTGCCGAAATGAATACAACCGGGCAGGGAAGCAGCCCGTAGAGCAGTTCCCCGAACAGCGCCGCCGAGTAAGACATCGTGTCAGACCCGTGGGTGATGATGCATCCCTTGTACTTCTTCAGATCGGCCGTGTGAATTGTCTTCAGCAGCACTTCCCACTCATGCAGCGTGAAGTTCTCACTGAGAACGGTGAAGGGCTGAATCACTTCAAATTCATCATGGCGCCCGGTCACCTTCCGGTATGCCTCGATGACGGCCGCCGAAGTTGCCTTTGTCGTGTCGATGATGTGGTCATGCACGGCGCTCCCGATCGTCCCGCCCGTCAGGATCACGAGAATCTTCGTGTTCTTCTTTTTCACGACATGTCCGTCGGTAGTTCTGGGGACCATGCCCGCATCCTGCCCGGCACTCTTTTCTTTTGCCTGCGGGGCAGTCTTTTTCTTGTCATCCGATTTCGCTGCTGTCTGTGTTTTCATTCTGCACCTCCGGAAGAGCATACTTCTTTTCCAGTATCAGGAATTCCTTGCGGAAAGCCGCATTGTCCGCGCGCTTCACGCTGTTCAGGTACGCGTGCGTATCGAAACCGTCATTCCTCGTGCGGATCAGCGTAACCGCGATATTGGAGCAGTGGTCCGCCACACGCTCGAAATTCGACGTCAGATCCGACACCACAAAACTCATGCCCATGTTGCAGCGGCCCTCCGTCAGGCGCTGCACATGGCGCTGCTTGATCTGATCGCTCAGCTCGTCGATCACTTCCTCCAGCGGCTCTACGCGCTTGGCCATTTCCACATTCCCGTCGGCAAATGCGTCAAACGTCAGATTGACGATATCGCTCAGAGCCCGGATCATCGTCTGCATCTCCACCCGGGCCGGCGCCGAGAAAGTGGCTCCCTTTTCATGCATTTCCTTTGCGTAGTCCATGATGTTGCAGGCATGGTCGGAAATTCTCTCGAAGTTGCCGACCGAGTGAAGCAGCATCGTCAGGATCTCCGACTCCTTGTCCGTTAAGTCTCTGGCCGAAATCTTCATCAGATACGTGCCGACCTTATCCTCATAGGTATCCACGCGGTTTTCGATGGCGCTGACCTGTTCCGCCGTTTCTTCCGAAAATTTTCCGATAAGCCCGAGGCTCATGAACAGCGCCTTCCGGGACAGATCCGCCATCCGCTTCACTTCCAGACGGCTGTGCTCAAGCGCCAGACCGGGCTGCGACAGGAATCTTGCATCGAGAATCTTGAACTCGTCGGTCTCCTGCACCTGCTCGTTTTCGCCGCGGTCCGGAACCGTGAGCGCCGCCAGCTTCACCAGGAACTTTCGGTTCGGCAGCAGCACCGCGGTCGTAACCAGATTGAACAGGGAATGAATCACCGCGATCCCCGTCATGGACGCATTGGCATTCAGAAATGCGAACGGGTGAAACGCGTTGATCGTGTAGAAAACAATCATGAACGCGACCGTTCCGATCACGTTGAAATACAGGTGGACAAATGCGGCCCGGCGCGCGTTCTTGTTGGTGCCGACCGAGGAGAACAGCGCCGTCGTGCAGGAGCCGATGTTCTGCCCCATGATCATAGGAAGAACCGCCCCGTACGGAACCGTTCCGGTCACGGAGAGCGCCTGCAGAATACCGATGGATGCCGAGGAACTCTGCAGCGCCGTGGTGATGAGAATTCCGACCAGCATACCCATGAACGGGTTGGTAAATGTCGTCATCAGATTCACGAACTCCGGCACTTCCTTCAGCGGCTCCAGAGCCGTCGACATGGTGTCCATGCCGATCATCAGGAAGCCGAAGCCGGCAAGAATTTTGCCGATCTCATGAACAGAATCCTTCTTCATGAATACGATCATGATCGTTCCGGCCAGCGCCAGGACAGGCGCGAAAGACGACGGCTTGAGCAGCGTGACAAGCAGACTGTCGGACTCGATGCCGGTCAGCGAAAGAATCCAGGACGTGGCCGTGGTACCGATGTTGGCGCCCATGATGATGCACGCCGCCTGCTCCAGCTTCATGATGCCGGAGTTTACGAATCCGACCACCATGACCGTCGTCGCGCCGGACGACTGAATCACGGCCGTGACAGCAGCTCCCAGCAGTACGCCCTTGATCGGCCGGCTCGTCAGCCGCTCCAGAATAGACGTCAGGTTGCTGCCGGCCGCTTTCGCCAGGCCGTCCGCCATAATGTGCATGCCGTACAGAAACAGTCCGATTGCGCCGAGCAGAGAAAGTATGTTAAGCAATGACATAAATTTTTCCTCAGTACCCGTTACTGCTGCTCAAACGCGGCCAGAATATCAGCCTTCGGTGCATTTACAGATCCCTGAACCATCTCCGGTTTTCCGCCGCCGCGGGCCTTGAACTCCTCGCGCAGTGCCTGATTGGGCACGCGGGCGTCGCCGCCTGCCGATCCGATGATGTATTTATACCCGTCGGCATCATTGCCCACAAAGACGCCGGCATACCCGCTGCACTTTGCCGTCAGCAGGTTTACGAAATCTCTCTGCGCCTTCGTGTCCAGCTCTTCTTCAAAGAACCATGCGTTCTTTTGTCCTTCCGGGACCGCCTCCGCCTTCTGACGCACCGCCTGCATCTGAAATGCAGCCAGCTTCCCTCTCAGAGCAAATACATCATCCTGAACCTTCTTCACCGCCGGCGCGATTTCTTCCGGCTTCACGGAAAGTTCTCTGGCCGCGTCCTGTGCCGCGTCCCAGACTTCCTGCACCGCCGCGAGCGCCCGGCTTCCGCTTGCGATTGTCAGACGGATGCCGCCCTTGTAGTTCTCGGATTTCAGGATTTTGATCAGTCCGATCTCGCCGGCGCGGGCCACATGCGGCGCGCAGCAGGCGCAGATGTCATACCCTTTTACCTCGACGATGCGGACCGGCCCGTCGATCTCGATCTTGCTGCGGTAGTCAAGCGCCGAGAGAACTTCCTTCTCCGGATATGAGCAGATGACTTCCACGTTCTCATACACCGCGCGGTTGGCTTCCTGCTCGATTTTCTTAAGTCCTTCCGGGCTGACGACGCCGTCCATATCCATTGTGACGATGTCCGGGCTCAGATGAAAACCTACATTATTGTAACCGTAGTATTTGTGGATCAGGCCGGAGAGAATGTGCTCGCCGGTGTGGTTCTGCATATTGGAAAAACGCTGCGGCCAGTCGATGACGCCCTTCACATGGCTGCCGGCTTCCAGCGGCTTGTCGGTGAAGTGGGTGATCACCTGTTCCTTGTCGATGCTCACATAGAACACATCTGCCCCGCCGAGTTTACCGGTATCCGGGCTCTGACCGCCCTCCTCCGGGAAGAACAGCGTCTGATCAAGGACCACGGCGAATGCGTCCCGGCCGTTTTTGCGGACCGGCTCGCAGGAGAGAACTTCTGCCTGAAACTCCTTTCCATACGGCTGATCATCATACAATTTAATAGTAGACATCCTATAAATCCTTTCTTTTCTCACATTCCAGAACTGGAATCTAAACAAATATACCACAGAACGCCTCTTTTTCGCACCTATATTTAGTGTACATTGCAATTGACAAGGCCGGTATAAATCCTTTATTATCGCAGTACCGCCTGAAATGCGCGGTAAAAGGGCGGTTTTATGGCAGATTTTGTCTGCCGGCTGTTTTGACAGGACCCGAAAGGAGTCGATTATGATGAATGAAGAAAATGTATTGACTTATACAGTAACCTTACACGATGCGAAGCAGGCCGTGAAGTTCGTCGAGATCGTCAACGGCCTCACCGGTCATTTTGACCTTCGCGCAGGCAACTACAGCTTTGATGCCAAGTCCCTTCTGGGCGTGCTGAGCATGGATCCGGGACGGACCATGATGCTCACGGCCACAGGAGCTGACAGAAATGAGACAGAAAAAGCTCTTTCTGATTTCATTCTCTCGGAGATTCACCAGTCAGCCTGAAATAATATCCGCGCTATGTGGCTGATGCCGCAGGCCTTTCCGGTACTTTTCCGGAACAGGCCTGCGGCCTTTTTTATCCCGCGATTGACTCAGCATGGCAAATAGAATACAATGTAACATATTTGTAATAATCCAGGCAGGGCACGACTTGTTTCCCGGCGTGTCCTGCTTTTTACGGGAGAATACACAACATGAAGAACAACAGCCCTGACGATAACGGGATGCATTCTGAGAACGGGTATAATATACGCCGCGATTCTCTTACACCGAGACAAAAGCGCCTGATTCTGCAGCGCCGCAGGAAACGCCGGATTTCAAAGCGGATCGGCATTGTCCTCTCCTGCATTGAAATCGTTCTTTTCGTCCTTGCCATGATCACGGTATACCGGCTGGGTGTCATCCCGGGCAAGTATTTTATCGCCGCCGGCCTCATCATCGGGGTTATATCGTTTTTCGCACTGATGAGCCAGTTTGCGAAGCACAAGCTTCCCGGCAAGATTATCGCCGTGGTTCTGGCCTTTATGTGCGGATTCGTGATGTTCTATGCCAATGTCACCATGGATGCTCTCTCGAGCATCACGGGCGCCAACACGGAGTCATATCAGTATTCTGTCGTTGTGGCCGCCGAAGACAGTGCCGAAAGCATGACAGACGTCGCAGATTATACCTTTGAATATGTGTCCGGCATGGATTCCTCCAATCTGGACAAGCTCATGACCATGATCGCCAAAGACACGAAGACAGAGCCGGCCTCAAAGGAAGCCAGCGACTGGCAGACCGTCATCGGTGATCTCTCAACCGGTTCAGGTATTGCCATCATCGTACCGGAGAGTATCCGCGACTCCATTTCTTCCATCATGACGACCTTCAGCACGGACACGAAGGTTCTGAAGACATACACCATTCAGGAAACAGTGCCCGAAAGCAATACATCCTCCTCCAAAGTTAATGTGTCCATGGAGCCATTTGCCCTGTACATCGCCGGCAATGACCAGGAAGGCGAGATCGGGACCACCGGAAACAACGACGTGAACCTGGTCGTCGTGGTCAATCCGAAGACCCGCCAGATTCTCATCGTGTCCACGCCGCGCGACTCCTACATTCCGATTGTGACAGATACCGGAACGGTCATGGAGAAAGACAAGCTGACGCACGCCGGTGATTACGGCGTCGGATACTCGATGGCCACGCTGGAGCATCTGTACGACGTCAGCCTGGACTACTACTTCCGCCTGAACTTCACCGGCTGCGCGGGTATCGTGGATGCCATCGCGCCGATCACCGTGCACTCCGACGTAGACTTCACCACGACGCCGGACACGTATCCGGAGCCGCTGACGTTCTATGCGGGCGACAATGTCATCGACAACGGCGACTATGCGCTGGCCTTCTGCCGTGAGCGCCACGCATTCCCGCTGGGCGATATTCAGCGCGGCAAGGATCAGATGTACGTACTCACCGGCATCATCGACCGCGTTTCCTCACCGGCCATTCTGACCCGCTACACTTCGCTGATGGAGAGCATCAAGGATCTGTTCAACACCAACATGCCGCAGAGCAACTTCACGAAACTCGTGAACATGACTCTGCAGGATTCGACCTGGAACGTGCAGACCTACTCGACGATGTATGACTCCTTCACGACAGAGTACTCACCGCTGCTCACCTTTAACGTGGACATGACCATTCTGGATGAGACATCGGTTCAGATCGTCAAGGAACTGATCGACAAGACCGAAGCCGGAGAAGTCTTTGACGTGAACACCTACGCGGCGGAGCGTTACATCGAGCTGGGCGGTGCTCATCCGGACAGAGCGGCAGATGCCCTTTCCGGCGATACCGACAGCACCACAGACACCACCACCGCAGCGACCACGGCTGCGGCCGGCTGACCCTTTTTAAAGACAGACAAGAAGGCAGATTCCTTTACACACAAGGGATTCTGCCTTCTTTTTTTGTGGTTTCTTTATTCACAGAGGGTGCGGTTTTTCTTATAATAGAATCATCAACATGTGTGACAAGGAGGACCTATGTTTACTCTCAACCGCCATCTGTCTGTCCGGATTCCAAAGGAATGCGACGGGAAACCGGTTCAGTACGCCGCGAAGGCTCTGAAGCGGGACCTTTCCAATGTATTTGAAGAAACCGATGCCGCCGGCGGAACGCTCATTTTACAGCAGGCCGGCCTGCCCGACGAGGCATACGAAGTTGACGTCACCCGCGACGCGATCACGGTCAGCGCCTCTTCTCAGCTCGGCTTCGCGTACGGAATCTACGCCGTGAGCCGCGAATTCCTCGGCGTCCTGCCGTTCTGGTTTTTCATGGACCAGCCATTTGCCAGGACTGCCCAAAAGCAGATCCCGGAGGGCACGAAGCTTGTGAACCCGGCGTACGCGGTGAAGTACCGCGGCTGGTTCGTCAACGACGAGGTTTTGCTTGATCACTGGAGCGTTGACCGCGATCCCGCCAAGCCATTTGCGCTGACCTACGAGGCGCTTCTGCGCCTGGGCGGCAACATGGTCATCCCGGGCACCGGCGAAAACGCGCGCAAGTACCGGCAGATGGCCTCCGACATGGGACTTGTCATCACCCAGCACCACGCGGAGCCGCTGGGCGCGGAGATGTTCCTGCACGCCTGGCCGGACCTGGATCCCAGCTATGACAAATATCCGGAAAAATTCCAGAAGCTCTGGCAGGACGCCATCGACGAGCAGAAAGGCATGAAAGTGCTCTGGAACCTCGGCTTCCGCGGCCAGGGCGACGTTCCGTTCTGGCACAACGATCCGCGTTATTCAACGCCTGAGTCGCGCGGAAAGCTGATCAGCGACATCATCCGCCTGCAGTACGACATGGTCCGCAAGTCCGACCCGAAAGCCGACTGCTGCGTCAACCTGTACGGCGAAGTTCTGGAACTGTACCGCCAGGGATGCCTGTCCTTCCCGGACGACGTGATCAGAATCTGGGCGGACAACGGCTTCGGCGCCATGGTCTCCCGCCGGCAGGACAACCACAACCCGCGCATCCCGGCGATCCCGCGCGAAGGCGAGAAGGGGCCGCACGGCATCTACTATCACGTCTCCTTCTACGACCTGCAGGCCGCCAACCACATCACGATGCTGCAGGTTCCGCCGGAATTTGTCAGAGAGCAGCTCCGGAAAACGCTCGCCCACGACATGGGCAGTTTCTGGCTCATCAACTGCAGCAACATCCGGCCGCACGTCTACTATCTGGACTTCGTCGCCCGCCTCTGGCAGGCCGGCGATATCGACATCCGGAAGCACGCCGAGGAGTACGCTGCTGCATATTACGGCAAGGCCAACACTGAACGCGTCACCGCTCTTATCCGGGACTATCACGACAGCGCCGTCTCCTACGGTCCTCATCCGGATGATCTGGCCGGCGACCAGTTCGAGAACCACGTGGCCCGCTGCCTGATCTCCCAGTTCATGATTGACCCGGACAAGGCTTCCGAAAGCCTGCAGTGGTTCGTAAAGACCGACAGCCTGAAGGAGCAGATCAAGGCATACGCCGACATTTACCGGGAAGGACACAAGGGTTATCAGCGCCACTACAAGCACTGCGTCAAAGCCTGGGCAGAAATGGAGGAGCCGGCCGACACGCTGCTGGCCGACACACTGATGCTCTGCGCGAGCATCCACATGCACTGCTCCACGGGCGCGTGGTTCGTTACCGAGGCGCTGCGGGAAGCCTACGCCCAGAACTGGCAGCGCGCCTTCTACAACGCCGGCCTCGCCCGCGAGCACTACCTCGCCGCCGACCACGCAATGCGCTCCCGCGAGCATGGCAAATGGCACAACTTCTATCAGAACGACTGCGAAGTGGACTGCAAGCAGACCGCCTGGGTTCTGGCCGGCCTGATGAGTTGGCTGCGCAACCGGGATGACGGCCCGCACTTCTTCCAGTGGCAGCGCGACTTCCTGAATTCCGAGGAAGACGCGAAAATCCGCCTGATCCTGACGGCCGAAAACCACCGCACGGACGAGGAAATCTTCGCACTGATGAAAGAACGCTGGCAGGCGTGAAAAATCCTGAAAAATGCGCCGGCTGGCGTGGAATGCAGAAAGAGTGCGCTGACCTGGCGTAACACACGGGAAAGGAAATGAGCAAATGGCAGAAGAATTTGAAGTGAAACTTTCGGACGGCACACCGATGAAAGGATGGACGTGGCAGGTTGCGGATCCCTGCGCCTGTCTCTGCCTGATCACCGGCATGAATGAGTATGCAAAGCGCTACGAGCGGCTCGCCGAATGGCTGAACGGAAAGAATCTGTCGGTCTGGGTGCTGGATGCCCTCGGTCAGGGCCGGAATGCGGCATCGGTTGAAAAGCAGGAAATCTGGCCCGAAAACGGGTTTGAAAAAAATGTGGAAGGAATTCACCTGATGGACGAGCTGGCCCGCAAAACAGGCGTTCCTGTCGTCCAGATGGGCCACTCCATGGGTTCATTTCTCACCCAGCGCCTCATGCAGCGCTACCCGGACAGCGCCGACCGCTATATCCTCTGCGGCACCAACGGCGGCCAGGGCCTGCTTATGAAGCTGGGATACAAGGTGGCCCGGCACCAGGTAAATGACAGCAACCGCGATCTTCCGTGCCCGAAGCTCTCTGATATGGGCCTCGGCGGCTATGCCAAGGCCGTGAAGAACGCACGCACGGAACTTGACTGGCTCTCATACAATGAAGACAATGTAAACCGCTATATCGCTGACCCGTACTGCGGTCACGAGGATACCGGCGGCTTCTGGCTGGAATTCCTTAAGGGTATGTCAAAGCTCTGGGACAGCCAGGCGATGGCCTCCGTCTCCAAAGACCGCCCGGTGCTCATCATCGCCGGCCAGGAAGACCCGGTCGGCCGCTGCGGAAAAGGCCCGGAATGGCTTGCCGCCCGCTACCGGAAACTCGGCGTGAAGAACGTAACCCTGAAACTCTATCCCCACATGCGCCACGAAATCCACAACGAAAAAGGATATCTGGAAGTCTATGACGACATCCTGAATTTCGCGATGAAAGGGTAAGATCATTCAGGAACAAAGCAATAAGAAGGCTGAAAGCCGCTGCCATTCTGCATGATCAGGAAACCGGATCAGAGGACGGCAGCGGCTTTTTATTTTCATGCATGGGGAGGGTGATGGCTGTAGGTGCGGGTCGCGGTTAGCTATTTCTAATTCAGCAAATTCTCTCATTTTGTGGGAATTTGATGAGTCTGTGGGAAAGTTAGGCATCTCTAATTCATCTGTGGACGACAGAAACAAACTTTTTGATGAATGTCATTTTGTGTTCGCTGTGTCTAATTCAGCAATTAACTTGTCTTTCGGCCAAATTGATGAATAAAAAGGGCAGTTTGAAGGGACTAATTCATCAATTCTTGTGCAGTAAAGGCAAAAGTGCTGAATGCCGGAAGCCATTTAAAGCAAAATATTCATCTATTGCTCATGATATCAGACAAATTGATGAATGCCCAATTCAAGCAAGCTTGCTGCTTCATCAATCAGCTTGCTTCAGGACATTTTTGATGAAAATCAGTGCATAGCAGGCCCCGCCACCAGCCAGCTTTGCACCCTAGACACACGTATAGCGAGAAAACGGGTGCACCCGGGCTCATGTTCAGCCCGGATGCACCCGTCAGCAGTCCGCCCGCCAAAAGTTTTGACAGGTTCGCTGCGAGCTTGCTTTCTTCCAAAGAAAGCATTTCAATCTCTGTCAGCCTGCATCGCCCGGTCCGGGGCCGATGTCCGGCTTTGTCTCTACATCTGTCTTTTTCTCTTTTTCTTCTTCCGCCCTGAGTTGTTTCTCGCGCTGGGCGAATGCCGTGATCAGCGCCTTCTTGCCGTCGACGGTCAGGACGAAATTCTCGGCGACCGGGTTGATGATGAGGCCGATCCGCGGATCCATCATCAGAGCATGCTTGATGTCGCACGGCAGCGCCGCCCACTCTTTTGTCGAATACACTCTCTGGAACTCAAACGGATCGGTGAAAAACGGCAGAAAATGCTGCTGTTTCTTGTCCGTGATGTGCGGAATCTGAATCTTCGCGTTGTGCGGCAGCGAACGATATGTCACCAGGCCGCTCAGCCTGTGTCCCTCGGCTCTCACCGGAAGCAGCAGGATCGCCTTGTCCAGCTGATCCAGCATCCGGACCTCGCGCAGCTTGACGTTCTGCTCGTGCTGCGCATACTTGACCGGCCAGCGCGCCTCCGAGAGCAGCGAATTCAGCGCGAAGCGCAGCGCCGGATTGGTCACCTTGAACGGAAGGCGGTTCAGCTCGTTCAGCCCCGGATCCTTCTCGATCTCATCTCTGTCCAGTGTCACCTTGAACTGCCCGTTGTCGACCGTGACGAGGTTCACGCCGGTGTAGTACAGATAGCGGTACAGACTCATCTTGTCCGGGAACGGCGAAGCCTTCTTCTCATACCGCAGGATCGCCAGCTGGCGGAACTGTCTGCGGTAGAAATCCATCGCATCCCGCGCAAACGACTCCTTCGAGTAAATGTCGACCGCGCCCTGATCCAGGAACGGCATATTGGTCGTGCGGTCCATCATGATGAAAAGCTCGTCCGCCTCGTTCATCTTGCGGCAGAGCTCCTTCTCCAGCGCCGACTCCTTGTTCTCGAAATCGTTGACCTCGTTCTGCTCGTGAATCTGCCGGATCATGCGGATCATGAAGCAAAGCTCCTGGATCGAAAGCTTCCCGAGTGTGCTCTCGTTCAGGATTCCCGCCTTGAGAATGCCGGCCAGCTGCGCCGCCCTCTGCTCGCTCACGCGGTCCGGATTGTTGCGGCCGCGGTTCTGCTCGATCCGGTAGCATTTGTCACCCTGATGGAATGTCTCCGGCGGTGTGTTGTTCACATAAATTGCGTAGGCGTTCTGGTTCGCGCCGCCCTCTTCGAATGTGATTTTCGGCAGCGGATCGCGCCCGAGCCGCTCCAGACCGGACACCGGGAAGGTCGCCCGCACGCCGTTGTTCGCGTCCGTCAGCACCAGACTGTCGCCGACCGAAATCGTTCCCATCTCGAGGAACCCGGACACCAGCGTCGCCGGCGTCCCGTCGTGATCCATGGCAAATGCCGTATCGACCTTGAAGATCGCCGTCACACCGAGCCGCTGCGTTTTCTGTCTGGCAGCGCCGGGATTGGATTTGCTTTCCGGCTCTTGTGCCTTCGCTTCATTCGTCCCGTCGACTGCCGAATCCGGGCCTGCCTGTGCCGCCTGTTCTTCAGACTTGTCACCAGACTTCGCCGCCCCGGTGTCTGCCTCTCCGGCTTCTGCCGCCGCAGCATCTTCTGCTGCCTGTTCTGCCGGGCCTTCTGGCTCCGCCTCGGCCTCTGCATGTTCTCCGGCAGGTTCAGAAGATTCTTTCACTGCGTTTTCTTCAGGCTTTGAAGATTCCGGCGCCTCTTTCGGCGCAGAAGCTTCCGGCTCTGCAGTGCCTGCGTCCGATGCTGCAGAAGAAGCCTGTGCTCCTGTCTTGGCGTCAGCTGCCGCCTTCGCGCCTGCCTCCTGGCTTTCCTTCTGTTCAGTCAGATCCTGTTCCTGCGCGGCCTCTTCTGCCCGGCCGCTTTTCTTTTTGCGAAAATGGTCAAATAAACCCATTGGAAACCTCCCGATCAATAGCTTGGATTATTATAGCATACGGGCCATGAAATTTGACCTTGTTAGACTGATAAAACTGTCACGTGCGCGGGCGGTATGCTATAATGCAGGAAGAAATTCATTTTCAGAAAGGGAAAATCCATGGAAGAATACACTGGTTACCGCTACGATACACAGCTTCTGATTGACGGTGACGATCTGGACGAGGACGAGATCCGCGACTATTTCACAAAGAACTTCAAAGGTGACTGCCTGCTCGCTGTCGGCGGCGACGGGGACCCGATCAAGATTCATTTTCACACGGACGAGCCCTGGAAAGTGCTCGAATACTGCCGCAGCCTCGGCGAGATTTATGACATCGTCGTCGAAGACATGGTAAGACAGTCCAAAGGCCTTCACGGCTGAAGCAATTGCCAGCTATGACCTGCCATTTCACGGGTGACCAGCTGGTTCTTTGCTGAACTTGCTGAACGAGTCAGCAAATTTGCTTTTTTCTTGATTCCCGATGCGTTTTTTGGCCGTTTTCAGGCTTTCCGCGCATCGGGAATTAATTTGTTTGTGGTTCCCGATGACGATCCGGCTTCGGATTGCCCGATTTTGGCACCGGAAATGAGGAACAAACTTGTTTCCGGTGAGTGTGAGCCGGGAACAGACTTTTCGGTTCAGCGGAAGTGAGGATGCAAGCCATTTCCGATGCGCCGGCGGAGTATCTTGGGAGTAGTGTGTCAACGGGATTCGGCTGGCAAGTTATTTCCGGTGCGCCAAATGGCTGTTTAAGGGCTGAACTGTCAACGGAAAGCGGCAAGCAGGTCATTTCCGGTGCGCCAAACGGGCTTTCCGGGGCAGAATTGTCACCGGAAGCGCACCAAAATTGTTTTCCGGTGACAGGCAAGCCCGAATAGCCCTGAAATCCGCATCGGAAATTGCTAGGAAGCTGGTTTCCGGTGACTTGCAGCTTGCACTTGCCATTCCCAGCACTCCTAAAATCGCCGCCACCCGTAAAACGGGTGGTTCGGTCCGGGGCTATAAGCCCCTATTACTAGGCCAGCGTCTCAAGGCGCTGGCTTTCACTTTTAGCTGCGGGAAGTTTCTTTGGCGCTTCCCGCAACTTCGTTCAAGCCACATTGCTTTTCACTCGTCGCTGCCCCTGAAGGGGCGTTCGTATTACCTGCTCTGACCCTTAAAAGGGTCTTCGTATTCCTTCACACTGAGCTTATCTTGGATTATATCTGCCCGTTCCTGATCCTGTATATATTTCTTTATGGTTGCCTCGTTCAGTCCTGCCGTGCTGACATAATATCCTTCTGACCAGAAATGCCTGTTTCCAAACTTATATTTCAAGTTTGCGTGTCTATCAAACATCATCAAGGCACTTTTCCCTTTTAAGTACCCCATAAATGATGCTACGCTTATTTTAGGCGGTATACTGACTAACATGTGTACATGATCTGGCATCAGATGTCCTTCGATAATTGTGACACCTTTATATGCGCAGAGCTGATGCAGTATTTCTGCCAGGTCTTGTTTGTATTGATTGTAAATGATTTTTCGCCTATACTTTGGTGTGAACACGATATGGTACTT
>OMUP01000173.1 GCA_900314255.1 uncultured Lachnospiraceae bacterium | reverse complement strand
TCCATGTCGATGGCGACGGATACGTCCTTGGGCGCTGCGGTGACGTTGATCTTCTTGCCCGGCCCTTCATTCTCAATGAGGATGTTGTCCAGGGCGCCGAATTCACTGCCGTACTTCTTTTTGCAGCTCACGGCGAAGATGACGCCGAGCAGACACCATGCGATGAGAATACCCCATTCGATCGGTGCCAGTGTGACGCCGGTACCGGGAATGATGTAGAGGATGACCATCGCGCCGCTCATGATGACGGCCATCACGCCGACGAAATGCGCATGGCGGATCTTGTACGGGCGCTCCATGTCCGGCTCTTTTTTGCGCAGGATCAGGAAGGACAGGGCGACCATGCAGTAGGCGGTGCAGCAGGCAAAGTTGCCGGCGTCCATGGCGTATACCAGCATCGAGCGCCCGAGGAGCGGCGCAAGAACCGAGATCACACCGATGAGGAGCAGCGAGTTGACAGGCGTCTTGTGCTTCGGGTGAAGCTTGCCGAAGGTGATCGGGATCATGTAGGACTTCGCCATGGAGTACATGGCGCGGGAAGCGCCGATGAGAAAGGAATTCCAGCTCGTCACAATGCCGCACAGTCCGCCTACGATGACGACCTTGGCCATGACGGAGGAGTGAAATGCCTTCTCCATCGCATCGGCGGTCACAAGGCCGGACGCGGAGCCGACAGCCGCGGCGATCTCACTGCGGTTCAAGACATACCCGACGGCGAAGATGACCAGTGCGTAGAAGCAGACCGCCAGAACGATCGAGAGGATCAGCATCTTTCCGACCTTCTTCAGGGAACCGGAGATCTCCTCCGCGGCCTGCGGGATGACATCGAATCCGATGAAGAAGAACGGGGTGGTCAGGGCAACTTTTAGAATTGCGTTTAATATGCTGCCGGCCGAATCCCCCTCAAACATCTGGCCGTCCAGATTGGATACATTGCCCGAGAAGAGAGAGCCGACGATGAGAAGGATGCCGGCCGCGCCGATGATGACGGTCAGAACGGTCTGAAGGTTGGCGGCTGTCTTGGTTCCGACGATGTTGAGAGCCGTGATGAGGATCGCGCAGACCATGGCGGTCACGAGCCAGGTCGCGTAGATGGCGAATCCGTTGACCGTGTAGAGATACCCCTGCAGGAACGGCGGATACAGATATGCGATGATGGTCGGCAGTGCGCAGGCTTCAAAGCATACAACGCTGATGTAGCCGAAGATGATGGCCCAGGTACAGACGAAAGACCCCCACGGACCGAATGCGCGGTGCGAGAAGACGTGCTCGCCGCCGCACTGCGGCATGGCGGACGTGAGCTCCGCATAGGTCAGGCCGATGAAGAAGATCATGACGCCGCCGATCACGAAGCCGAGCATAGCGCCGATGACGCCGCCCCGCTCGATCCAGTCGCCGCTTGAGACGACCCATCCCCATCCGATCATGGCGCCGAAGGCGATTACCAGGATGTCCCACATGGAGAGGACTTTATTGAATTCTGACTTTTTAGGTTCCATAGGACTGAACTCCTCCAACTTGAATTCAGCTGTTTAATCAACAGGTACAGATGCCAGCAGCAAAAGGAAGAAAAAAAGCGCCGGCGGAGCAGAGGCACATCATGTGCCCCTGGTCCGTCAGCGCCGTTGCTGACGATTGTGGTGCCGGTATTACTCTCCGTAGCGCAGATCGATCAGCTCCAGTAAGTATTTCGCTGTGTTCTCCCATCCGAGCAGCGAACTGTTCAGAAGGATATCACGGTTGCTTCGATCGCCACGGTAAGTTCCGGTCATATACTTGTAACGGACGTGCTCATTCTCGTCGTAGTAAGCGACTTTCTTTTCGGCGTCCGCTTTTGACAGATGTTCCAGATCCATCACCGACTTGATCCGAACATCCTTCGGGGCGTACAGGAACACCTTCAGCGTGTCCTTTCTGTCCTTCAGAATGTAATCGGCGCAGCGCCCGATGATGACACAGGAGGATTTCTCCGCCATCTGCCGGATGACATCAAACTGCACATAGATGACGCGGTTGGTCAGGTTCAGATACCGCGGGCCGAGAGACGTGTCCACTTCGTATTTTACATTGGTGTCCACATCTGTCTTCTCGACCAGGTCTCTGGACGCGCCGGTCTCCTCGACAACCTTGTCGACGATATCCCGGTCGTAGAACTCGATGCCCAGAGCGTCGGCGATGAACCGTCCGATCTGAGGACCGCCTGCGCCATATTCGCAGCCGATGGTGATGACCATATGTTTCATGAAACTCACCCTGCTTTCTGAATACTGGTGGATTACTTGCTCAGAGCGTCAATGGACTCGCCGATGATCGCAACAGCCTTGTCGCACTCATCCTTCGTGATGGTGAGCGGCGGGATCAGACGCATGATGTTGCTTCCGATGGCCGTTGTGAGCAGATGTCTGTGCAGGCACTCGTGCTTCATCTCAACACTGTTCAGATCTGTGAACTCAACACCGATCATCAGGCCCTTGCCGCGGACTTCCTTGACATGCGGAAGCTTGCGGAGCTCGCCCATCAGATATTCGCCTGTCTCAGCGGCTTTGCCGGCGAGATCCTTGTCGAGCATCTCGTTTACAGCTGCCAGAGAAGCGGCGCAGCATACCGGATGACCGCCGAATGTGGTTCCGTGAGAACCCATGGTAAATGCCTTCGCAACCTCTGCCTTTGCGCAGATCGCGCCGATCGGCATACCGCCGCCCATTGCCTTGGCCATGGAAACGATATCCGGCTGAATGCCATAGTGCATGTAAGCCATGATCTTGCCGGTACGGCACCATCCGGTCTGTACCTCATCAATAAGAAGAAGGAGTCCCTTCTCATCGCAGAGCTTGCGGAGACCCTGCATAAATTCAACTGTAGCCGGATTTACGCCGCCCTCGCCCTGAATCGGCTCAACCATGATACCGATTGTGTTGTCATCGACCTTGGACTTGAAATCTTCCAGATCGTTGAACTTTGCATATTCAAATCCCGGAGTCATGTCACCGAAGCCGATCTGACATGCGTTGTCCGGCTGACCTGTTGCGGACATGGCACCGAATGTGCGGCCGTGGAAAGACTTCTCGGCGGAAATGATCTTATATTTATGCGGGCCATACTTCTCAACGCCGTACTTGCGGGCCATCTTGATCATGGCTTCGTTTGCCTCTGTACCGGTGTTCTGATAGAAGATCTTGTCCATGCCGATGGTCGTGCAGATCTTCTCAGCCAGCAGAGCCTGCGGAACAGTGTACGGATAGTTGAATGTCTGCATGATGGTTGCAGCCTGATCCTGTACAGCCTTGACGACTCTGTCGTTGCAGTTGCCGACGCTGTTTACAGCGATGCCGGCGTAGAAATCCAGATACGGCGTGTCATTCTCGTCGTACATGTAGTTGCCCTTGGCTCTGTCAGCTACAAAGTCGAAACGCTCATAAGTTTCGATCATGTACTTGTTTACAAGTCCTTTGAGCTGCTCTGCTGTAAGTCCCGTGTCCTTCAGTCTCATTTTGAAGTTCCTCCTATACACGTTTTTGGGAGCCGTCAAGTGTTACTGCTTATGTCCCCGCACTTGAAAAAATAAAAAAGGCGCAATCGAAGTCCATTCGATTGCGCCTTTGCAATGGCCGGTTCCCGGCTACGAGTCATAAAATAGCACTGCTGGTGTTGAATGTCAATGGTTTAAAGTGAAAAAGTAACGGGAATCACAGAAAATCTGATTGAATTTTTATACGAATACTAAAATCGATGGCGCTGAGATTGATATATTCATGCCGCCATTATTGACAATGCCCTGCAAATGGCGTAAATCCGGCATTTCTTTCAAACCGCGCCTGAACAGACCGGAAAAAGCACCTGCTTTTCTTAATTTGAAGATGTGCTTTCAGATAAAAATTAAGAAATTACCGCCTTGTGGGTTGACAGCTTCAAGCTTTTGCTTTATTTTATTTGCATCGGGCAAAGACGCTCTTCGAAGAGAAATCTTCGAAGGCGTCTTTTTTTCTTCTTTATTATCACTTGTCAACGGGAACATAAAAAGGGAGGGAGAGGTATGGATATTCTGGCAAATGGCCTCGACGTGGGCTGGACCCTGATAGCAGGGTTTCTGGTATTCTTCATGCAGGCCGGTTTCGCGCTCTGCGAGGCGGGGCTCACACGGGCAAAAAACACGGGCAACATTTTAATGAAGAATCTGATGGACTTCTGTATCGGCACGCCGTGTTTCTGGCTGATCGGATTCGGCATCATGTTCTACGGACAGGGCGCTCTCATCGGAGGCTTTGATCCGCTGATCCGCGGCGACTACTCATTCCTGGGGCTGGATATGCCGATCTGGGCTTATGTGTTCTTCCAGACCGTGTTCTGCGCCACGGCCGCGACCATCGTGTCCGGATCCATGGCAGAGCGGACGAACTTCAAGGCATACTGCATCTATTCGGCGGTCATCTCTCTTTTTGTATATCCGGTGTCCGGACACTGGATCTGGGGCGGCGGCTGGCTCTCGCAGCTGGGCTTCCACGACTTCGCCGGCTCCACCTGCGTGCACATGGTCGGCGGCCTCATCGCCTGCCTGGGCGCCTGGATGCTCGGCCCCCGCATCGGCAAATATGATAAGGAAGGCAAACCGCACGCCATCCTGGGCCACAACATGACCGCCATGGCACTGGGCGTGTTCATTCTCTGGTTCTGCTGGTTCGGCTTCAACGGCGGCTCCACCATCGCTCTTTCCACCACCGATGCGCAGAACATGGCATCTCTGGTGTGCTTCAACACCAACCTGGCTGCGGCAGTGGCCACGCTGACAACCATGATCTTCACCTGGGTGCGCTACGGCAAGCCGGACGTATCCATGACATTCAACGCGACGCTCGCCGGCCTTGTAGCCATCACAGCGCCCTGCGATGTGGTGTCGCCGGTTGGAGCATTTTTCATCGGACTGGTTTCCGGCTTCCTGGTAGTCCTTTCGGTTGAGTTCTTCGACAACAAGGCGAAAATCGACGATCCGGTCGGCGCGGTTTCCGTTCACATGGCAAATGGCATGTGGGGCACGATCGCCGTGGGCCTGTTCTCCACCGGCAGCGACAGCGTCGGCAAGGGCCTCTTTTACGGCGGCGGCTTTACGCAGCTCGGCATTCAGCTGCTTGGCATCGTATCGGTGGCCGCTTATGTGCTGGCGATCATGTTCATCGCCTTCAAGCTGATCGACAAGGCGGTCGGACTTCGTGTTTCTCCGGAAGTTGAAATCTCGGGCCTTGACATCAACGAGCACGGCCTGCCGACGGCCTACGCCGGTTTCTCGATCTCTGACAACACCGAGTCCTACATGGATGTGAATGAGAATACAGATCTGGGCGAGGATGACGCATCCAAGGCCAGCGCGGCGCAGATGGATGCGGCTGTCAAGGTACGGCGCGAAGACGGCGCGACGGGCACGATCTATGACACCGGAATGCACAAGGTGACGATCATCTGCAAACTTTCCAAGTTCGACGCGCTCAAGAAAGCGCTGAACGACCTGGGGGTGACGGGCATGACCATGACACAGGTGATGGGCTGCGGCATCCAGAAGGGCACATCCGAGAAGTACCGCGGCATTCCGGTCGACTCGACGCTGCTTCCAAAGGTTAAGGCCGAGGTCATTGTATCGAAGATCCCGGTCGATGCGGTCATCGACGCAGCCAAGAAAGCCCTCTACACCGGCCACATCGGCGACGGCAAGATCTTCGTCTACAACGTGACCCGCGTCGTCAAAGTGCGCACCGGCGAAGAAAACGAAGCAGCACTGCAGGACGTTGAGTGAGTGATTTTAGCGCATAAGCCGCACCAGAGCATGGCGCTTTTGCGTGCTTGCACGCAAAAATGCGCCGGCTCTTGGTGCGGCAACGGAAACCCGCATGAAGCGGCGCGTGGTATAATACATACAAAACAGCCAGAGTCGTGACAGCAGAAATTGCGGGAGGTGCGCTGTGTTTGGAAAGAAAAAACAAGTTCATCACACGTATGATGCGGCAGCTGTGAAGCCGGTCATTCACGCGTCGATCTGCAATGGTGAACAGGTCGCAGGATTTCAGGACAGAAAGACCGGACATTTTGAAGGAATCTGCCTCATAAAGACGCCGCAGGATCTGGAGCGCTTTAAGGAAGAGTACGGCATTACGGAAGAAATCGGGAAAGTGTACTGAAATTCTTCCATCATCAAATCCTCAGGCATGAAATCAGATGCGAAAAAATAGAGGCATCTCCATTTATTTACACGAAAAAATGGAGATGTCTCCATTTTTTCGCATATCGTGTTATGATAATACCAGTATCAGGAACGTGTGCAGGTGCTTCGGAGGAAGTATATGGAACGAAAATTCACCAGGATACTGGAAAAATGGGAGAAGGATGGTGCGAAAAAGCCTTTGATGGTGACCGGTGCCCGTCAGACAGGGAAGACCTGGATTATACGGGATTTCTGCGGCAGACAGTATCCGGATTATATCTATATAAATTTAGAGGAACAGGCGGGACTGAGGTCCGTGTTTGATGGTGACCTGGACCCTGACACGATCCTTCGGGGAATGGAGCAGATGCTCGGCAGAAAAATCTCGCCGGATGTTCCCATATTTATCGACGAAATACAGGCTTCGGAAACTGCAGTAACGGCTTTGAAATATTTCTGCGAGGACAAAAGAGATTTTCGGGTTATTGCGGCGGGAAGCCTGCTGGGCGTCAAGATCCACCGTTTTCATTCGTCTTTCCCGGTTGGCAAGGTGCAGATTGAAAGTTTGTATCCGATGGACTTTGAAGAATTTCTGACTGCCTGCGGCGAGGAAATTCTGCTGGACGGAATCCGGGACAGTTTCAACAGCAGGAAACCGCTTCCGGACGGAGTCCACGAAAGGGCACTGAGGCTGTATCATGATTACCTTTTTACCGGCGGCATGCCGGAATCTGTTGCGGACTATCTGAATCACGGAAAAGATATTTTTCAAATGGACAAGAGGATTCTTGACAATCTTCAGCCGGCATATATGGCGGACATGACCAAATACGTGACAAGTCCGCAGGAAAGCGTGAAAATTCTGGAGACCTGGAAATCCGTTCCAAGGCAGCTGGCGCGGGAAAATCCGAAATTCCGGTACAATGAAATCCGAAAAGGAATGGGAAAGAGGGACTTTTGGGGACCACTCGACTGGCTGGATGCATCGGGCATGATTTACCGGGTGAATAAGGTTGAACTTCCGGAAGCGCCGCTGCGCGGGTATGAAGATCCGGGAAGTTTTAAGGTGTATCTTTCCGATGTCGGAATTCTGACAAATCTCTGCGGCATACAATATAAAGATATGCGGCAGGATGCCCGGAATATGTACAAGGGCGGCATTGTGGAAAATTATGTCTATCAGCAGATGAAAATCAATCATCCGGATCTGTATTATTTCAAACCGTCGGAGAGCATGGAGATTGATATGCTTTTTGAGGATGACAGAGGCATCATCCCGCTGGAGATCAAGGCAGGAAGGCATCGCCGTTCTACGAGTCTTAACAACTATCGTGAGAAATATCATCCGCCATTTGCAATCCGTCTTTCCGAGATAAATTTCGGTTATGCTGACGGTCTTTTTTCAGTTCCGCTGTATGCCGCGTTCTGTATTTGAACTGCAGCCGGAAACAATTGAAAAAGCTCTGGCAGACAAATCAGGTCATACTGTAAGCAAGTCATGCTTTTTTGCACTAAATTCTGTACTTTACACAGAATTGACAAATTTACCCGTCTGGATTTTACATTGCCCTGATAGGATACTTCCTGGCTTCGGACGGGACGGAACCGGAGCCTTACAAAACTGCGCAAAATGGCAAAATGTGCACTTTGCGATTGTAAAAAGGATGTAAGAATACTATAATACTTTTATCGCAAAGTGCACAAAAATGCGGACGTGGATGATCTGAATATCAGAAATAGTGATGAAAGATCACTGGTATTCTGCGCCCGTCATGCAAAGGAAAGAGGAGCGGTTATATGGGAAAGAAAAAAGATGCGGCACAGCCGGGCGCAGCTGTGGATGTCGGGCAGAAGAGGAAGAAGACGGCTTTTCAGATTGTCGAGCCGTATCTGTATCTGCTCCCGGCATTGATTTTATTCGCGATTTTTGTCTTTTATCCTTTTGTGAAGACGATTGTTCTGAGCTTTTCGATTACGACGCCGACGGGAACATTTTCCATGTGGAACGGCGTTCAGAACTATATTGATATTTTCACCGATGCGAATTTCTGGAACAGCATGTGGATTACGTTCCGGTTCGCCATTGTGACGGTTATCCTTTCAATTGTCCTGGGACTGATCATGGCGATCATCAGCAACGAGAAGTTTGTGGGGCGCGGGTTCTTCCGGACGGTGTATTCGCTCCCGATGGCAATCTCTGCGGCAGCCGCCGCAGCAATGTTCACGTTTATCCTGCATCCGACAGTCGGAACACTCAACTATGTGCTCCACACCAATATCGGCTGGCTGACGAATCCGAAGTGGGCTCTGTTCTCCGTCGAGATGGTTACGGTCTGGATGCGTGTCGGCATCAACTTTATTTTCCTGCTGGCTGCTCTGCAGTCGGTACCGAAAGACCTTTACGAGAGTGCTGAGCTGGAGGGGGCCGGCTTCTTCCGGAAGCACTGGTCCATCACTATTCCCTGCATCTCTCCGACGCTGTTCTTCCTTCTTATCATCAATGTAATCAGCGCGCTGCAGCAGTATGCGCAGGTCCGCATGATGACCGACGGCGGCCCGAGCAATTCGACCCGCGTGATCGTGTTTGAGATCTTCGAGGAAGCCTTTACGAACGGCCGGTTCGGCGTAGCCTGCACGGAATCTGTCATCCTGTTCATCATCATGATGATCCTGACGCGGATTCAGTTCAATCTGGAGAAGGGAGTGACATACTGATGAGCTCGAAGGCAAAAAGAAGAATATTCCTGACAATCATCTTTATTATCAATGTGATCTTTGCGTTTATTGTCCTGTTCCCGATTCTGTACTGCTTCAACGTCAGCAACATGACGAAGACGGAGATTTACGCATACCCGCCGAAGTTTTTCGCGAAGGCGTTTACGCTGGAGAACTACAAGACGGCGCTTGAGCTGGCTCCGTTCTTCCGTTTCATCCTGAACTCGCTGATTGTATCCGGCATCTGCACGGCGGCGCAGATGGTCACAGGAGCGCTGGCCGGCTACTGCTTCGCGATGTTTGAGTTCAAGGGCAAGAAAGTTCTGTTCACGATCATGCTCGCGACGATGATGATTCCGAGCCAGGCGATTATCATCGCGAACTATCTGACGGTCAGCCAGTGGGGAATCAACAATACCTACGCGGCTCTGGTGCTGCCGTATCTGGCAAGTGCATTTGCCGTGTTCAACATGCGGCAGGCCTTCCTGTCCCTGCCGAGGGAGCTGTATGAGGCGGCACTGGTAGACGGCTGCACGAGATTCAAGTTCTTCTACTCGGTCGGCTTCCCGCTCATCAAGCCGGCGCTGGGCGCTCTGGGCATCTACACATTCCTGGACACCTGGAATTACTACATGTGGCCTCTCATCGTGGTCAACACGGTGGACATGCGGACCGTTCAGATCGGTCTGGGTATGCTGCAGGGCTCTGAGTCCACGAACTTCGGACCGGTCATGGCAGGTGCCATGATGATCCTGCTTCCGTCCATCATCATCTTCGTCATCGGCCAGAAGCAGCTGGTGGAAGGTCTTACGGCCGGAGCTGTAAAGGGCTGAGTCCCGCAAAGGATTTTGGGGAGGTCTGGCAGGTACAAGGAGCCTGCCGGTCATCTCATAGAAGTGTAAATGCGTGCTTACGCAAAGGAGGAAAATATTATATGAGAAAGAATGGAACCAGAGTTCTTGCGG
>OMUP01000038.1 GCA_900314255.1 uncultured Lachnospiraceae bacterium | reverse complement strand
TCTTCATTGTGCTCCTCCGGCTTGAAATCCGTCTCTTTACTATACCACCAATGGCGGTTTCGTACGAGTTTATTGCGTGCCGGCAGGCGCGGGGTATCTGTTCATCCGCCGAGTTTCTGCGCCGCGAGGCGTTCGACTTCAAGCGCCGCCCGGTATTCCTTCATGTATGCGTCAAATCCGGCGATCTCTTCCGCCGTGGCAGCCACCGTGCTCTGCTTCATGTCCCGGAAGATGTGATTGTCAAGAAAAGCACCGAGCGTCTCCTGCGATCCGCCCTGTTTTGCGAGAAAATACAGGCCGAGCAGCGCCTCGCCCCACGGACCGCCTTCGCCGGCGGTCTCCAGCACCGTAACCGGCGTGCCGGCCGCCGCCGCCAGATACCGCTGCGCCACGCCTGGCGTCTTGAACAGTCCGCCGTGTCCGGTCAGACGGGTGAGCGGAATCTTCTCGTCCTTGAGCAGCAGCTCCAGGCCGATCCGCACGACCGCCAGCGCACCGTAGATATGCGCCCGGTAAAAATCCGCCAGATTAAGATCACCGCTTCGGCGCACAAACAGTGGAACACCCTCCGGCAGCAAAAGCATTCCCTCGCCGGAGTAAAATCCGATATCCACCAGGCCGCCCGCGTCCGGCGCACCGGCAAGCGACTTCTCAAACAGCATCGTAAACAGCTGCCCGTCATCGACAGACACGCCCAGCATCTTCGCAAATTCGCCGAAAAGCCCCGTCCATGCGTTGATATCGGACGTCCCGTTGTTAGCGTGCGCCATGGCCACCGGGCTTCCGTCCGGCGTCGTCACCATGTCGATCTCGCGGTACACCCTCGAAAGCCTTCTGTCCAGCACAATCATGGCAAATGTCGACGTCCCCGCCGACACATTGCCCGTGTGCGGCTCCACGGCATTGGTTGCCACCATGCCTGTCCCCGCGTCGCCCTCCGGCGGGCAGAACGGCACGCCCGGCTGCAGCGTCCCCGTCTCATCCAGCAGCGCCGCGCCCTGAGGAGTCAGCTTTCCGGCTGCCTCGCCGGCCGCAAGCACCTTCGGGAAAAGTCTCTTCAGATCCCGTCCGGTCATCGCCTCAAACGTGTCAAGCATCGTCTGATCATAATCGCCGGTCTTCTCGTCGATCGGAAAGATCCCGGACGCGTCGCCGATTCCGGTGACTCTCTGTCCGGTCAGGCGCTCATGAATGTAAGAGGCCAGCGTCGCCGCGCACGCGCACTCATCCAGATACGGCGCCTCCTCCAGCATCAGCTGATAGACATGCGCCACCGTCCAGCGCAGCGGAATATTAAACTTGAATTTCTCTGTCAGAATATCGGCCGCCTTCTGCGTATTGGTGTTGCGCCAGGTCTGAAACGGCGCCAGAAGCCGCCCGTCTGAGGAAAGTGCCAGAATCCCGTGCATCATGGCCGAAATGCCGATGACGCCGTACGTCGCAGGCCTCAGACAAAAGCGCTTTTCCACATTTTCCCGAAGCGCCCGGTAGCAGCCCCGCAGGCCTTCCTCTATTTCAACCAGCGGATACGTCCAGATGCCGTCCACGCAGCGGTTTTCCCAGCCATAGCTTCCCGTCGCCAGCACTTTGCCTGTCAGATCGGTGAGAACCGCCTTGATATTGGTCGACCCGAATTCGATTCCAAGAGACGTCTTTCCGCTTCGAATGCTCTCTTCTGCTCCCATATGCCGCTCCTTATCCCTTCTGTCCGTAATATGCGTGCGGTCCGTGCTTGCGCTGAAAATGTTTCTCGATGTAGCACGCCGGCGCATTTCCCGCCTGCGGATTCAGCTGCTTCGCGATGAAATCCATCTTCGCCGTCTCTTCGACGACTGCCGCGTTGTGAACAGCCTCAAACGCGTCCTTTCCCCAGACAAACGGTCCGTGGTTCTTCGCAAGACACCCCGGCACATACTTCGGGTTGATATCGTGGTCCGCAAACCAGCGCACGATCGCGGCGCCGGTATTCTTCTCGTAGTCCTCGTCGATTTCCTCCGGCGTGAGATTCCGCACGCAGGGGATATTTCCGTAGAAATAATCACACTGCGTCGTCCCCATGCAGGGGATATCCATCCCTGCCTGTGCAAAACCGACAGCAAATGTCGAATGCGTGTGCACAATTCCGCCGCATTCCGGAAACGCCCGGTACAGCTCGAGGTGCGTCTTCGTGTCAGATGACGGACGCAGGCTTCCTTCCACCTGGTTTCCGTCAAGATCCATGACCACCATGTCCTCCGGTTTCAGTGTCTCATAGGGCACGCCGCTGGGCTTTATCACAAAGAGCCCCTTCTGCCTGTCTATTCCGGACACGTTGCCCCAGGTAAACGTGACAAGTCCGTATTTCGGGAGAAGCTCATTGGCCTCCCACACCTGCCGTTTCAGTTCTTCCAGCATGACTTTTTCCTCTTTTTCTGTTTACATCAGATCCACCGACACGACGCCTTCCATCTTCCGGACCGCGTCAAGAAGTTCCTCCTGTCTGGCATTTCTGGTCTCCCGCAGTGAGATCAGGGCAAACGCGTTGTGCTTCTTCGTCACATTTGGACGGGCGACTTCAATGTTCTGGATCTTGAAGTTCTCCTCCCGGACAAGTGCGATGATGGCACTCAGTACCCCGGTATTATCATATTCAATATATACGCTGAAGTCGCGGGAGCGGTCAAGAATATCGTGCTCCAGCCGCGTGATGACGAGCTCCGCAAACAGCATCAGCACCGTCGCGATGATGGCGCCCTCATAGAATCCGCTGCCGGCTGCCAGCCCGATGATGCCGCAGGTCCACAGCCCTGCCGCCGTCGTCAGTCCCTTGATTCTCTGGTGCCTGGTCACAATGATCGTGCCGGCGCCGATGAAACCAAGGCCTGCGATGACCTGTGCGCCAAGGCGCGCCATGTCCGTGTAATAGTGCAGGTCCAGGTACAGAAACTGGCTTGTCAGCGTCGTGATCGCCGCGCCGAGGCATATAAGAATGTGCGTCCTGAGTCCCGCCGTGCGCCGCCGCCACGTCCGCTCCAGACCGATCGCGAACCCGCAGCCTGCCGCCAGCAAAAGCCGCAGGATCACCGTCCCCATCGTAATATCTCTGAGTTCTTCCGGAAGATTAAACACGATGCTCTCCTCCTTCGTGCACTGTTATCATTCCCATCACTTCATTTGATAACGGAGCGTTCCGCGCTTCGTGCACTGTTATCATATCTCTTCAATCCGTCTCACGTTTTCGATGTCCGCCACGGCGGTGAGCACTTCGGCGTGGGTCGTGCGCTTGTTCTTCAGGTATATACTGAATGTCGCATTCGGCCCGGTGGCACTCTTGCGGTCCTTTTTCTCGATCTCCGCGTCGTCAACACGAATGTCGAATGTACGGATGCAGCTCAGAATCAGGCTGATGTCGGACAGCTGCGTGAATTCCACATAAAAATCCATGTTCCGGGACCGCTCGAACACCCGCGCTTCCAGTGCCGGAAACAGTGTGATGCTCAGCAGCATCATCGGGATCGCCACTACGGTACACTCCACGAAGCCGGCACCGATCGCCAGTCCGATGCACCCGGAGGCCCAGAGGCCAGCGGCCGTCGTCAGTCCCTTTACCTGACGGTGATCTGTCACAATGATCGTCCCGACGCCAAGGAAACCGATGCCGGAGATGACCTGCGCCCCGAAACGCGAGACGTCGGTCAGAATGCCGATTTCTTTGTATGTCGCGTACCAGGGGCCGGTCAGCATACAATAGTCATACTGGCTCAGGATCATCGACAACGCGGCCCCAAGTGACACAAACATATATGTCCGCATGCCGGCCGCACGTCCCTTTCTCGCCCGCTCCAGCCCGACAATCCCGCCTGTCACCATGGCAAGAACCAGTCTTGCCGTCACAGCCGCGACCGTCATCTCCCGGAAAAAATCAAATGCTCGGATCATTTCCTTCACCACTTCCAATATCTGCCGGCGCAGCTCACATACCGCCCGGCTTTACACGCTCTTTACACGAATAGTATCCCAATATTTTATCATCTGGGGGCGGAAAAATCAGCAAATTTCGGAAACTTTTCGGAGGCACGGACGGACGGATGAAAGGCGCTTGCAAACGGCGAATTGAAGTAACAGTTTCGGTTTGTCTGGCATCGGGAATTGTCACTTTGGCGATTTCCGGTGACATATTTGCCTGAGGCTCAGCCTGCTGGTCAGCAAAATTTAAATATAGCAAGTTTCCGGTGCTCTTTTTGCCTTGAATTCGGGGAAGAAGGCACCGGAATGAGCTTCAAAGCTTATCCCGGTGACAATATGCCCCCTGAAAGTCAAAAAAGAGCACCGGATATGTCATTAACTTGTTTTCCGATGACTGGCGGACAGCCAGAA
>OMUP01000108.1 GCA_900314255.1 uncultured Lachnospiraceae bacterium | reverse complement strand
ATAATACGTATTCAAATCAAATTATTGTTAAAAATAATCACCTGGCATCTTCAAAATTCCCTGCTGATGGTCATGGATATGGGATAAGGAATGTTCGAAAAACAGTAGATAAATATACAAATTCATTTGACCTAAGATGGGATGACACAATCTTTAGTGTTAAAATTCTTATAAAATTATAATCATATTATAGATGCCAACAAAAGCAATCCTACGAAAAGTATCAGATGCTATCAGATGCTTTTTTACTTTTCTAACCAATGATAATTTCATAAAACACTACTATGATGATCCTTCATCAGGTTCATGCTTACTATTTTCGCTGTCGAATTTACTAATTTCGCTGCTATTCGGATTTCCTCTGACGAATAGGTTATGATCTGATTAAGATTTAATGGTGCTTGCTGAAATAATGAAGGCAAGGCTCGTGAAACCGGAACAAGAGACAAACAATGTAATGCTATAAGGGAGGTAATAATACAAAATCGAATTATCGCAGGGAGGACAAGAACGTGAAAGAACAAATCGCACAACAAATCAAAAAGACAGGAAAACAGGTTGCAAAGAAAGTGGCTGAATACTATGCAAATGTTGTATGCCCGTTAGTCGTATATCAGCCCAAAATGAATGAATCAGTGAAAAAGCTAAGAAAATTTTAAAAAAGGGGGTCACATATGAAAAGAATAATAGCTGGTTTGTTAACGACTGCAACAATTATGGCGTCATGTATTTCTGTATCAGCAAATGAATTGGTGTTTTATCACGGTAATGATGATTCAGCCAAAAAGTGTTTCGCTGCAACTACACAAACTGAGGATGAAAATATTGGAGCAAGGATAACGTGGCAGTTATCTGACGAAAATACAGTTGAGTATGGTCCGTATAATACATCAAATGGCTATCAGGTGACAAGTTATTCACGGAGACTGGCAGGGAAAAGTGGATGGTCGTACGGATATTATTACAATAACGGCACAATAGTACACCGTTCTACAGAATGGTATGGCTTTAATTTTTAATCGCTGAAGACTCTTGAACCCCAAAGGTATCCTGCAGAAGATCCCTTTGGGGATTTTTGGAGGAGAAATGAAAAAGATTATTGAGACGGAAAATCTTGTGAAAATATATGATCAGGGGGCATCCAGGGTGTTCGCAAATAACGAAATTACGCTTTCGATCGAAGAGGGCGAATTTGTAGCGATACTGGGCAGCAGCGGATCGGGAAAGACCACGTTTTTGAATCTGGTCGGGGGAATCGAGAAACCGACATCCGGGAAAATTCTTATCAACGGGCAGGATATATCGGTGATAAAGGAAAGCAAATTTACCAGGTTCAGAGCGAAAAATATCGGATATGTATTTCAGAATTATCAGCTTATCGGGGAACTGAATGTAGAGGACAATATTCATATTATCTCCGATATCAACAACTGGGCGATTGATCACGAATATGAACAGGCCGTCATTGATTTGCTGGGAATCCGGGACTTACTGGCTGTACGGCCTGATCAGCTTTCCGGAGGACAGCAGCAGAGGGTGGCAATTGCCAGAGCGTTAGTCGGTAAACCGGCCATTGTTCTTGCCGATGAACCGACAGGGAATCTGGACAAAAAGAGATCGGAGGAAATCGTAGCGTATTTACGACAGTCTAACCGGGAGTATGGCCAGACTTTTCTTATTGTGACCCATGATCCGATGGTCGCCGCGCAGTGCAGCCGTCAGATCACATTGGAAGATGGAAAGATCGTAGGGGACAATAGAATATGAAAAGATTTATGCCTCTGATGCGATTGTTCTATCTGACGAAGAGGACGATAACAATCGCCATATGTTTGATTCTCGTGTATTCACTTCCATTTTTCATGGCGATTCTTTCAAAAGCCTTTGTGAATTTTGAGACGGAAGAGGCACAGCGGGTGTATGGGAGATTCGATAATATTCTCTACGGGGATACGGCAGAGTCGCTGGCGGGGGAAGATGGCAACGCTGCAAATTCGGAAAAGTATATAAAGCGTTGCGGCGAAATTCTGGGAGTGCCCTTTGAAAATGGTCTGATGATCGGCACAGCGGATGAAACGGCCAGGGAACTTGGCAGCATTCATATGACAGCCGGTACGTATCCGGAGAATCAGAATGAAATCTGTATCTGTGAATCTACGTATTATGAATCATATTATCAGTATACAATTGGCGATGCGATAACCGTTAACGGGCGCGGATATATTCTGTCCGGCCTTGTGAACGATTATCCGGTAGCATGGAATAAACTGTCTGATGGCGGGACGGATTCGTTTCCAAGGGCTTTCGTTACAGAGCTGGATCCGAAAGATAAGAGGATGGTTATTACCCTGATTGAAAACAGTCATCCCTTTCCGGAAGAGTTTTACCGGAATAACCGCAATCTGGTGGCCAACACCAATGTCAGGTTTCGGAATGCCGGCGGGATGTACGATGCGCCGCGATTTCTTTACATTGCTTTGTATACTTCCGTGGTTCTCATTACATTCTATGCAATTTCTTATCTGAGCAGGAAAGATGGTGCCAATGCCGCTGTTTTAGAGCACCTGGGGGTTTCATCCAGAATATTGCAGACGATTCTATCGGTAAAATTCCTGACGCTTCCTGTTGTTGCCGCGTGCGCCGGACGAGATGCGGGAGAAGGGCTGGCAGAAATCGTTATATGGATTGCCAGAGCAACTGGTTTTGCGTCTGTGACATATCCGGAAGGTATTGCCCTGCAGACACATTTTGGTTTACTTCTGCTGTCCGGTGTGGCGGCCGGAACGGGGTATCTCATTTTCTGTGCTGTGAAAAGCTGCATAAAAGAAAAAATGAGACGGCGGAAGCACCGGATTTCAAAGCACGGTGGAATATACTACCGGGAGCTGAGGGGAGACTTATCGGGCATTTTGCTGACGGCTGCTGTCTCTGCCTGCCTGCTGGTGTCTTCTCTGGTTCTGGAAACATATCTGAGCGCATATATATCGCAGAGAAAAGAAGTGTTCGGGAAGGTGCCGCTTGACTATGATTATCAGTTCACAACCAATCTGAATATCGCAAACGATACATACGTCGATTCGGATGGAAACCAATTTACGATTGCCAGTCTTCCGGGCAAGGACAGTGTGCACTTTATGCCAGGTCATTCCAAAATAATCAGCGATGAAATACTGGCGGAAATGAGAGGAGAGGAGAAAATTTCCAGGGTCGATTCATATCTGGAAGCTAACGATGTTTACGTAAAGATTTCCGGTAAAGTCAATCAGGAGTACCTGGATAAATTTCCGTCGAATCAGGCAATGGATGCGGAAGTGATGGAGTGCTTACTGGCGCGGTCTGATAATGCTGTCTACATGAGCTCTCAATTCTGCGGGATTCCCGAAGAGAAAATAGCGGATTTAAATCAATATGTGCGGGAAGGCGAAATCGACGTAGACAAAATCAGCAGTGGCGAAGAGGTCATCCTGATTGTTCCGATATTCGAATATACGGCCTATGAGGATGGCAGCGCAATGTGCAAATTCATTCCCTATTCAGACTACACAGGGAAAAGCAGCCAGTTTATGGATCACACCTTCAGTATCGGAGAGTCTGTCGATCTGCTGCAGATATTGCCAAACGATATACGCGATGAGGGATACTTTACTTTACAGGAACTGAAGGAAAGGACCCAGGCGCAAAACGCCAGCGTAAAAATCGGAGCGATTATCTATGAGCGTGTGATGTGGTTTGACGATGCAAGTCAGCCGCCGGGGGCGTATACCTTTATCGGAACGCAGGAAACGCTCCGGAAACTGGGCATACAGCCGACATTTTCAAGGGCGCAGCTGTTTTTGGACGAAGGCGTTTCCTATACAGACTTTGAGCCGGTAATCCATATGTATCAATATAAGCTTTCCGATTTCATTTACCGCAATAATGCATCTGAAATGGAGGAGTTCCGACGGTTTCTGATCATCTTAAGAGGTATATGCGGCATCCTGTTTGCGCTTGCCGTTGGCATCATGCTGATCATCACGGCAACGGAAGCTTTTCTTTCCTACTCAAGGCGCAGAGAATACTATATGTCGCTTCGGATTCTCGGCATGCCGCCTTCGGTGTATTGCCGGATGATTCTGTGCAGGGTGGCGGCGGTCTGTGCAATTGTGCTTCTGGTATCTCTGACAGGGGGACGCTGGGCGGCGGCGACTGTATTTGGCGATGTACAGGAGATCCGACGGTATCTTGGCGACGGGAGGTTCGTGCTCAGTTTTATCTGGCCCTTGTGCCTGATGACAGTTGTTACATTCGTTGTATACAGTCCGATGATGAAAAAGTATCTCCCGAAAAATGACAGGTAACTTGTAAACGCAGCTCTGGAATAATTCCTGGTGGATGTGTTGTTATTTGGTTATCACTGTGATGACCAGATGATGACTGAAAAGATCCAGGCAGAGGGCGGCATATTGAATGCACTATTTTGTCGTGGTAATATTCAACCGTGAAAAACGTAGAAATCTACATGTGAACTTCCAGAATAATTAACCCTCAAACTGAAAGGCGGTGATTGAAGC
>OMUP01000210.1 GCA_900314255.1 uncultured Lachnospiraceae bacterium | reverse complement strand
CAAAGACCGGATTGGTGTCCGCTTGTCACAGGAGCGGAAAGGCGGGAAGAATGAACAGTCAACAAGCAATAAATTTGCTAAATGGTTTAGAACAAAGACTTGATGATTATTGTGAATTAAACGAAGAAGGAAAAACTGCGTTTCGCATGGCAATTGAAGCACTAAGCTGTTCGGAAAATCCGAACAATTCGGATTGCATCAGCCGTCAGGCGGCGATTGATGCGTTGCATATGCACCTTATGTACCGCATGGGAACGGATAGCAATAAAAAGCGGCTTGATGATTGGATTAACAGTTTGCCGTCCGCACAGGGGAAACCTTTTAATCTTCCTGAAATCTATATTGCGGATGGTTACGATACTATCGAAGGCGAAGATGGAAATGTCGGATTTGGGGTGTATGTTCCTGATGAAAACCAGATTTATGTTGCAGGAGATGTTGAAGGCGAAATCCGGGCAAGGGCGTTGCTTCACGAAATTTGCCACTGGGTGCAAGCTATGTGCGGCAGATCATTTGATGAGGACGAAGCAAACGAGTTTTCCGATATTGTATACGATGCTTTGCCGTCCGCACAGGAAACGCACGAAGAACGCACGGAAACGCATGCGTGCGATTGCATCAGCCGTCAGGCGGGGAGAAAGTATTGCTGGCAGTGCGGACTGAAGAAATACGGGACCTGATGCAGTGGCTGCTTGAAGTGTTTCCGCCGGCGACGTGATGAGTCGGGCGATAGGGAGAGAACCGTGACAGATGAGCTTTACAACATTTTGATGGAGCCGGAGAGGCTTGCACGGCAGATAAAGCGGAAAAAACTGGAGATCGAAGCGATTGAGGCAGCCGTTTATCCGGCCGGAATCCGGTATGACCGGGACAAGGTGCAGACGTCCCCGCGGGATGACCAGATACCGTCCGTTCTGGCAAAAACGGAGCCGCTCCAGAAAGACCTCGACCGCCTGACAAAGCGGTATCAGAAAGCGGTAGCTCTCCGGAGCAGTCTGCTGGATAAAGTTGATCAGGAGGCCGCGGACATTATCCTGGCTAAGCTTACAGGGCATTGTCACTGGGACGAGCTGGAGCGCAAGTTTCACTATTCCCGCCGCCAGCTGGGGAGGATTTACAGCCGTGGACTGAATGATCTGGAAAATGCAAGACTTTTATCGCATTTTTTCTAAAGATGTCCCATTTTGCCCATTTTTCCGTAGTACAATAGTATTGTCAGAATTTGGATAAATGCTGATGAACCCATACAACCCCCCGTTAAAGGATCGCTTCGCTACCTCGCGGCGGTCCTTTTTAAATGCTGATGCCGCGGACGCGAGCCTGTCTCATGGCGCCACCTCTACGGTGAAAACCTGACGGCCGCGCCGCGCCCCAAAGGGCGCAAACGCGATATTGAAAATAAAAAAATCCTCTTTTCCCGAAAGAAAAGCGTTGACATATGGTTAACACTATGATAAGATATAATCATCAAAGGGAAAGGAGGTACGGATATGGATGACATGATAAAAGCACTCACAGTAATCGCCTTGATCCTGCAAATCATGAAAGCCTTAAAAGACTTAAGCGATTAACCTGAGTGCCGCATCGGAGGTGAAAACCTCCGGTGCCTTGATTATACCATATCTGCAAAAGAAAATGCTGAGCACAGTCACAACAATTCTGATCGCCTTGATTGTCTGCAAGGTAATTGACTTCAAACAACTGACAGGGCTTGATGTTCTCATCCTTGCATTGGCTGTTATCGACATTTGCCTGCAGGTTGCTGTAGCAGTCCGCAAGCGTAAATAATGCCGAGAGGAAATCCAAACAGCCAGACGAGGGCGTCAGAGAAGTACCAGAAGAAGGCAGGGTACAAAGTCAAAGGGTTCAAACTGAAAGGTGATGTGGCCGACAGATTCGCAAGTGCCTGCGAAAGGGCAGGAGTCAGCCAGTCAGCGGCAATTACGAGGCTGATGGAGCAGTTCATCAGTGAGCACAAGGAGCAGTAAGAGAGGGTGACCGGGAAACCGGCCGCCCTTTTTGTATGTAACGATGGCAAAAGCAAACACAAGACCTGATCATATCGGGCCGCATCGCAGCGTGTACGAAAAGAACCGGAAGATCATTCTTGCAACGCAGGATGTCTGTGGAATCTGCGGCATGCCTGTTGACAAGACACTGAAGTATCCGGATCCGATGTGCGCTGTTGTGGATCACGTCATACCGATTGATCGCGGCGGTTCTCCGGATGATCTGAGCAATCTTCAGCTGGCGCACATGTGCTGCAATCGAGAGAAGAGCGACAAGCTCATCATCGAGAATCGACCGGCAAACAGCAAAAAGGCTTCAGAAAAAATTACTAACAGAAATCTTCCGCAATCAAGAGACTGGACAGCGTACCGAGCGTGACAGGGGGCGTGGGATCCCTCCCTCCCCTCGTCCGGACTTCACAGCCGTCACTGCACAAAAAAACACACGATAGGAGCATTCATGAAAGGCGCAGCTTACCTCAGAAGAAAATTAAATGTGAAAAGAGAGCGGGTTCTGCTTCGCTATAAGTACTACGACATGAAGACTGGAAAGCTCAATCTGGGGCGGCTCGTTCAGCCGGATATGGCCAGCCGCTACAATTCTGTTCTTGGATGGTGTGGGAAAGCTGTGGACAGTCTGGCGGACCGTCTGTACTTTGAAGGCTTTGACGGCGATACACTGGATGTGATGTCGATCTTCAATGCCAATAATCCGGACGTATTTTTTGATTCTGCGATTCTTTCCGCGCTGATCAGCTCCTGCTGCTTTGTGTATATCTCCGAGGGAGAGGACAATATTCCACATATTCAGGTTATCGACGGAGCAAACGCGACGGGGATTATCGATTCTACAACAGGGCTGCTTACAGAAGGATATGCCGTTCTGGACCGCGATTCCGATACTGACGCAGTCCTGATGGACGCTTATTTTACAACAGGGCAGACCGTCATTACGGATTATGTCAATCGGCAAGAAGAAACGTTTACCAACAATGCTCCGGCCCCGCTTCTTGTTCCGATCATTTACAGACCGGACGCAAAGCGGCCGTTCGGTCACAGCCGGATTACCAGGGCATGCATGAATCTGACAAATCAGGCGCGTATGACTTTGACTCGTGCTGATATCTCAGCGGAGTTTTACAGCTGGCCGCAGCGTTATGTGCTCGGGCTCTCGGAAGATGCGGAGTTTAATTCTGCGAATGCTTCCATGAGTTCTTTCCTCGCATTCTACCGGGACGAGGACGGCAATGCTCCGACGGTGGGGACATTCAGCCAGCAGAGCATGGAACCGCATCTCAGCCAGTTCCGCCTGATCGCATCGGCGTTTGCCGGTGAAACCGGTCTGACAATGGATGATCTCGGTTTTGCAACAGAAAACCCGCAGAGTGCTGAGGCAATCAAGGCAAGCCATGAAATCCTACGGCTGACAGCGCGTAAGGCACAGCGCACGTTTGGCAGCGGCTTTATGAATGTAGGCTATCTGTCAGCCTGTCTTCGCGATGACTATGCCTTCAGCCGGCGGGCGATCTACGAGCTAAAGCCGCGCTGGGCTCCGATCTTTGAACCGGATGCTGCGCAGATGTCCGGGATCGGTGACGCCGCGATCAAGATCAATCAGGCAGTGCCTGGCTATTTCGACAAGGATAACATTGAGAAGCTTACCGGCATTATTGGCGCGGAACCGGAAGAAACATTTGATACGGCATCTGAAGATGATATGGAGACACCGGCAGGGGAAGATGCAAATGGATGATATCGCACCAGAACTGTACAAGAATATCCTTTCAGAATTTCGTGCCCGGGTAAGGAAGGACAAATGGGTTAAGGCATTTGACAGCAGGCAGAAAAAGGGCACGGCAACGCAGAAAGAAGTGCAGGAATATGCCGGGCATATCGGCAGACACTGCCAGGCAGCATTGATCAACGGTCTCAGGAAGGAAAATCTCCCAGACGGAAAGATCTACTGGAACATTGCAAAACGCACAGTCGAGCCGATGATGAAGCTTGTTACAGATATGGTAAATAAAGCTTATACTGAGGAACTCTCAAAGCGATACAAAAAAATGAGACTTGGGATCAAGCCGGTCACGGTGAAATTTAACCAAGAACGGTGTGATGCGATCATGAATAAGCTGGTGGCGGCTTCCATGGCAGCGGCTGATAAAGCAGATGCGGAGGAAGCAGATGCCGGATAAGGGAAAAGAGTCTGGGGAAAATAAAGATCCTGCTGAAGAAATCCTTTCCGGGCCGGTTGAGAACTTTTCCCGCAATATTGTAGACAGTAACAACGAAGAGAATGCCAGGTCTGCAGATAACAAAGGGCTGGAAGCCAAGATTGTCCGAACAACGGATGGAGACTGCTGCCCGTGGTGCACGGAAATGGCCGGTGAATATGAGTACAGTAAAACCATGGACACCGATGTCTTCCGGCGTCATGATAACTGTGGCTGTGACGTTGAATACATCTGTGAAAAAGGCCGGCAGGATGTTTGGAGTAAGAAGTGGAAAGCACAAGATGAAAGCGAAAGAAACAACAGGATAAAAAGCGATGCCGAATCAAACAGTAAATTTTTACTGGAAGATAAGAAAGCAAGAGAACTCAGGATAGAAGACGAGAAAAAACTTTCCGAAAGAAGGCAATACAATACACTACTCACGGATGTGAATCGTTTTTATTACAGTCGGGAGCAAAGGGCACTTGAAAAAATACCCGATACTGTAATGTATGACGTAGGAGTATTGCCAAAATCGAATAAAAGTAATTTACTTGATGGCTCGAAAGTGCTTATTGAAGGCAGGTCTTTGAAGCGGATTTTAAACAAGCACGGCAAGGAATTTAGCTTTTTTGAATTTCAGTTAATAAAAAAGGCCATTGAGTCTCCTGATTGTATTGCTTCTAATAAGGCGCACCATCAAAATTCTTTGTTGCTATACAAAGCGATACCCAATAGACAGAGAAGCGTGATGGAATGTATCTTTGTTAAAGAAGGGGAGAATTACATA
>OMUP01000075.1 GCA_900314255.1 uncultured Lachnospiraceae bacterium | reverse complement strand
CATGCGGGCATGGCGGAATTGGCAGACGCGCCAGATTTAGGTTCTGGTCCGACGAGGGTGCAGGTTCAAGTCCTGTTGCCCGCATATTTTTTTACTCACATCTCTGCCAGCCGGATCAGCAGATCCCGGCACTTCTCCATCTCCGGAACGCTGGCGTACTCGTAGCGGCTGTGATAATTGTACCCACCGGTGCACAGGTTCGGACAGGGGAGTCCGCGAAAGGAAAGCGTCGCGCCGTCCGTGCCGCCCCGGATCGGAAGTGCCTGCGGTTTTCCGCCCTGTGCGCGGATCGCCTCAAACGCGTTGTCGATGAGGTCCATGTGGTCCTTCATCACCGACGCCATGTTGTAGTACTGGTCTTTCACCGTGAGTTCCACTGTCCCGGCGCCGTATTTCTCGTTCATGTCCGCCGCGATGTCCTGAAGTCTTTCCTTGCGCTTTTCAAAACGCTCTCTGTCATGATCCCGAACGATGATGTGAAGAAGCGCCTCTTCGACCTCTCCGCGCATATCCTCCAGCATGAAGAAGCCCTGGTAGCCTTCCGTAGTCTCCGGGCGCTCATCCTCCGGCATCTGTCCGGCAAATTCAAGCGCGAGCAGGGAGGCATTGACCATTCTGCCCTTCGCGTCGCCCGGATGAACGCTCCGGCCGTGGATCTTCACTTCGGCGCCGGCTGCGTTGAAATTTTCATATTCCACGATGCCGTATTTCCCGCCGTCAACCGTATAGGCCTCCGGCGCGGCAAATGCCGCAAGGTCAAAGAATTCCGGACCACCGCCGATCTCTTCGTCCGGTGTAAATGCCACACACACCGGGCGGTGCGGAACTTCCGGATGTTCACAGAACCAGCTCAGCATGCTCATGATTTCCGCGACACCGGCCTTGTCGTCGGCCCCCAGGAGTGTCGTCGTATCTGTCGCGATAAGTGTCTGTCCAGTATGCTCTGCAAGCTCCGGAAAATCCTGTATTTTAAGATAAGGATCGGCATCGCTGTAGGACGGGATGATCCGGATCTTCACCTCTGTGTCCGTAACGGCCGGTGAGGTGTCCATGTGGGCGATAAAGCCCAGTGCTTTCCTGTCTTTTCCACTCCCGCTGCCTGGCAGTTTCGCGTACACATAGCAGTGCTCCGCATCATATGTCACACTGCCGATGCCCATCTCCCGAAGCTCGTCCACGAGTATCTTCGCGAGATTTTTCTGCTTTTCCGTGGAAGGATGAAGACCGCTTGTCTCGCTGGACTGCGTGTCCGTTTCCGCATACCGGAAAAATCTCCGGAACAGATCTTTCTTTTCCAGTTCGTCTCTTGTAATCTCCATATCAAAATCCTCTGCGGAAAAGCTCCCCTCTCAGTGGTAGCAGCGGTCGACATCGGCCGTATTTCCGATTACCAGGATCGTGCGGCCGCCGGAAAGCTTCTCGTCCGGGTCAAGCTGCAGCCGGATGGTGCCGTTCTCGCGGATTCCGACCACGTTGATGTTCAGACGCCTGCGCACATCCAACTCCCGCAGTGTCTTTCCGACCCACTTCGGCGGCATCTCGATCTCGATGAGCGCCGTCTTGCGGTCGATGGCGAAGTAGTCAAAGACGTGCTCCGTGCCGTAGCGGAACGCCGTCCATTCGGCCACAAACTTCTCGGGGAATACAACCCGGTCCGCTCCGATCCTAAGCAGCAGTTCCTCCTGCACGTCCGTGACCGCGCGCGACACGACAAATTTTGCCCCGCAGTCCTTGAGCTTCGCCGTGACCTCCATCGAGCTCTGAAAGTCGTCGCCGATCGCCACAATGCACAGATCAAAGTCCCCGACGCCGATGGCCTTCAAAAACTCCGGCTTTGAGGCGTCGCCGATCACGGCGTTGGTCGCGAAGTGCATGCATTCGCTTATCCGCTCCTCGTCCTCATCCACAACCATGACCTGCTGGTCCATCTCCGAAAGCTTTTTCGCGATCCGGGTGCCGAACCCGCCCGCGCCGATTAACAGAATATTCTTCTTCATGTTCATTCCCTCCTGACCGGTCATCCCACGCTGACCGGTTCCTCCGGATAGCGCAGGCTCGTGCCCTCGCGTATCGCCGCATACAGAATTGTCAGTCCTCCGACGCGCCCCGTATACATCAGCAGGATCAGAATGATGTGCGAGACGGTGCCCAGCGTCGGCGTCAGCCCGAGCGTCAGCCCGACCGTACCGAGCGCCGAGGATGTCTCAAATGCCGCCGACAGAAGTGGGACATGCTCAATCCGGCTGATAATGCCGGACGAAAGCAGAAACAGCGTCAGATACATAGTCAGAATCGCCGAGGCCGTGCGCACGGTGTCACGCGAGATGCGCCGGTGAAAGACCGCCACGTCCCGCTTCCGGCAGAAGACCGCAAACATGGTGAGGATCATCACCGCCACCGTGGTCGTCTTCATGCCGCCGGCCGTAGAGCCCGGCGAGCCGCCGATGAGCATCAGGACGACCATCAGCAGTTTGTTGTCCTCCTGCAGCTTCGTGAGATCCGCCGTGTTAAACCCGGCCGTCCGGGTCGTCACGGACTGAAAGAAACCGGACAAAAGTGCCTCAGGCAGCGGCAGGTTCCCGTACTCTGTCAGCGTGAGCCAGATGCCGGGCAGCACGATCAGGACACAGGTGGTGATCAGCACGATCTTCGTCTGCAGGGAAAAACGGCTGAAGCGGAAACGGGTATCCGAAATATCTTTCCAGACATAGAAACCGAGACCGCCGATGACGATCAGCGCCATGATGGTGATGTTGACGACAGGGTCTGCCTGATAGGCAGATAGAGACGAAAACGGCTCGCGCACCCCCATCAGATCAAATCCGGCGTTGCAGAACGCTGAGACCGAGTGAAAGATGCCGTACCAGATTCCGCGTGCCCATCCGAAATCCCGGATCATGACCGGCATCAGGGCAAGCGCACCGGCCGCCTCAAAGATAAATACCCAGCGGATCAGGAAAATCGACAGCCGTATAATGCCTCCGACCGTCTGCGCGGAAATCGAATCCCGCAGAATTCCGCGCTGGCGAAGTGAAATGCGGCTTCCAAGGAAGACACTCAGAAGAAACGCGATGGTAAAAACCCCCAGACCGCCGATCTGAATCAGAACGATGATGACAAATTGTCCAAAAAGGCTCCAGTGCGTGGCCGTGTCGAACACAACAAGCCCCGTCACGCAGGCCGCCGAAGTTGATGTGAACAGGCAGTCCAGCCACGGCGTGACGCTTCCGTCGGCACTTGCCGCCGGAAGCATGAGAAGCAGACTTCCCAGAAGGATCATCGCGGCAAAGCTTCCCATGATGATCTGCGATGATGTCAGTTTCCCGAGATATTTCCCCAGCATAGTCCCGCCTTCCCCCGCACAGAATGCTCTGTACCTTCCGGCAAAAGTCTTTCACAAAAAAAGGCAACGGCCACCTTCACGGCACCGCTGCCTCAAATGCCTTGAATCGGAATGACAGGACTTGAACCTGCGGCCTCTTGACCCCCAGTCAAGCGCGCTACCACCTGCGCTACATCCCGATATGCGGGTATTGTAGCACATCCGATTCAAAAAAGCACGAACTATTCAAATCCAGTTGAGCATAATGCTCGCCGCGATGCCGGATACAACCGACACGGATACGATACCGCCGATGATCATCTTCGGCATGATGTAGTCCATGACAACGTGAACTTCTTCATCATTCGTGCCAACAGCATCAGAAACCTCGCGGGACAGGATGAAGGTTCCCGGGAAACCGATCAGCGCCGTAACAGCAATGGCGAAGGACATCCTCCACCCGAGGTGTACCATCTTGCCGACGATAACCGATACGACAAAGCCGATCGCAAGGCCCAGGACAATGACAACCAGCAGGCTCGGAAGCATGGAAACCACCAGCTGCGGTGTCGTGTTTGCAAGTCCGGCGAAAATCGTGCACATCGCACCTGCCAGGACAAATGTGAAGCCATTCGACTTGGTCAGGCATGCCTCATCAAGGAATCCCAGTTCATGGAAGAGAATACCAAAGATCAGGCAGTAGATCAGCTGGTTGACCGGTGTGATCTTGCCAAGATATTGTCCTGCCAGCGCCAGCAGCGCTGTCTTGAACAGAATGAAGTTTGCGCTGTTGTACTTTTCCGGAACGGACGGAAAAATCTTGAAATTGCCGAACCGTCCCTGCTTGTTCTGCGGCTCTGCCGGCGGGATGTACTTTCCGTCTTTCCAGTCCTGAAGGACACGTGCTCCTTCCTTTTTGCACAGCTGCGAAGCGATCGGGATTCCTGCCAGTGCCTGCAGAGAGATGACCATGAGGGCGAAGACTGCGACATCATCGCGGCCTACGATATCACCCACACCCTTGATGACCAGGTACGCTACCATGCCGCCGGCGATCGTCGGGCCGCCGACCAGTGCATAATACCGGTCGATGATGAACTGTCCGATGAAGTAAACGCCGAATGCGATCAAAAGCGTCGATACAAGAGAGATCACAACGGTCTTCCACTCATTGATGAGATCTCTGAGCTTGATCGTGCTGCCGATGTGTACCAGGAACATGCCGATCGTAATTGTCGCGAAGGACATCAGACCGGAATCGGTGAAAACCGTGGCCGGCGCGCCGACCCAGAACCAGATCATGAAGATAATGGCGCACGCGAGCATACTCGAAAAGATCGCCTTTGTCTTCGTGGCGACCAGATCCCCGAATGCAAAGATGAGGAAGATGATCGTCATTGCAAGTAAAGCATTCATGTATATTCCTCCTGCTTTATTTTTCGCGGCCAGCTGCAGCGCCGGCATCCGAAAAATTTCTCTAAAATTAACATATATTTTAGACTTTTTCAAGTATTAACGCGCTGAACTTCAGCGTATTACCGTATTTCTTGACACTCCCCGGGGCCAATGCTACAGTTATCACAACTTCTGGTTGAATATTTGTTCACGCGGCCGCAGGAGCCGCTTTCGGGAGGTGTCAAATGGCAGATTATCTGAAAGAAGCGGAAGAAATTAAAGCGGAGATCGTTCAGAACCGCCGCACGGTTCATCAGTTCGCCGAGCTGGGACTGGATCTTCCGAAGACATCGGCATTTGTCATGGAGAAGCTGAAGGAGTACGGATATGAGCCGCAGCGCTGCGGAAAGTCGGGCGTGACGGCTGTTGCCGGAAAGGGCGGAAAGGTGATTCTGCTCCGCGGTGACATGGATGCTCTGCCGATGAAGGAGGAGTCGGGTCTGCCGTTCGCGGCGACGGGCGCTTCCTGCCACAGCTGCGGGCACGATCTGCACACCGCAATGCTGCTGGCGGCGGCAAAGCTTCTCAAGGAGCACGAGAGCGAGCTCAAGGGCCGCGTGAAGTTCATGTTCCAGCCGGGCGAGGAGATCCTCGGCGGCGCGGCGGAGATGATCGCAGACGGACTGCTGGAGAATCCGCACGTGGACGCGGCGCTCGGCATGCACACCTGCACCGGGCACGGCGAGAACTCGAAGGTCGGCCTGATCACATATAAATCAGAATATTCCACTTTCTCCGGCGACTACATCAAAATCACGGTTCACGGCCTGAATGCCCACGGCAGCACGCCAGAGATGGGCGTTGACGCCATCAATGTCGCGGCCCACATCGTGACCGGGCTGGAGGAACTCATCTCCCGGGAAGTTTCCAACACGGAGCGCTCGATCGTCCTGGTCGGCCGCATTGAGGGCGGCGACTCCTGCAACACCGAGGCCGGAACCTGCCAGCTTGACGTTTCGGTGCGCGCCGCTTCGGCCGAGCGCCGCAGCTTTCTCAAGCAGCGGGTGAAGGAAATTGCCGAAGGCACCGCGATGACCTTCCGCGCCAGCGCCGACGTAGAGTTTGTGTACGGCATGCCGCCGCTTTACAACGATCCGAAGATGTGCGCGTGCGTTCCGGGCTACATTCAGGAAATGCTGGGAAAGGATTCCGTAAAGGAACTGCACGAATACGGCGGCACCGAGGATTTCACCGCGGTCGCCGAGAAAGTTCCGAGCATCTACCTGAACATCGGCACCGGGTGCCTCGCCGGCCCCGACATCACGCACCACAACCCGAAGATCATCTTCGACGAGGACGCCCTTCCGATCGGCGCGGCCGTATACGCACAGTGCGCTGCAAGATTTCTGGAAGAACATCCGTGAGAAGGGAAGTTGCCGGGCCGTCCGCCGGAAATTCGAATGATTGACTGAGATGATACCCGGAAGTCAGCAAATTCAAAGGGATGATGCCCGGAATTCAGCAAAAAGGCCAAACTCGCTGGTTTTTGATGACAAAAACAGCAGAAAAAAAGCCTGCCATTCATCAAAGCATACCGAAATGTATGCTTTTTGATGAATTGGCAGGCTTGATTTTTATCCGGGATTCATCAAAACAGCCTTTAACTAGAGTCACAGCTCATTTCTGACCTATTTGATGAACTCCCGGGACAGTTAGCTGTATCTAATTAATCAATTCAACTTGCTTTCGGCAATTTTGATGAATATTTTGGCCGGTTTGTTGCGGCTAATTCATCAAGAACTCATTTTCCCGGGCCGTTATGATGAATCTCAGCGCCATCAGGAGGCTGTTTTTTCATCATTTTTTCCTGATTCAGCCAACTTTGATGAATAGCAAGTTTGCGGTCACGAAATATTCATCAAATCAGCCTTCCTGCTCCGCTATTAATCTAAGTTCATTCCCAGATCTGCTCTGCTTCTTCGCACATGAGCAGGTATGCGCCGACGCCGTGGAGATCGTTTGTGGAGGTGGGGCGTTTCAGATAGGACGCATAGTCCATGACGCCTGTGCCGATGCACACGCCGGAGATCTGCACGTGGCCGTCCGCATCGTATGTGAGGCTGCCGGTCACGGCGTCAAAGGCCCGGCGGGCAGCTCTGCGGTATGCTTTTTCCCGCTCTCCTGCCGCGAGTCCCAGGCGGATGGCCTTGCACATGGCCGCCGCGTACAGGCAGGTCGAGCTTGTCTCCGGCCAATTTGCCGGGTCATCCGCCTTGTCGACGATCTGATACCAGAATCCGCTCTCCGTCTGATATTTAAGAAGCGCGTCAAGAAGATCGGTCACCATCTGGCGCAGAGCCGGCACATACGGCGCATCCGCGTCCATGAACTCCAGGTCGTCCAGCACCGCTACCGGCACCCAGCCGATGGCGCGGCACCAGAATTCCGGCGAGCGGCCGGTCTCGGGGTCTGCCCACGGAGCCTTCTTTGACTCATCCCAGGCGTGATAGTACAGTCCCGTCTTCTTGTCCTCGCAGTGTTCCCGCATGAGAAGCGCCTCGCGGGCCACCTGCTCAAGATAATCCGGCCGGTTAAAGAACTTTCCGCACTCCGCCTGAATCGGGCCCGACATGTACAGCCCGTCCAGCCACATCTGCTGCGGATCGCGGCCCTTGTGCCAGAAGCCGCCGTCGGAAGTCTTCGGGAAATTGCGCAGAATCACGGAAAAATACTCCAGCAGCTTCTCGTAGGAATGATCGCCGTTCCAGTCCATGATCCGAAACAGAAGGATTGCCGGCTGAATGTCGTCAAGCTCCGTCGGATTGGCATTCTTCGGCATCCGGTCATCCTCCAGGCAGCTCTCCACCCAGTCGCGGATGTATTTCATATATTTCTCATCATGGCAGAGTTTGTATGTCTTCTCCATGCCGGAGAGAAACACCCCCTGGTGATAGTGAAAATGTCCCTTCGGCGGGAGATCCTCCGCCGCGAAGCGGTCCATCATCATGTCGCACGCCTCGACGGCATACTCGATCGGTCTCTTGTTCACAGTCCATACCTCTTTTCTGATTTATATAGATTCATCTTACAATGCCCCGCTTTCCCTGTCAAAATGCATTGACTTTTCATTTCATCTCCGTATAATAGTCATGATTCGGAGGGCAATCCGTTCAGATTGAGAAATGGAGAGCCGGATAAGGTCCCGGGCTGAAACGCCTGGTATCTTATCCGGCTCTTTTTTGTTGACAATACAGGAGGATGGGAAATGGCAAAGACAAAATCCGGCACCCGGGATTTCACGCAGGGACCAATTCTTAAACCGCTTCTCACATTTGCCGTCACGGTGCTGTTCGCCCTGTTCCTGCAGGCGATGTACGGCGCCGTCGATCTTCTGGTCGTGGGCAAATTCGGGGATGCAGCCGACATATCGGGCGTCTCGACCGGTTCGCAGATCATGCAGACCATAACAAATGTTCTGGCAAGCTTCGCGATGGGCATCACAATCCTGCTGGGGCAGTACAGCGGCGAGGGAAAGGTAGGGCGCAGCGGCGCGGTGATCGGATCCGGCATCGTCTTCTTCGGCGCAGTCGCCGCCGTCCTCTCCGTGCTGCTCGTCATCCTGGCTCCCCAGGCGGCGGCTCTGATGCAGGCACCTGCGGAAGCCTTTGACAACACGGTCATGTATGTGCGCATCTGCGGCGGCGGAACGATCGTCCTGACGTTCTACAACCTCATCAGCTGCATCTTCCGCGGCCTGGGCGATTCCACGACACCGCTCGTCACGGTCGCCATCGCCTGTGTCTTCAACGTCTTCGGCGATCTGCTCCTTGTCGGCGGTTTTAAGATGGGGTGTGCCGGCGCCGCGATCGCCACGGTTGCTGCCCAGCTGATCAGCGTCATCGCCTCGACGCTGCTCATCCGCAGAAAAGCGCTTCCTTTCAAAATGACCCGCAGAGATATCCGCTGGAACGGACAGCTGATCCGCAGGATCCTGACGCTTGGCGCGCCGATCGCCCTGCAGGACCTTCTGGTCGGGATCTCCTTTCTTATAATTCTGTCTATTGTCAACTCGCTGGGTGTGCTTGTATCGGCCGGGGTCGGCGTCGCCGAAAAGGTGTGCGCATTTATCATGCTGATCTCCTCGGCCTTCATGCAGTCGATGTCGGCCTTTGTCGCGCAGAACTACGGAGCCGGAAAATACCGCCGGGCCCTGAAGTCCCTTGCCATCGGAGTCGGGATTTCCTTCTCCATCGGCGTCGTGATGTTTCTCATCACGTTCTTCCACGGCGACGTGCTGGCCAGTCTCTTCTCAAACGACGCGCAGGTCATCGCGGCGTCCTGGGAATATCTGAAATCGTATGCCTTTGACTGCATGCTGACCGCTGTGTTCTTCTGCATTGTCGGCTTCTTCAACGGCATCGGCCTGACAAAATTCGTCATGGTTCAGGGGATCGTCGGCGCGTTTGGCGTGCGCGTGCCGGTTTCCCGCTTCATGAGCCGCAGGCAGCCGGTTTCGCTCTTCCACATCGGGCTTGCCACGCCGGCATCCTCGGCTGTGCAGACAATTCTGTGCTTTATCCGGCTGTATCTTGTCTGCCGGACATGGAAGAAGCAGAAAAGAATGTAAAATCTTTCTTGACTTTCTAAACTTTCTTTTTATAATTAGTCTGTCTGAGAGAATAGAGGCTGCGGTGCAGAAGAGTAAACAGTTGAGCCGGCAGGCTTTGAAGCTGCTGAAAGGTAATCACCGCCGAACGAGGGATCCCGGCAGGGGTGCTTCGTGGGGGCAGAGGACAATACCCCTGCCACTCCTTCATTTACCAAATATGAAGAGGCGCTATTGGCATTGAGAAAGGTGATCTGTGTGCTTTAGCGGCATACAGGTCCTTTTTTATTTACAGTTTCTCCTATCTCTTATCTCTCACACAGATCCCGCGGCAGTGAATATGCATCGGCCCGCGGCAACCATACAGGGACAGACAAAGGAGGAAATTCTGTATGATTCAATTCTTAGGCTGGCTGGACGGAGTCCTGTGGGGCACTCCGCTTCTGGTCCTCATCATCGGCTCCGGCATCTATTTCACCGTCCGCTCGAAGTTCTTCCAGATCCGCCACTTCGGCTTCATCATGAAGAACACCATCGGCAAGATCTTCACCGGCAAGGCAAACGCCGATGAGACCAAAACCGGTACCATCACACCGTTCCAGGCGATTTCAACTGCCATCGGCGGAACCGTAGGCTTCGGCAACATCGCCGGTGTCGCGACGGCCGTCGCGGCCGGCGGCGCGGGCGCCCTCTTCTGGATGTGGATGAGCGCGTTTCTCGGCATGATCATCAAACAGGTCGAAGTTACACTGGGCCTGTACTACCGCCACAAGAAGCCGGACGGCACCACGACCGGCGGACCGACCTACTACATGGAGTACGGCCTCGGCCAGGAAAAGCACTGGGGCAAGGCCTGGAAGATCCCGGCCATCATCTTTGGTGTCGGCATCTTCAGCACCTACTTCGTAACTTCCTCGACGCTGACCGCCTCCCAGGT
>OMUP01000034.1 GCA_900314255.1 uncultured Lachnospiraceae bacterium | reverse complement strand
ATCCATCATATCATAAACCGATAATTCTGACACGGGAGGGACTATGGAAAAGGAACTGCTTCTGGATAAGATCGACAAGGTAGTCGACAAGCTGATCCATCTGGGAGGCACGGAGCCGGAAGAGAGCAAGGGGCTCAGCGTTGAGGAGATTATGGCGGCCGGGAAGTGCGACCGCGATTTCGGAATAGAAGAGTGGGACTGGCCGCAGGGTGTCGGTCTGTACGGACTGTACCAGTTGCAGAGCTTCTATGGCGACAAGCGCTATGAAGAGTTTATTCGCAACTGGATCGAGAACAATCTGAAGATCGGTCTTCCGAGCCGGAACATCAACACCACGGCGCCATTCCTTTCCATTTGTTCGCTGCTGGACGATATGCCGCAGTACGAGAAGATGTGCGAGGACCAGGCGGACTGGCTGATGAACGGGCTGCCGAAGACAAAGGACGGCGGCTTCCAGCATGTGACGAGCGCCATCGGCGACCGGAACGGCGTCATGCTCAATCCTTCGCAGATCTGGGCCGACACGCTGTTCATGGCGGTGCTGTTCTTAAACCGCATGGGCATCCGCTGCGGGCGCGAGGACTGGAAGGCAGAGGCCGTTCACCAGTTCCTGGTTCACATCAAGTATCTGTACGACAAGAAGACAGGTCTGCTGTACCACGGCTGGAGCTTTGAGAGAAACGACAACTTCGGCGGGATCTACTGGTGCCGCGGCGATTCCTGGTTCACGTACGGCATGATGGCATTCCTGGCGGACCGCGGGGATGATATCGACGCAGGCGTGAAGCAGTATTTCATCGACACATACAAGACGCATGTCGAGGCCCTGAAAGCCTGCCAGGCTCCGTCGGGACTGTGGCACACCGTGCTGCTGGATCCGACATCTTACGAGGAAGTTTCGGGCTCTGCGGCGATTGCAGCCGGCATGCTCATCGGCGTCAAGAGCGGGCTGCTCGATGAGAGCTACCGCGAGACGGCGCTGAAGGCGGTTATGGCGATCTGCGACAACGTTGCGGAAGACGGCACGGTCCTGAACGTATCCAGCGGCACCGCGATGGGCATGGATGCCGATCATTACAAGAACATCATCATTCATCCGATGGCCTACGGCCAGTCTCTCACGCTCCTGGCGCTGATTGAGGCGCTTGACGCCTGAGAGTCAGGGGTGATACTATTAACGGCGTGTGACGGTTCTACGGGTCACGGTTATTTCACCCCGGGTCGGGTGAATTTGTCAGTTGAACGGAGGACAGATTATGGTAACAGCGATTGTGGGCGCAAACTGGGGTGATGAAGGCAAGGGCAAGATCACCGATATGTTCGCCGAGAAGGCGGATGTGGTTGCCCGCTTCCAGGGCGGCGCCAATGCGGGGCATACGATTGTCAACGAGTACGGCAAGTTCGCTCTGCATCTTCTTCCATCCGGCGTATTCTGCCAGCAGGTTACAAATATCCTGGGCAATGGTGTAGCTCTGAACATTCCGTATTTCGTGAAAGAGCTCAACCACCTCGTGGAAAGAGGGGTTCCGAAGCCGAAGATTCTTGTGTCGGATCGCGCGCAGATCCTGATGCCATATCACGTTCTTCTGGATACATATGAAGAGGAGCGCCTGGCCGGAAAGTCCTTCGGCTCCACCCGCTCCGGAATTGCACCGTTTTATTCCGACAAATATGCAAAAATCGGCTTCCAGGTCAGCGAGCTCTTTGACGACAAGGATGAGCTGATGGACAAGTGCGAGCACGTGGCGACACTCAAGAACGTCATGCTCGAGCATCTCTATCACAAGCCGCTTCTGGATCCGAAGGAAATCTACAACACCCTGATGCAGTACAAGGAGATGATCGAGCCGTATCTGGCCGACACCAGTGCGTATCTGCATGAGGCTCTGAAGGAAGGCAAGGACATCCTCTTCGAGGGCCAGCTCGGCACCATGAAGGATCCGGACCACGGCATCTACCCGATGGTAACGTCTTCTTCACCGCTTGCTTCCTACGCGGCGGTTGGCGCCGGCATTCCGGCGGCAGAGATCAAAAATGTCATCGCGGTTGCCAAGGCATATTCGTCTGCGGTGGGCGCGGGCGCATTTGTCAGCGAGATTTTCGGCGACGAGGCACAGGCGCTGCGTGATCACGGCGGTGACGGCGGCGAGTACGGTGCGACGACTGGCCGTCCGAGAAGAATGGGATGGTTCGATGCGGTCGCAACCCGCTACGGCGTGCGCATGCAGGGCGCGACACAGGCTGCCCTGACCGTTGTGGACGCGCTCGGATATCTGGATGAGATTCCGATGTGCATCGGCTACGAAGTGGACGGCAAGATTATCCGCGACTTCCCGACGACCCATGTGCTGGAGAAGGCAAAGCCGGTTCTGAAGGTCTTCAAGGGCTGGAAGAGCGATATCCGCGGAATCCGCAAGTTCGAGGATCTTCCGCAGGAGTGCCAGGACTACGTCAACGCGATCGAAGAGGAAATTCAGGTTCCGATCACGCTGGTGAGCAACGGCCCGGCGCGGCATGATATTATTCACAGAGAGAGCAGACTGTCCAGATAATTTGCACAGACAGAAAACCCCCGGCAGACAGCTTAAGCGAGTCGCGCCGGGGGGTTTTGGCGTTATTTCTTTTTGAGGATCCGGTACATCAGCTGCATGGCGTAGAGAACGACAGGCAGTGCGATATCGGTGAACAGCAGTCCGGGGAGGGCGTCGGAAAGAGGACCCGTCCCGGAAAATGCAGATATAAGAGTCAGTACGATAAGTACAGCCCAGGCAGCGATGCCGGACACAGCCAGGATGCGTCGTAAAATTTTCAAGTGCGGTACCTCCTGCGCGCTTTTTCCTGTATTGTAGCGGGGGCGTACAAGAAAGGCAATGTTTCGGTTATGAACAAAATCAACGTTCTGGAATTTCTGGAGGAGAGCGCGGGCAGAGTTCCGCAGAAAACGGCCGTGGAGGACCTGAAGAGCAGCATGACATATCAGGAGCTCTGGCAGGCTTCGTTTACCTGCGGCGCGGCGCTGCACCGGTATGTGAAGCCGGGCCAGGCTGTGGCCGTGTTCATGGACAAGACGGTACAGACGCTGGCCGTGTTCTTCGGCGCGGTCTATGCGGGCGGTTTTTACTGCATGCTGGATCCGTCCCAGCCGCCGGAGCGTCTGCAGCATATCCTTTCGACCCTGCGGCCGGCTGTCCTCGTGACGGACAAGAAAATGAGCCGCCGGCTTGCAGGGCTCGGGTTTACTGGTCCGATTGTCAATGCGGAGGATCTCCAGGCACACCGTGTCACAGCGGCCGAGAAGAAGGCGCTGGCGGTGGTGCGGCGCGAGGCGCTTGACATCGATCCGCTCTACGCCATCTTCACATCAGGTTCCACCGGAATGCCGAAGGGGGTTCTTGTCAGCCACCGCTCGGTCATCGACTTCATCGGGTACTTCACGAAGATCATGGAGATCGGAGAGGACGACATCATCGGAAATCAGGCGCCGTTTGACTTTGATGTCTCGGTCAAGGATATCTATTCGGCCATCAGCACCGGTGCGACGCTGGAGCTGATCCCGAAGCTTTACTTCTCGTTCCCGACAAAGCTCCTGGATTTTCTGGATGACCGGAAGGTCACGAGCCTGACTTGGGCGGTGTCGGCGCTGTGCATTGTCACGACGCTGAACGGGTTTTCCTACAAGATCCCGTCTTCGATCCGCCGCGTGATTTTCTCCGGCGAGGTGATGCCCATCCGGCATCTGAACGCATGGAGAAAGGCGTATCCGCACGCGACATTTGTCAACGTGTACGGACCGACGGAGATCACCTGCAACTGCATGTACTATATTGTAAACCGGGAATTCCAGGACGACGAGGAGCTTCCGCTGGGAAGGCCGTTCCCGAACGAGCGCGTGTTCCTGCTTGACGAGAACAACCATCTCATCACGGCGCAGGAGCCGGACCGGTTGGGCGAGATCTGTGTGTCCGGCACGGCGGTGACGCTCGGGTATCTGAACGCACCGGACAAGACGGCGGAGGCATTTGTCCAGAATCCGCTGAATAACCGCTATCCGGAGACGATCTACCGCACCGGCGATCTGGCCAGCTACAGCGAGGACGGCGAGCTGTTCTACCGCACACGCAAAGATTTTCAGGTGAAGCTGTTCGGGCACCGCATCGAGCTTTCAGAGGTCGAACTTGCGGCCAATGCCTGCAAGGATGTCGTGCGCAGCTGCTGTGTCTTTGACAAGACCAACAACCGGCTGGCACTTTTTTACATCGGCAAGGCCGACAAGAAGGAAATCAGCAGGACGATGCAGCAGAAGATTCCGCGGTTCATGATTCCGACGTTTATGAAGAATATGCCGGAATTCCCGCTGACCAAGAACGGGAAAATCGACCGGAAGGCGCTGCTGAGAGTGAGCGAGGACGAGAAGGAGTAATTCCGGATGTTTGATATGAGTGAACTTGCCGGCGTGATGGATAACTATCCGACGCCGTTTTACCTGTTTGATCTTGACTCGTTCCGCGAGCGGTTCGAGGCGATCCAGCAGATTGTCGGGGATGACGTGACGCTGGTCTATGCCATGAAGGCCAATCCGTTCCTGGTCCACACCGTGACCGGATTCAGCCGGGCGAAATTCGAGGTGTGCTCACCGGGCGAATTCGCCATCTGCGAGCGCGAGCGTGTGCCGATGGCCTCGATCGTTCTCTCCGGCGTGTACAAGGAGCGCGAGGATCTGGAGCATGTGATGGACGCCTGCGGCGGTGTCGGCATGTACACGGTCGAGTCGATCGGACAGTTCCTTCTGTTAAATGACATGGCTGCGGCGCGCAGGATTCAGATCCCGGTGCTGCTGCGGCTGACCGGCGGAAACCAGTTCGGCATCGATGAAGACGCGATCCGCGAAATCGTGGAGCACCGCGGCGCATATCCGAACATCCGCATCTGCGGCCTCCAGCAGTACACGGGCACACAGAAGCGCAAATTCGACGAGATCGCCGAAGAGCTCGACAAGCTCGATGAATTCTGCGATTCGCTGAAGGAAGACTACGGCTTTACAGTGAAAGAGATCGAGTACGGACCGGGGCTTAAGGTCGAGTATTTCGGCGATGAAGCGTATAAAAACGACCTGTCCGGCTGCCAGATGCTGGCAAATAAACTCGCATCCTTTGGCGGAAAGTATCATTTCAGCCTTGAGATCGGCCGCTACCTGGCCGCACTCTGCGGGATGTACGTGACAAGGGTTGTCGACATGAAGGTGAACCGCGATGAGCAGTACCTGATCGTCGACGGCGGCATCAATCATCTGAATTACTACGGACAGGCGTTCGGCATGCACATGCCGCCGGTGACTTATATCCCGCAGGGCGGCGAGGGCGTCGGCCTGCGCCAGGGAAAGGGCCGTGTCTCCTCTTATGAGAAGCGTTTCGAGTGGACCGTGTGCGGCGCGCTCTGCACGACGTCGGATGTGCTGCTCAAGCGCGCTCTGATCAAAGAGCCCCATATCGGCGACACACTGGTGTTCTTCGAGACCGGAGCGTATTCGGTGACAGAGGCGATGTATCTGTTCCTGTCCCGCAAGCTTCCGCGCATTCTCGCGTACTCGGCCGGGAAACTCGAAGTGTACCGGGGCAGCATCGGATCGGATGTGATCAACTCCCGCAAGGGACTCGTGCGGCTGCTTTGAGCCTGTTTCAGGGGCAAAGACAGATTCAGACATCTGACAAAAAGAGGCTCTATCTCGGTCTTGACGCAGCTGTATTGCCTGTTGTATCGTAGGAAAATGAAAAGTACCGAAAGGTGGTAGAAACTCATGGATGAGATTATTCGTATGCTGGAAGATATCTGCCCGTCTGTCGACATCAAGTCGTGCGATACGCTGGTTGATGACGGCGTGCTGGATTCATTTGCCATCGTGTCTCTTGTTGGAGATCTGAATGACAAGTTCGACATTGAGATCACTCCGGCGGACATCGTTCCGGAGAATTTCAATTCGGCGGAAGACATCTGGAACATGGTCCAGCGCCTGCAGGATGAATGAAACGGAGCCTGAAGGATGACATTACTTGAGAACTGGCGCAAAGACGCCTACGAAAGCGAAGATCAGGAAGCGAACAAGAAGCTCTGGCAGGCGTATTTCGCGCAGGAAAAGGGAATCTATGAGAAGGTTCTCGCCGCGAAAGAGCCGTACAAGGGCACAGTGAAGGAACTGGCGGACACGTTCGGCGTGAGCCTCGAGATGATGACCGGGTTCCTCGACGGAATCAACGACTCCCTGAAGGAAAAGAATCCGATCGAGACGATGGACGAGAACACGGCTGTTTCGCTGGACTTTGACGCGGAAAAGCTGTTCTACAACATGGTCGCCTGCAAGGCCAGCTGGCTGTATGAGCTGCCTGAGTGGGACGCACTTCTTGATGAAAAGACCCGCAAGACGCTGTGGCTGAAGCAGAAGAAGTCCGGGACAATCGTGAAGCCGAAGAAGATCGGCCGCAACGATCCGTGCCCGTGCGGCAGCGGCAAAAAGTACAAGAACTGCTGCGGAAGACCGGGCCTTCGCAAGTACGACGTCTGAAAGAGAATAGAAATTTCTGACTCCCATGCGCTTTTTGCCGTGCATGGGAGTTTTGTGTTATCATAACAAAGTATATGCGCGGGGATCAGGCGGTCAGCTGCCTTACCCGCAGCATGAATCGCAAGGAGAGGAATTCACTTGAAAAGCTACACCGGATTTGCGGAAGTCTATGACGCGTTCATGGACAATATTCCTTATGATGACTGGGCGAAATATCTGATTGCGCTCATGAAACTCTACCGCGTTCCGACCGGCGGCCAGGTCGTGGATCTGGGCTGCGGAACGGGCAATGTGACGGAGCGGCTGGCGAAGGCCGGCTACAGCTGCGTGGGCATTGATCTGTCGGTCGACATGCTCACGATGGCGGAGCAGAAGCGGCTCAGAGACGACCTGCCGATCCTCTACAGCCAGCAGGATATGCGGTCCTTTGCCATCCCGGAGCCGGCGGACTGCCTGGTTTCTCTGGCGGATGCTATGAATTATCTGCTGACAGACAAGGATCTGAAGCAGACATTCACGGCGGCGCACGAGGCGCTGAAGGACGACGGTGTTTTCATCTTTGATCTGAAGACGATTCATTTCTTCCAGGATGTCCTGGCGGATCACGTGTATGCGGAGAACCGCGAGGATTCGGCTTATATCTGGGAGAATTTCTATTACGACGAGACACACAACAACGAGTACGATCTGTCCATTTTTGTGAAGGACATGAACGGACTGTTCACAAGATTCGAAGAGACGCACGTACAGCACGGTTTCACGACGGATGAAGTGAAGCGCGCGGCGGAAAGCTGCGGCTTTAAAGTGGAGGCCTTTTACGACGCGCTGACATACGACCGCCCGAAGAAGGATTCCGAGCGGATCTACGTGGTTCTCAGAAAGAAAAGGTAAATAAATATGGGAGATTACATTGCCCGCGCCATCGCGGCCGGCGGCTATGTGCGTGCTTTTGCCTGCCGCACTACCGACACGGTCGAAGAGGCGCGCAGACTTCACAATATGAGCCCGGTGGTCACGGTTGCCATGGGACGGCTGCTTTCCGGCGGCGTCATGATGGGCTCCATGATGAAAAATGATCAGGACCGCCTGACGATCCGGATCCAGTCGCAGGGACCTGTTGAGATGATGCTTGTGACGGCGGACGCGGCCGGCCATGTAAAAGGCTTTGCGAAGAATCCGCAGGTCATTGTCCCCAACAAGAACGGCCATCTGGATGTGGCCGGCGCAGTGGGACTCGGTGTCCTGAGCGTCATCAAGGACACCGGCCTGCGGGAACCGTATGTGGGCGACACGATCCTTGTGACCAGTGAGATCGGCGACGATCTGACCAATTACTTCGCGGAGAGCGAGCAGGTTCCTTCGTCGGTGGGACTCGGCGTGCGCATGAAGAAGGACGCGACGGTCGCGGAAGCAGGCGGTTTCATTGTCCAGCTGATGCCGGGTGCGACGCAGGAACTGACGCTGCGCCTTGAGAACCGGCTGCGCACGATGCCGCAGATTACGGAAAGTCTTGCCGCGGGAAAGACGCCGGAGGATATTCTTCAGGAAATCCTGGCGCCGGAAGGACTGGAGATTCTGGACAGACTGCCGGTGTCCTGGTACTGCGGCTGCTCCAGAGAGCGCATGAGAAGCGGACTCATCAGCCTCGGGAAAAAGGAACTGCAGGAGATGATCGGCGACGGAAAGCCGATCGAGGTGAACTGCCAGTTCTGCGGGAAAACGTATGAATTCCCGCTCGCGGAGCTGAAGGAGATGGAGCAGGAAGCCGTCAGAAAGTAAACATGAAGGAGCAGAAAGCCCATGAAAAGTAACATCGTTTTGATCGGAATGCCCGGGGTCGGAAAGTCCACAATCGGGGTTGTGCTGGCCAAGCAGCTGGGATATGATTTTGTGGACACGGACCTGGTCATCCAGCACAAATACGGAAGAACTCTGCAGGAGCTGATCATGAAGCGCGGCGACGAAGGGTTCATCGAGCTGGAAAATCATGAGCTTGCCGCTCTTCAGTGCGAGCACACGATCATCGCAACCGGCGGCAGCGCGGTTTACGGAAAAGACGCGATGGAGCATCTGGCGCAGATCGGAACGATCGTGTACCTGGATGCGCCGGAACAGGAACTGGAGGACCGCCTGGGCGATCTGGACGCGCGGGGCGTCGTGCGCAACGGCAAGGAGACGGTCCGGGAGATCTTTGAGGAACGGCTGTATCTTTACATGCATTATGCACAGATCACAATTCAGCTGACGGGCAAGACACTGCGGACTGCGGTGGATGATACCGTACGGCTGCTGAAGGACCAGGGACTGGTGAGTCCGGTTCCGGAGACTTCAGAACAATAAACCGGGGAGGAAACTATGGAAACGGAAAAGAAAGAGTCAAAGAATTTCATCGAACAATTCATCGATGAAGATATCAAAGAGGGCCACACAAAGACCGTCCGCACCCGGTTCCCCCCGGAACCGAACGGCTACCTTCACATCGGCCACGCCAAGGCGATTCTGCTGAATTACGGCATCGCAAAAGAGTACAACGGCGGCTTCAACCTGCGCTTTGACGACACGAACCCGACAAAGGAAAAGTGGGAGTTCGTCGAGTCCATCGAGCGCGACGTCGCGTGGCTCGGCGCGAAGTGGGACGGCGAGGTGAAGTTCGCGTCCGATTATTTTGAGCAGATGTATGAAGGCGCTGTGAAGCTGATCAAGAAGGGCAAGGCATTTGTCGACGATCAGAGCGCCGAGGAGATCCGCGCGACCCGCGGCACACTCACCGAGCCCGGCAAGAACAGCCCGTGGCGTGACCGCTCCATCGAGGAAAACCTGCAGCTCTTCGAGGATATGAAGGCGGGCAAGTATCAGGACGGCGAAAAAGTCCTGCGCGCCAAGATCGACATGGCGTCGCCGAACATCAACATGCGCGACCCGGTCATCTACCGCATCGCCCACATCGCCCATCAGCGCACCGGTGACAAATGGTGCATCTACCCGATGTATGACTTTGCGCACCCGATCGAGGACGCGGTCGAAGGCGTGTCGCACTCGCTGTGCACGCTGGAGTTCGAGGACCACAGACCGCTCTACAACTGGGTTGTGCGCGAACTTGAATATGAAAATCCGCCGAGACAGATCGAGTTTTCCAAACTCTACCTGGAAAATGTCGTGACCGGCAAGCGCTACATCAAAAAGCTTGTCGAGAAAGGCATCGTCGACGGATGGGATGATCCGCGCCTGGTTTCGATTGCCGGACTGCGCCGCCGCGGCTACACGCCGGAGTCGATCAAGAAGTTCATCGACCTCGTCGGCATCACGAAGGCACAGGGCGCCGTCGAATACCCGCAGCTGGAGTACTGCATCCGCGAGGACCTGAAGCCGAAGGCGTCCCGCGCCATGGCGGTTCTGCACCCGGTTAAGCTTGTCATCGACAACTATCCGGAAGACAAAACCGAGTGGCTTGACGTGCCGAACAACCAGGAGAATGAGGCGCTCGGAAGCCGCAAGGTTCCTTTCACAAAGGAACTGTACGTCGAGGCCGAGGACTTCATGGAAGAGCCGGTCAAGAAGTATTTCCGCCTGTTCCCGGGCAACGAAGTGCGCCTGATGAACGCTTACTTTGTGAAGTGCACCGGTTGCGAGAAGGATGCGGATGGAAATGTGACAGCTATTCACGCCACATACGATCCGGAGACCCGCGGCGGCGAGTGCACTACCCGCAAGGTCAAGGGCACGATTCACTGGGTATCAGCAAAAGAAGGAAAGCGCGTGACCGTCCGCCTGTACGAGAACATCGTGGACGAGAGCAAGGGTGTGTACAACGAGGAGACCGGCGAGGTCAACGTCAACCCGCACTCCCTGACCGTGATTCCGGACGCCGTTGTCGAGCCGTCGCTCATCGACGCAAAGCCGGAGGATCATTTCCAGTTCGTGAGAAATGGCTACTTTGTCGCAGATCTCAAGGACAGCAAGCCGGGCGCGCCGGTGTTCAACCGGATCGTCGAGCTGAAGTCTTCGTTTAAAATGCCGAAAAAGTAAACCGGCGGGTGCAGTTTGCCGCTGATTCAGGGAGGACATATGTATTACATCGGAATCGATCTGGGGACCTCTGCCGTCAAGCTCCTTCTGATGGATGAGAAGGGAACGATCTGCAAAATTGTCTCGCGTGAATATCCGCTCTCGTTTCCGCACCCCGGCTGGTCAGAGCAGAATCCCGAGGACTGGTATGAAAAGACACTGGACGGCCTGAAAGAGCTGACCGCAGACATTGACAGAAGTCAGGTGCGCGGCATGTCGTTCGGCGGCCAGATGCACGGTCTCGTCATGCTGGACAAGGATGATCAGGTCATCCGCCCGGCGATTCTCTGGAACGACGGAAGATCGCAGCGGCAGGTGGAATATCTCAACGAAACCATCGGGCGCGATGTGATCTCCGGATATACGGGCAATATAGCCTTCGCCGGCTTTACGGCGCCCAAGATCCTGTGGGTGCGCGATAATGAGCCGGAGAACTTCGAGAAGACAGCCAGGATCATGCTGCCGAAGGACTATCTGGCGTACCGGCTTTCGGGTGCATTTGTCACGGATTATTCTGACGCTTCGGGCATGCTGCTGCTGGATGTGAAGCACAAGAGATGGTCCGAGGAGATGTGCGGGCTGTGCGGTATTTCTGATGCGCAGCTGCCGAGGCTCTGCGAGTCCTGGGAGAAAGTCGGAACACTTAAGAAGGAGATTGCGGATGCGCTGGGGCTGCCCGGTGACGTGATCATCGCGGCCGGCGCGGGTGACAACGCTGCGGCGGCTGTCGGAACAGGGACTGTCGGCCCGGACCGGTGCACGCTGTCGCTGGGGACTTCCGGCACGATCTTCATCTCGTCGGACACTTTCCGTGTGGACCCGAACAATGCGCTGCACTCCTTTGCACACGCGGATGGGAAGTTCCACCTGATGGGCTGCATGCTGTCGGCCGCTTCCTGCAACAAGTGGTGGATGGACAGCATCCTGAAGACGCAGGATTACGGGCGTGAGCAGGAGGAAATTCATAATCTCGGGAAAAACCACGTGTATTTCCTCCCGTACCTGATGGGTGAGCGCTCGCCGCTCAATGATCCGAAGGCCCGCGCGACCTTCACGGGAATCACGATGGACACCACCCGCGAGGACATGACCCAGGCGGTTCTGGAAGGCGTCGCATTTGCTTTCCGGGATATGTTTGAGGTTGTGAAGTCGCTGGGCATCCACCCGGCAAATGCAACCATCTGCGGCGGCGGCGCAAAGAGCCCGCTCTGGCGCACGATCATGGCCAATGTCCTGAACATCACCGTCCAGATCCCGGAGAACGAGCAGGGGCCGGGCATGGGAGCAGCGATGCTGGCGATGGCCGCGGACGGCGTGTACGAGAGCGTCGAGGCAGCGGCTGAGGCGATTGTGACGATGAAGGCGGAGGAAAAACCGGATCCGCAGCTCGCCGCTCTGTATGAAAAGCGCTACCGCGAGTTTCAGACACTTTATCCGGCGTTAAAGCCGGTATTTGCCGGACTTTCGGACTGAGGTGCCGGAAAGGCGGATCAGCGGCCGGATCCGGCGGAAGGCCCGAAAACAGAGCCTTTAATTTCTGATTGACACCTTTACAGGCCTATGGTATTTTATTGCTATGGGTAAAAAAATTGCCCGTGAGAATTAGGAGGTACTTTCTAATGGAAGGCACAGTAAAGTGGTTCAATGCTCAGAAGGGCTTTGGTTTCATCACACCGGATGACAGCTCTGTAAGCGGCAAGGGCGGCGATGTATTCGTTCATTACAGCGGCATCCTCAGCGATGGATTCAAGTCTCTTGACGAAGGCCAGAGAGTGACATTCGACGTTGAGCAGGGCGAGAAGGGTCCGCAGGCAGTCAATGTCAAGGTCGTAAAAGGCTGATCATCATAATTCAGGATACAATTGAACCTCTATCAGTATTGATATAGATTTTTGTAAGCCGAAAGATTATGGAAAGACTGCCCTGTCACTGACAGGGCAGTCTTTTTTTACCTACGAAAGACCGTGCTGCTGACGGAGCGGAAAAGATACTTAAAGAAGGTGCAGACCAGACTGCAGAAAGGAAACGTGCGGATTTGAACACAGCAGGCAGGGGACTGACTTCATCAGAGGCGGAAAGACTCACGCAAGAAGGAAAATCAAACGTTCAGGTACATGAATCCTCAAAGACTGTCGGACAGATTCTGAGAGAAAATATCTTCACGTACTTCAACTTCCTGTTCCTGGTGCTCGGCGCCATGCTCTTTGTCGTCGGCGCCTACCGGGACATGACATTTCTCATCATCATTGTCGCCAATACGCTGATCGGGATCGGGCAGGAGCTGTACTCGAAGTCGGTCCTGGACAAGCTGTCGGTGCTGAATGCGCCGAAAACGGAGGTGTACCGGGACGGCGTGCTCACGGAGATTCCGACGGAAGAGCTTGTCCTCGGGGACCTGGTGCACTACCGCTCCGGAAAGCAGATCGGGGCCGACGCCACGGTGCAGGAGGGCAGTGTGCGCGTGAATGAGGCGCTTGTGACCGGAGAGGCCGACGAGATCGTAAAGGGCCCCGGCGACCGGCTGCTGTCCGGCAGCTTCATCGTGTCCGGAAGCTGCGACGCGACGCTCACGGCCGTCGGGCAGGATTCCTATGTCTCGCATCTGACGGCCGAGGCAAAGAAGGCCGAGGGGCAGCAGCAGACGGAGATGATGCGGTCTCTCTCGAGACTTCTGCATGTGATCGGCATCATCATCGTACCGCTTGGCATCGGCATGATGGTGCAGGACATTATGTTCCTTGGCATGACCGTCTATCAGTCGGTTGTCGCGATGGTCGCCGCCGTGATCGGAATGATCCCGGAAGGCCTCTATCTGCTCACCAGCGTGCGCCTGGCCATGGCTGTGGCGCTTCTGGCCCATCAGCACGTCATCGTGCACCGCATGGCAAGCGTCGAGACCCTTGCGCGGGTTGACACTCTTTGCGTCGACAAGACCGGGACCATCACGGAAAATGAGATGAAAGTCCACGGCGTAAAGATCGTGGAAGGCGCGGAAAAAGCGGAAGTCTTAGCTCATCTTGCCGATCTGACCGAGGCCATGAGCAGTGACAACCTGACGATGGCCACACTCAAGTCCTACATCGAACACAAGCAGGAAAAAGCCGCCGCGGCCGCCCAGCCGCCGCGCAAAGTCTATCCGTTCACGTCCGAGCTCAAGTTTTCCGGCGTTTCATTTGAGACGGCTGATTATCTCATCGGCGCGCCGGAGAGGCTTCTTCTCTCGGAGTATGACCGCTACCGCAATGTGATCGAAGAGGGGGCTGAGCAGGGCTACCGTGTTCTTGCCTTCGGAAGACTCCCGGACGGGCAGCGCATCAATGGAAAGCCGCTCACGGTTCCGGTCATACCGGAGGCGTTCATTTTCCTGGGCAATGCAATCCGCGAGCAGGCACCGGAGACATTCCGGTATTTCCAGGAGCAGGGGGTGACCGTCAAAGTCATCTCCGGCGATAACCCCGTCACCGTCTCAGCCGTCGCGAAGATGGCCGGCATCAGGGATGCCGACCGGTACATCGACGCCGGCGAGCTGAAGACCTGGGGCGACTACCGCGCCGGCGTCTCCCGCTACACTGTCTTCGGGCGGGTTCAGCCGGAGCAGAAGAAAAAGCTTATCGCGGCGCTCAAGGCCGACAAACGCGTGGTGGCCATGACCGGCGACGGCGTCAACGACGTGCTGGCGCTCAAAGAGGCAGACTGCTCCGTGGCCATGGCGTCGGGAAGCGAGGCGGCAGCCAACTGTGCGCAGATCGTGCTGCTGGATTCGGACTTCTCGTGCATGCCGGAGGTCGTTCTGCAGGGCCGCCAGGTCGTCAACAACATTCAGCGCTCCGCGTCGCTGTTCCTTGTGAAGAACATCTTCTCGATTCTCATGTGCGTGCTGACGCTGGCCTTTGCGCTGACGTACCCGCTGCGGGCCGCGCAGATTTCGCTGATTTCTGCATTTACCATCGGGATGCCGGCGTTCCTGCTTGCGATGCAGCCGGAAAACAAGCTGATCCGCGGCAAATTCCTGTCGACCGCAATTTTGAACGCTCTGCCCGGAGGCCTGACGGATTTCACGGCAGTGGCATGTATGACGCTGTTCGGGGCAGCGGCAAAAATTCCGCTGGAGAGCCAGTCCGTCATGACGGTCATCGTCATGCTGTTTGTGGGCGTGTGCGTGCTCATCCGCGTGTGCCGGCCTTTTGACATCTTCCGCGTCATTGTCATCGTGCTTTCCGTCGCGGCCGCCATCGGGGCGATCATCCTGTTCCCGTCGGTGTTCTCCATGACGATGATCTCCACGCGCGAGATCCTGCTGCTGTTCCCGACCTGTGCCGCGAGCGGTGCGCTGTTCTTCGGACTGTCGGTGCTGATCGACCGCATCCGCCGGTACTTCGGCGAAAGAGAGTACAGGATGTCGAAGTGGTACCGGAAACTCCACCGCAGGAGCGGATGGTAAATGAACAAACTAAGGGGGAAAATCTTTGCATGACACAACAGGAAAACAAACTCGGCACGCTTCCGATCCCGAGACTTACGTTTGAGATGGCGATGCCGATTGTTATCTCCATGCTTATTCAGGCGCTGTACAACATCGTGGACAGCGTCTATGTCGGTCATTACAACACGGACGCTCTGGAGGCGGTTTCCATCGCGTTTCCGATTCAGAACCTGATCATCGCCTTCGCGGTAGGGACCGGCGTCGGCGTGAATTCACTGCTTTCAAGACATCTGGGAGAAGGAAAGCAGGAAAATGCTGACCGGACGGCAGAAACCGGGCTGTTTCTGGCGGTGATCACATATACTGTGTTTGCTGTTTTGTCATTTGTCATTATCCGACCGTTTTACGTTATCCAGACGGCCATTCCGGAGGTCCGGCAGTACGGCAGCGACTACCTGTCGGTGGTTATGCTGTTTTCGTTCGGCTGCTTTCTGGAGATCATGTGCGAGAGGCTTCTGCAGGCGACAGGACTTTCCCTTTATTCGATGATCACGCAGGCCACGGGTGCCATCATCAACATTGTGCTGGATCCGGTCTTTATTTTCGGATTTTCCGGCATTCCGGAAATGGGGGTCAAGGGCGCTGCCATCGCTACGGTCATCGGACAGATCGCCGCCGCCGTTTTTGCGCTGATTCTGAACGCAACCGTCAACCGCCGCTTCATCCGGATCCGCCTGTGCGGCGTCTTTCATCCTGACATCGAGGAGGTGGGGAAGATCTATCAGATCGGCGTTCCTTCGATCCTGATGTCATCGATAACCTCCGTGCTCACGTTCGGGATCAACCTGATTCTCAAGAACTTTTCGGAGGACGCCATCACGGCGTATGGCATTTACTTCAAGCTGAACAGCTTCGTGTTCATGCCGGTATTCGGACTGAACAGCGGTCTGGTGCCGATTTTAAGCTACAACCGCGGGGCGGGAAGGCCGGACCGCATCCGGCAGACGATCCGGATGGGGATGATTCTGGCCGTCGCGTACATGCTGCTCGGGCTGCTGGTATTTGAAACGATTCCGGACACGCTGCTGGGGCTCTTTCACGCCACGCCGGAGGTGGAGAAAATCGGCGAGGTGACGCTTAGGGTCATCGCGATCAGTTTTCCGATGGCCGGCATCGGCATCGTGTGCTCGACCGTGTTCCAGGCGGTCGGCAATCCGTTCCACAGTCTGATCATCACCGTCGTTCGCCAGCTGGTTGTCATTCTCCCGGCAGCGTATCTGCTTTCTCTTATGGGAAATGTCAACCTCGTCTGGTTTGCGTTTCCGGTGGCGGAAGGCGTTTCGCTGATCCTGAGTCTGATTTTCTACCGCAGGCTCAGGAAGAGCAGACTTTCTTATGAAGAAGCCAAAAGTTGACAGCATTCCTGATAAGAATTGCACCTTCTGCTCTCTGAGTGCTATTATAGGGAATCATGATTAGCTGCAGCGTACCGGCGCCGGAAGCGGCGTGGATTTCGGGCGCTGTCAGTCATCATCCGGTAACAGGCGGAGGAAAGGTATGAGTGAGAAACATGTGATTGTCATCGGGCACAAGAATCCGGACACGGATTCCGTGTGCTCCGCGATCTGCTATGCCAGACTGAAAAACAAGGCGGAGAATACGGACCGCTACATCCCCGCGCGCTGCGGTCACTTGAACGACGAGACCCGGTTCGTGCTGAAGACCCTCGGGGTCGAGCCGCCGAAATATGTCACGGACGTCCGGCCGCAGGTGAAGGATATCGAGATCCGCCACACCAAAGGCGTGGAGAGCACGCTTTCCGTGCGGGAGGGCTACCGGAAGATGAAGGAAGCAAACATCTTCACGCTTCCGATCACGGACGGCAGCAAGGTGGCCGGACTTGTGACCATCGGTGATATTGCCAGATCTTCCTTTGAAATTTATGACAATGAAATCCTGGCGCGCTCGAAGACCCGCTATACCAGCATTGTCGAGACGTTAAACGGCCATGTTGTGACGGGCGACGCAGACAGAGAAGTCACCGGCAAGGTTGTCATCTCCGCGGCCAATCCGGAACTCATGGAAACGTACATCGAAGAAGGCGACGTCGTTATTCTGGGCAACCGCTATGAATCCCAGATCTCAGCCATCGCGACCGGCGCGGCCTGCCTGATCGTCTGCGAGGGCGAAGAGGTGGCCAAGTCCATCATCAAGCTCGCCGAGGCCAGCAATACGCTGATCATTGTGACGCCGTATGACACGTACATGGTGGCCCGGATGATCGATCAGAGCATGCCGGTCAGCTTCTTCATGCGCGAACGCGAAAAGCTCACCTGCTTCACAATGGAGTCCTATCTGGAAGATATCCATGACACGATGGCGACAAAGCGCTACCGCGACTTCCCGATCGAGGATTCGGACGGCAATTATGTCGGCATGATTTCCCGCCGGAACCTGCTCGGCGCTGGCCGCAAGCAGGTAATCCTGATGGACCACAACGAGGAAAGCCAGGCGGTTGCCGGTGTCAAGACAGCCGATATCCTGGAGATCATCGACCATCACCGTCTCGGTTCTCTGCAGACGATGGGACCGCTGTATTTCCGCGGCGAGCCGCTCGGGTGCACCTGCACGATCGTTGCGGAAATATACCGGGAAAAGCAGGTCAAAATCGACAAGGAGACAGCGGCGCTTCTGTGCTCGGCCATTATCTCCGACACACTGCTGTTCCGCTCGCCGACCTGCACGGCACTGGACAAGGCGACCTGCGAGAAGCTTGCAGAGAAAGCAGGCATCAACCTGCAGGAATACGCAGCGAAGATGTTCGCGGCAGCCGGCAACCTGAAGAACAAGCCGGCTGAAGAACTGCTGCATCAGGATTACAAGACGTTTGAGGCGGGCAAGGTCCGCTTCGGCGTAGGTCAGGTGACGAGCATGAGTTCCGAAGAGCTCGCGTCGATCGAAAACCGCATGGCTGAGTACATGCAGGAAGCCGTCAGCCGGGAAGGCCTCGGCATGATGTTCTTCATGCTGACGGATATTCTGAGCGAGTCCTCCATTGTACTCGGGGCCGGAAAGGGCGCCGTGGAGGCGCTTGTGAATACGTTCGGCGTCGAGGCAGACGGCCCGGGCGTGTACCTGAAGGGCGTTGTGTCCCGCAAAAAACAGCTGGTGCCTCCGCTGATCGAGACACTGACCGAGAAATAAGAAGTGTACAGACAGAAAAGAGGTTGAAAGGTTTTGAGAAAGTTACGCAGAGATGAGCCGTGCTGGTGCGGCAGCGGAAAGATGTACGGGCAGTGCCACGCAGAGTGGGACAAGAAGATTGAAATCTACCGCAAGAAATTCAACATCGTGCCGCCGCACGGGATTATCAAGAACGAGGAGCAGCTGCAGGGCATGCGCGAGTCCGCAAAGATCAACGTCGCTGTGCTGGACTACGTCGGCGAGCACATCCATCCGGGCATCACGACCGAGGAAATCGACGAGATGGTCTACCAGGAGACGACCCGCATGGGCGGCATCCCGGCCCCGCTGAACTACGAAGGCTTCCCGAAAAGCGTCTGCACATCCATCAACGATCAGGTATGCCACGGCATCCCGAGCGCTGACGTCATCGTAGAGGACGGCGACATCATCAACGTCGACTGCTCCACCATTCTGAACGGCTACTTCAGCGACAGCTCCCGCATGTATATGATCGGTGACGTCTCCGAAAGCCGCAGAAAACTCGTTCAGGTCACCAAAGAGTGCGTCGAACTCGGCCTGAAGCAGGTAAAACCCTGGGGCTACCTCGGCGACGTGGCGCAGGCCATCAACGACCACGCCAAAGAAAACGGCTACAGCGTCGTGCGCCAGGTCGGCGGCCACGGCATCGGCCTGCAGTTCCACGAGGATCCGTTCGTCAGCTACGTCATCCGCAAAGGTACTGGCATGGTCATGGCGCCGGGCATGGTATTCACCATCGAGCCGATGGTAAATGAAGGCTCGTCCGAAATCTACGTCGACGACAAAAACGACTGGACCATCTACACAGACGACGGCAGCGACTCCGCCCAGTGGGAGATCATGGTCCACGTAACTGACAACGGCTATGAAGTCATGAGCTGGTAATACATAGTCAAATCAAAAGATGAGGGCACCGGAAGCAGGCGGTCGGCGCATCGATTGCAGGCGGTCGGCGCATCGGAGACAAGAAAACAGGCCATTCCGATGCTTCATTTGACGCCAGCGGGTTGGCCGGCGCATCGGAAAGCAAGTTTACGCTGGTTCCGATGACAATTTCTGCCCGATTTGAAGCTTCTTGTCATCGGAATCATCATTTTCTTGATTTCAGCTGACATTTCTGACCTGCCTGCTTCAAAATTGTCAGCAAAAACAAACTTGCTTTGAAATTCCGGTGCCTGCCAATTTTTGTGGGCTGAAAATTGTCATCGGAGCGCACCAGTTTCTCAATTTCCGATGCGAGCCCAGCCTTCCGGCAGTGTCAAATCAACGAAGGCAAGTCAGCTGTCTCATTTTCCATCCTCTCATCCTTCATTAAGAATTTATAAATTCGAAGATGCATTCATCAATTGTGTTGACATTGCCCGGGCATGGTGTTATTTTATTGTAAGTTGAATTAGCACTCGTGAGAAATGAGTGCTAACAAGATAAAAAGCAACAGGAGGATGTTAATCATGACATTAAAACCTTTAGGTGACAGAGTCGTTATCAAGGCCATTATGGAAGAAGAAACAACCAAGTCCGGAATCGTGCTTCCGGGTCAGGCCAAAGAGAAGCCGCAGCAGGCTGTTGTTGTTGCTGTAGGTCCGGGCGGCGTCGTTGACGGAAAAGAAGTCAAGATGGAAGTAAAGCCGGGCGATAAGATCATCTACTCCAAGTACGCAGGCACAGAGGTTAAGCTTGAGGATGAGAGCTACATCATCGTAAAGCAGTCTGATATCCTTGCGATTATTGCATAAATAGACAGAAGAAAGAGTCAGGAGGATTAATTAACAATGGCTAAGGAAATTAAATTCGGTATTGATGCCACAAAGGCTCTTGAAGCTGGTGTCAACAAGCTTGCTGATACAGTCAGCGTAACACTCGGCCCGAAGGGCAGAAACGTCGTTCTGGACAAGTCCTACGGCGCACCGCTCATCACCAACGACGGTGTTACCATTGCAAAGGAAATCGAGCTTGAGGACAAGTTCGAGAACATGGGCGCTCAGCTCGTCAAGGAAGTTGCCACAAAGACCAACGACGTAGCCGGTGATGGCACAACAACCGCTACCGTTCTGGCACAGGCAATGATCAACGAAGGCATGAGAAATGTCGCAGCCGGCGCTAACCCGATCATTCTCCGCAAGGGCATGAAGAAGGCCACCGATGTTGCTGTTGAGGCCATCAAGGGCATGAGCGAGCCGGTCAAGGGCAAGGATCAGATCGCAAAGGTTGCAGCGATCTCAGCCTCTGACGACGAAGTCGGCAAGATGGTCGCAGACGCCATGGAGAAGGTTACCGCAGACGGCGTCATCACCATTGAAGAGAGCAAGACCATGAAGACCGAGCTCGACCTTGTAAAAGGTATGCAGTTCGACAGAGGATATGTTTCCGCTTACATGTGCACTGATACAGACAAGATGGAAGCAAACCTCGAGAATCCGTATGTTCTGATCACAGACAAGAAGATCAGCAACATCCAGGATATCCTTCCGGTACTTGAGCAGATCGTTAAGACCGGCGCTCAGCTCCTCATCATCGCTGAGGATGTAGAGGGCGAAGCTCTTACAACTCTTATCGTAAACAAGCTGAGAGGCACCTTCAACGTTGTCGCTGTCAAGGCTCCGGGCTATGGCGACAGAAGAAAGGAAATGCTTCAGGATATCGCAGTTCTGACCGGCGGCCAGGTAATTTCCTCCGACCTCGGCAGAGAGCTGAAGGACACGACCATGGATATGCTCGGCCGTGCAAAGTCCGTTAAGGTCAACAAGGACAACACCACGATCGTTGACGGCGAAGGCGACAAGGATGAAATCCAGGCCCGCATCGCTCAGATCCGTGCGCAGATCGGCGAGACCACTTCGGACTTCGACCGCGAGAAGCTCCAGGAGAGACTTGCAAAGCTTGCCGGCGGCGTTGCCGTTATCCGCGTAGGCGCTGCAACTGAGGCCGAGATGAAGGAAGCCAAGCTCCGCATGGAGGACGCTCTCAACGCTACGAAGGCAGCCGTTGAGGAAGGCGTTATCGCAGGCGGCGGCTCCGCTTACATCCACGCTCAGAAGAAGGTTGAGGAACTCGCAAAGACCCTCGAGGGCGATGAGAGAACCGGTGCGCGTATCGTTGAGAAGGCTCTGGAAGCTCCGCTGAAGCAGATCGCTCAGAACGCAGGACTTGAAGGCGCTGTCATCATCAACCAGGTTAAGTCCATGGAGCCGGGCAACGGCTACGACGCTCTGAATGACAAATATGTCAACATGATCGAGGCAGGCATCCTGGATCCGGTTAAGGTTACAAGATCCGCGCTTCAGAACGCATGCAGCGTAGCTTCGACTCTGCTCACCACAGAAGCGGCAGTCGGCGACATCAAAGAGCCGGCACCGGCAGCTCCGGCAGCACCGCAGGGCGGCATGATGTAATACGCTTCAACAACAATTACAAACACCATAAATAACAGAAAGGGAGAGAACGGGTAAAACTGTTCTCTCCTTTTTTTACGCCTGTCTGTGCGGGACGCAGGCCTTGTGTTAACTTGAGTTGCCTTAAGTGGCGATGAGCTGCGAAGAGCGCGCCGCAAGAAGACCGTGAAAAGGCGCCTTCAGGAAGAGTTTGCGTGTTCCGCCGTCAATCCGAAAGCCAAAAAGATGATGTAGAGCATCAGAATGGAAGATGGCGGCACGAATTATGATGCAGTAACCGCAAACGGCCAATCTGCCCCTGCTTTTCTGCTTGATACAGTAAACTGTCATGCGTGCTTCGCCCATACCACAACATGTATCAAGCCGATTGCTCCGTTGCTTTGCAACTCTCGCAATCGTCAGTGATTATTGGCGAAATAATACTTAAATTCGTTAAAAAATAAGTGGATAGCGTAAAACAATATAAAATACGTAATAATTGTATATATCAAATTCATCGTACATGCCATAATCGAATCAATTCAATTTCGGAGACAGGGAAAGCGGCTACGTTACCCTGAACAAACAGGCAATGAGTGAAGATTGCCAGAAAGAGGAGATGTGACAATGTCATCAGGTTTCAAAAAGATCTTCAACGGAATGGGGGGGAGCAACGATCCCCGTTACCGTACCGCCAGCCCGCGGTCTATGCTGCTGGGTTGCGCCACCAGTGGCGGCAAGACTATTTTCATGATGCTTATGTCTTACGCCGGTTATATGGCCAATGAGGGATACGGCGTCTTGGTGATGCTGACTGGCATCATCATGACCGTCAAGACTATTTTTGACGGTGTGTGCGATCCTGTTGTGGCGGCAGTTTTCGACCGCATGAAGGTTGGAAAGCTTGGAAAGGTTCGCAAATTTCTATTAATCGGTTATGGCGTCACCATTTTGTCGGCTATTCTGATGTTCAATATTCTGGCGAATCGCTTTACCGGGTCTGTGGGCGTATTGATGTTCTGCCTGCACTTTGCGCTGTATATCATAGGATACACTGTGCTGAGTATCGGTACGACGACGATCCCAGCCATCCTGACTAACGATCCCAAACAGCGTCCCTTCATGAACTTCGCTGCAACCTGCTATCAGTTCTCTGCCCCTATCATTCTGAACACGCTGATGGCATTCCTGATTCTGCCCCGTCACGACAATCAGTACAATGCCGCCTGCTTGGGCGAAGCTTGCTATCTGTACAGTGCTATTGCCCTGGTATTCATGATCTTGTCCATGATCGGCATCGCACCGGTGGATAACGAAGAGGTGCTGGGTGAGCTCATGTCCATGGGTGGCAAGAGTAAGGTCGGATTCAAGGATATGTGGAATATGATGAAGGTCAATAAGCCTCTGCGCTGCTACATCGTTACCGGTGCTTCCGACAAATTAGCGACGAAGATGGCAACGGACAGCATCGTCAACGTCATGCTGACCGGTATCCTGATTGCCAACTATCAGGCAGTGACTGTTATCAACAGCTTTGGCAAAATTATCGCTCTTGTATTTGCCTTCCTGGGTGGTGTGTTTATCGCCAAGCATGGCGTGAAAAAAGCGACCACTACCTGGTCCTGGGTCAATATCGGCATCTCTGTGGCACTGTTTGCCCTGTGCATGGTGCTGGGCCCCTGGGGAATGCGCAAAATCGGCGCGGTCGGCTTCCCCATGATTCTTTACATCGCCCTGAGCATGGGCAAGGACGCTGCAGCCATGGTACTCAATACTGCGGAAGGCATGATGCGGGCCGATATCGTGGATTACGAATTGGATCGCAGCGGCAACTTCATGCCTGGAATGGTAGGCGCGTGCTATACCTTCATTGAAAAGCTGATTTCCTCTCTTGGTTCTACCTTTACGACCTTTGCCGTAGGCATGATCGGCTATGTAACCGTTATGCCCCAGATGGGGGATAAAACAACGCTTCCGCTGTTCTATCTCACCATGGCGCTGGTTTATGGTATGCCGGTGCTGGGGTGGATGTGCAACATCGTTGCCATGAGGTTCTACGAACTGGATAAGGAACGCATGGTGGAGATCCAGGGCAGCATCGCGGAAAAGAAGAAAAAGCTGAAACACGGCAGGAAAGCCTGAAACCGAGGAAGAAAGGAGATCAAAGCCATGAAGAAAATTATGATTCAATTTGCAGCCCTGATCCTAGTAATCTGTGGCATTTTCCTGTTTGCCGGGCATACTGAAGGCTGGACGGAGCCTCCTGAAGATACTTCAACCGGCGATATTATCCTTTCCGGCCAGAAGTACAGCGGCAAGGTAGTAGTTAAGATCACCCTGCATTCCGACGGAACACTGGAGCATGAGGGAAACGGAACGATCACCGAAGGCACCTGGGAAGCCGGTACTGGCGATGTGGCTATGGTAGCCCACTTCCCCGTGAAAGGCACTGATTACGATATGGAAGTACGGGACGATGGCGCACAGTACGTGGCAAATTATCCTCTCGTTGCGGATATGCAGCTGGTCGGCTCCAAATCCGGTGCGTCAGAGGAGCCTGCCGCAACGGAGACTTCTGCCACTGCGGAAGCACCTGCCACTACGGAAGCGCCCGCTGCCACGGAAGCTTCTGCTTCGGAGGGGTCCAGTTATCCTGCAAATACCTTTGTGGTAAAGTATGTTGCGGATATCAACGAACAGCTGACCGGCACTTTTTCCAGCCCTTCCTCTGTCTGGGGTTCTGCACTTGGCGAGTCCGGCTCCTATACGCCGACGGAATCTGAAGATCTGCTCTTTTCCTGGGATAGCACCGGCAAGAGCAAAGAACTGGATTTCTACGCCAATGGCACGTATGAATTCCGATTTACCAAGATGAACATCACGGAGCACGGTACATGGCGCTTCGAGGACTGGAATCTCAAACTGACCACAGAGGCTGGACGGGAAATCACGGCTGAACTGACCCAATAATATACCTTTATGCCGGCTCTGCCCCCTTGAGTGCAGGGACGGCATATTTTATCAAAGAGGTAAGCTATGAGAAAAACAATCGATTTCAACAATAACTGGAAATTTCAAAAGCCCGGTGAGAATCCCGTGACCGTTCAGCTTCCCCATACCTGGAATGCACAGGACGGACAAGACGGCGGCAACGACTATTGGCGAGGAACAGCGGTTTATGAGAAGGCATTTTCCAAGCCGATTCTGGCTGTCGGTGAAAGGGTTTATCTGGAGTTAAACGGTGCTGCCATGACTGCTGAGGTCTTTCTCAATGGGAAGCAGCTTGTCCGGCATGAAGGCGGCTATTCCACCTTCCGGGTGGATCTGACCGATTACCTGGCGGATGAAAACGTCCTGCGCGTCAGTGTAGACAACGGTGAAAATGACCACGTGTACCCCCAGAAGGCGGATTTCACTTTCTATGGCGGTCTGTACCGGGATGTGCGACTGATCATTGTGCCCGCGGTGCATTTTGAGCTGGTGAAGGACGGGACACCTGGCATCAAAGTGACACCTCGGGTGAACCTGGAGAAGTGCAGCGCTGCCGTGACGGTGGAAACCTGGCAGAACGGTGGAGTAGTTACCTTCACCGTCAACGAGGAGAGCAAGACGGTTTCATCCGAAGGCGGTCATGCGCAGGCAGAATTCCTGATCGAAAACGTTCATCTGTGGGATGGTTTGAACGATCCTCATCTGTATGAAGCCACGGCCGCGCTGGACAGCAGTGACCATGTTTCCGCCCGCTTTGGCTGTCGTGTGATGGACTTTGATCCGGAGAAAGGCTTCTTCCTCAATGGCAGAAGTTATCCCCTCCGGGGCGTCAGCCGGCATCAGGATCGCATGTGTCTGGGCAATGCGCTGACTGAGCGGGAGAACCAGGAGGACATGGCGCTGATTCGTGAGATCGGGGCAAATACCATTCGTCTTGCACACTATCAGCACAGCCAGTATTTCTATGACCTGTGCGACGAAACTGGCATGGTAGTCTGGACGGAAATTCCTTATATCACCGAGCATATGCCGGGTGGCCGTCAGAACACGCTGGATCAAATGCGAGAGCTGATTACCCAGTGCTATAACCACCCCTGTATCGCCTGCTGGGGCTTGTCCAATGAGGTGGCGGTACACGGCGTAACCGAGGATCTGATGGAAAATCATCGGCTGCTGAATGACCTGTGCCATCGCATGGATCCAACTCGTCCTACCGCCATGGCCCACGCCTTCATGCTGGCATATGACAGCCCTCTGGTCAATCTGCCGGACATCGCCAGCTACAATCTGTATTTTGGCTGGTACCTGGGAACTCTGGAGCAGAATGACAGTTTCTTTGAGGCCTATCACGCCAAGTATCCGAACCGGGTCATGGGTTTTTCCGAATACGGTGCGGACGCAAATGTGCAGTTCCAGTCCGCCCGGCCCGAATCCGGAGATTACAGTGAGCAGTATCAATGCCTCTACCACGAGTACATTCTGGGCTGCATTGACCGCCACCCTTGGCTGTGGGCTACTTATGTCTGGAATATGTTTGATTTTGCTGCCGATGGCCGGGACGAAGGCGGTGCTCACGGCTTGAACCAGAAGGGATTGGTGTCTTTCGACCGCCGGACGAAAAAGGATGCCTTCTATCTTTACAAGGCTGTCTGGAATAAGGAAGAACCATTCGTCCACCTCTGCGGCAGCCGGTATAAGAACCGGGCGGAGGAAGAAACCGAAATCAAGGTTTATTCCAATTTGCCGAAGGTTACATTGCTCATGGACGGTCAGAAAATTTGCACGCAAACCGGCAGCACAGTATTCACCTTCCGGGTGAAGCTTACCGGCGAGCATACGATCATAGCTCAGGCCGGAGAATGCAGTGATACCATGACCATTCGCAAGGTGGACGTTCCTGACCCTTCTTACCGTTTCGCCCAGGCGGGCAGCGTGGGCAACTGGTTCGATGAAGCTTCCTTCAAGAGCGACCGCTTCTCCATCCGGGACAGCTTTGGCACTTTGATGGCGCATCCCGCGACAGGGAAGATCGTCGGCGCCATCATGCAGAAAATAATCGAAAGCCGGGGCGATGTGGCAAAGTCAGCAAATAAGAATGCCAGTCTGCAGCAAATGATAGCCGGTATGAGCTTTGAAGCACTGCTGAAAAAAGCCGGGGACGTGATCCCGCAGGACGTCATCCGTCAGGTTAATGAGCAGCTGCAGCAGATCCCGAAGTGCTGATAGGAAATACTTTATGCAACTTTGCATCATTCTGGACTTCTTTCTGCTGGGATAAGTCTTGCAACGGCTTATTCCATCCCCGGTTTTCGCGTCCATCTATGGTATTGTCTGTGGGGTTCTGGATTTACTTCCCCGCAGCGTTTGCAGACGGTGTGACGCAGGCTTTTCAAAAACGGAGGAGTGAGAAAAGGATGTATGAATATCTGACGAGCGGCATCATTGCTCTGACAAACCCTTTTGGTCTGGGCAACAGCTGCTCGTTTTGCTCTGAAACAGGAGAATAATAATGAGAGGTTGTACGAGCGGTGTTTTCCAAGTTGGAATTCTGGTCAGCGATATTGACGAATGCATTCGTTTGTTCTGCGATGCATTAGGTATGAAAACTGTATTCGATGTTCGCAATTGTATTCAGCCCGCAGCAGGACTATCAGGGGTGGAAAACCAGGTGATGAATGTACTGATGCTTCATGGCCGGGATGGTGTGGATTTGGAAATTCATCAGTATGTGGATCCGCCTGCCAGACCTTGCTCGCCAATGAATCATAATGATCTAGGTTCCATGCATTTTATGTTGCGAGTAGATGATATTGCCGCTGTATGTGAAAAAGTGCAGGCGCTGGGATATCACTTGATGAATCCTGTCGTAGAATCCAAACATATTCCTGGATTCAAATTCACATATTTCAGAGGACCGGACAACGTCATGATTGAATTGCATGAAGGAGTTGTACCCAGTAGTACAGGAAGGGAGAAAAATAATGAAAATATTTGATCTGACAGGTCGCACAGCGCTTATTACCGGCGGAGGTTCAGGTATCGGCAGGGGATGCGCGGTCATCCTGGCTAAAGCCGGCGCTGACGTTGTGATTGTAGGACGCAGAATTAACAAATTGGAAGAAGTAAAAGCGGAGATCGAAGCAGCCGGAGGACACTGTGCCTGCTTCCCGGCAGATCTGACCAAAGAGGAAAACTGCAAAGATATGGTAGAATTCTGTGTAAATACATTTGGCCGTTTGGATATTCTGATCAACAGTGCAGGGAGCCGTGGTGCACACGGAGATCTGGAGACTGAATTCAGCACCGCGAATTATGAGAAAACCATTGCAGCAGATTTAACATCGACCTTCATGGCGGTCAAATACGCCTATCCGGAATGCGCAAAGAATGGAGTGGGCTCCATTATCAACATCGCTTCTCTAGCGGCTCTTTCAGCCCGTGGCCCTATTGTCTATTCGGCGGCGAAAGGTGCCGTGCGCAGTTTTTCCCGTACCTTGGCGAAACGCCTGGGAGATCAGAAGATTCGTGTCAATACAATCTATCCGGGTTTTATTGTCACAGAAATGACGGCAGGGGTGAAGGAACAGCCTGAAATACGGGAAAGGTTTGAGAAAGAATCTCCGTTGGGACTGTTGGGGGAGGTCGAGGATATCGGTTACTGCGCCTTATATCTGGCCTCGGACGCAGCCCGTTTTGTGACCGGCCAGGATTTTATCGTAGATGGCGGCGCGACATGTTAAAAAAACGGGCGATGATCATAGAAGCATCGCTCGTTTTTTATATATGCTGGTTTTCTTTTCGGTACGCAGCAGGCGACATACCGGTTACCTGTGTAAAAACCTGGGTAAAGTAATTGCGGTTGCTGAATCCCAGTTGATCGGATATATCCTGAATGCTCTCCTGCGTTGTGGTCATCAGAAATTTTGCCCGATCAATCCGCATGTTGCGGATATACTGGTCAATGCTTAATCCCATTTGCTGTTTGAACAAACGGGATAAGTAATAGTAAAGCATAAACAGTTTTGCCATCTGTTTTTGAAAACAAGGGAACCAAAAGGCGAATTGATTTGTATAAATAGTGAAAGATCTTTCAAGTGAGAGGAGTGCAGCTGTATCCATGAGACTGCCGGTTGATGAACTGGTCAGGAAGTATAAGGACAATCTGTTCAGAGCAGCTTTCAGTATCTGCCGGAACACGGAAGACGCCGAAGATGTTGTTCAGGATACGTATATCCAGTATATGGATTCGTCACGCCAGTTCGAAAGCGAAGAGCACATCAAAGCATGGCTGCTGCGCACAGCCATCAATAAGTCTAAAAATACCGTAAGGAGTTTCTGGCGCAGGAACAGGGTTGATATCGGCGAATATCTTGAAGAGATTCCGTTCCCGGAGCCGGAGGACAGGCAGCTTGTGGAAGCTGTGATGTCCTTACCGCAGCCGTACCGGATTGTTATTCACCTGTATTACCAGGAAGATTACCCGGTGAAGGATATCGCCAGGATACTGAACATCCCGGCAGGAACGGTGAAGAGCAGACTGGCAAGAGGAAGAAAAATCCTGAAGGCGATTCTAAGAGAGGATTGAAACAGTGACGGAAAAAGAGAGATATAAGCGGGCGTTTTCATCAATTCATCTGCCGGATGATTTTGCAGTTGATTTGCAGAGGAAACACAGGGAAAAAAGAATCCGGCTGAAAAGTGCTATAACGGCAGCCTGTCTGACAGCTGCGCTGTTTGGCGGAACGACAGCAGCCTACGCTTCCAATCTCAATGGCATCCAGCGGACGATTCAGATATGGCTGCACGGCGATCAGACTTCTGCCGTGATCACGTTTAATGAAGAAGAAGGCATCACCCGTTATACGGTGACAGACGAAAACGGCACGGAAATTCACGGCGGCGGAGTAGAAATGGAAAATGACGGAAGTGAAAAGGCTGTTTCTGAAGCGCAGATGCAGGAATACCTGAATGAACCGGATATGGAAACCTTAAACGGAAGAACCTGCCTTTTTTATAAAGACCAGGTGATTGATATTACGGATCTGTTTGATGAGGACGGACTCTGCTACGTCGTATTGAAGGAGGATAACAAAGAACTTTATGTGACAGCTGTCAAAGACAAGGGGCTGTCGGCCTATACAAAGCGATTCATTCAGAAAGAGGAACTCCCGGAACAATGGTTTGAGGAGGATTAGCCTATGGATTACATTCTGAAAGTCCTGCCCGCCATACCGGCAGCGTCAGCGGTGTCAGCGCTCATTGATTATCTGATTTTCAGAAGAAATAAAGAAAAATGGAAAAACAAATCCCTCGGGCAGAAGACCGCGGAATATCTTCTGACCGGATGGTCTGTCATGTTTGTGTATGTGACACAGATTATGTCATTTGGCAACGGACTTGGTGCGCTCTTTAACCTCAGACCGCTTCGTATGTTTTATATCGCATATCGGTACGGGACGGTAAATGCGTCCGGTGTGTGGCAGTTTCTGCTGAACATCTTCATGTTTGTGCCGCTTGGCATCCTGTTACCGATCGTATTCCCAAGGTTCAGAAGCTGGCCGAAAGTGACCGCGGCCTCTTTCTTTACCAGTCTCGCGACAGAATTGCTGCAACTCCTTTCGAGAAGAGGAACGGATATTGATGATGTCATTGCCAATACGGCAGGCGGTATGTGCGGCTTTGCACTGCTTGTGCTTTTCAGCCGGATATACGAAAAGGTGTCGGGAAAGAAAACCGCCTTCTTCTGTTCCGGCCGCAGGATCATCCTCTCTATGGCGGTTCTCTTCCTGACTGCCGTGCCGTTCATCGGTCTGAAGCTTTCGGACGGCTCGTCGAAATACGGAAACCTGTATTATGGCCATCTGGTGCCGGATTCATTGAATATACAATGCGTCGTCAATGATCAGGGAAAAACCCGAACCATATACAAGTATGTCGAGAAGGAAAGCCTGCAGCAGCTGGAAACAAGGCTGCAGAAAGATTCCGGCATTCAAGGATCCTGGAAGATGGGCGACGGCACCGATACACTGGCTGAACTGGATAGGGAAGACGGCTCAGCGCTCTTCATTTTCCCCTGGCACACATGGACTGTGCGCTACAGCCATCCTGCATCTGCCGGCAGTGTACTCCCAAAAGAGAAACTTGTGGATCTGGCATGGAAAGAGCTGAATCGTTTCGGCATCCGTGAGCAGGAAGTTGCTTTTCGGGAAGATGACAGCGAAGAATACGGGGATGATCTGGTTTATCTTGTGTTTCAAAGCATAGAGGACACGGACGACAGGATCGTATACGGCGATATTACCGTTTCCCTGACACCGGATGGTTATCTGGCAGGCATCTACGATACGCGCAGGTGGTGCGGGAAAGCCGGTCAGGAAGAATGCATTTCGGCTGCCGAAAGCCTGGAAATCGCCGGAGATGTCGGAGTTGGCGCGTGGCACGATCAGGCGATGGTCACCGGTGTGACCGAAGGATATGCGTTTTTACCGGAAACCGGGTACCTGATTCCGACCTGGGAGATTAAAGGGTACCTGAACTGTTCGGATGGGACGACAATGGCATGGAATCCGGAAATCGATGCCGTAAAGCGATAAGAAAGACAGAAAAAGCCTTTCCGGAACCGGGAAACCATCGGATGCCCGCCGCGGAAAGCCGCCGTTATCCTGCCTCCCGCCTGTTCCTTCCGCCTTGTTGACATCGGCGGGTGGTGGTATAGTTGATGGGAATGCAGGTGAGACAGAACTCTCCGGTATTCGAGTGGATCGGGGAGGCTGAACGCATGAAAAATGTATGGAAAAGAGCGGCTGCATGCCTGCTTTTTTATATTGAGACCTTTCTTTTCCTGGAAATCAGCGGGCTGTTTTTTAACACGGCGGTGACGGCGGCTGTTTCAGCCTGCTTTGCATATCTTTTCTGGCGAAACCGGCAAAGTATCGCTTTTGCATTCCGCAGACCGAAACCTTGGACCTGGATTTTCGTTAGTTTTCTGGCACTCTCCCTTATTCTTGGCAGCAAACTCAATGTCACAAAAGATTCCTTGTACGACGAATACTGGGTGACGTACGCAGATCCTCTTAAAGCGGGCGACCTGGTAAGCCTGCTGCTGGTGCTCCCGTTTCTTTATGCGCTGGTTGTGCTGGTTATGCAGGGTCTTGATCACCTGACGGCGCCTCTGAGCGAAAAGTCTGGGGAAACCATCAGCCGGCGGGACATCCGGAAAATCTTCTGGATTGTTACCTTGATTCTTTTTGCGTGCATGCTTCCGTATCTTCTGATTCACTGGCCGGGACTCATCTACGGCGACTCGTTGTGCTCCATTTATCAGTATGAAGGAGAAATGGCATATTACGACCAGTTCCCGGTTGTTTACACCTTGTTCATCGGGCTGTTCCTGTCGGTCGGCCAGACGCTCTTTCACAGCATCAACACCGGCTGCGCACTGTACAGTCTGGTTCAGATGTTTGCGCTTTGCGCCGGCTGCGCGTACATCGTGATCTGGCTCCTCAGAAAACAAGTAAACCGGAAGCTCCTGTACTTTGCCGTCCTTTTTTACGCTCTTACGCCGATGATTTCTCTGTTCGGAATCAGCATGTGGAAGGATCCGCTTTTTTCAATGGCACTGGCATTGTACTGCCTGAAGCTCTACGACTTTGTCACTGGCAGCGGCAAATCCGGCAAAGCGACGGCACTGTCGTTCGCGGGACTTCTTGCCGTGATCGGATTCTTCCGCTCAAACGGACCTTACGTGATCCTTTTCACACTGTTTATTCTTTTGATTTTCAAACTCCGGCTTAAAGATCGGATGCGGATGACGAAATGGTTCTGGCTCGTTCACGCATTTGTCATCGCGGTGGTTCTGGTCGTGACCGGACCGGTGTGCTCGGCCGCCGGCGTTGAGAAGCACCCGGAGGAGAGCCTCAGCGTTCCGCTGCAGCAGATGGCCGCGGCGGTCGTGTACGACGGAAAAATGAGCGACGCCGAACGAAATGTTGTCGGGACCATTCTGCCGCTGGACGAGTACAAAGAGATCTACCAGCCGGGCATCGTCGATGTCATCAAGTGGGACGATAACTTCAATGTGGAGTATGTGCGCGCCGAACGCGGAGAAATCCTGAAGACGTGGATCAGCATCGGCGCAAAGAACCCGGGCATTTACCTGCGCGCCTGGAGCCTGAACACCTTCGGCTACTGGGCGGTTGACAAATGGGATCTGAACCTGTACGTGGGCAATATCACCCGGGCCGGCTTCCCGTCTGACATGGACCTGATGGGTATTGAGTTTGACGATCTTCTGGACGGGCTTCCGTTCATCCCGAAGGCCCTGACTTCGGTTATGCACCCCATGCCGGCTCTTGCCCTGTGCGCGTGGCTGATGCTGCTTTCCGCCGCCTATGCGCTGTCCCGAAAGCGCCCTCTTGACAGCCTGCTGTTCGTGCCCTGCCTGGCGTCCATCCTGACGCTGCTTATCGCGGCGCCCGACTGCTACTGGCCGCGCTACGGCTTCAGCGTGTACTACCTGCTGCCGGTGGTGCTGATGTTTCCGGGGATTTTTCATAAAACAGAATCAAATAGTAAATCAATGTCAGTAAAACATGAAAATTAATACATTAGTAAAGAGGCACTCGCTTGGCGAGCGCCTTATTTAGTGGAGTTAATATTGCATAAATGGTATAATAATACAACTAAATGCGATTGATCGTGGAGGCTTCATGGAGGACGTGGTTGTCAAAGCTGCTGATTCATTGTGGGCTAAAAAAAGTGATCATTCCGGAGAATTAAAATGGCTCCCGCTTATAGTTCATCTTCAGGATACTATGAACGTTGCCGGATTTCTGTGGAATCACTGGATAAGCAGTGGACAGCGGGAAGGAATTGTTTCTCAAATTCAAAATGGAAATGAAACTTTGGCAGAAAGGCTGGTCATATTTCTGGCTGGCATCCATGACATTGGCAAGGCAACTCCAGCCTTTCAGACTCAGAAAGGATTTTCAAGTTCTGAGGATTTGGATTCAGAACTGATTGAAAAACTGGAACGAGCGGGATTCTCAGATTTAGGCGATTTTGATATCAGATATGGCCGATTTACTCATCATGCTTTGGCTGGTGAAGTAATCCTTCAGCAGATGGGAGTCAATAAAGGAATAGCATCCATTATTGGTGCTCATCATGGCAAACCGATTGATAATGAAAGTGTATGTAAAGATCAGGTAGATTCATATGCGAGTAATTACTATCAAACGGATAATTCATCTAAGGTATCACAACTGTGGCAGGGCACTCAGGATTACATTTTTAACTGGGTATTGAACCAGAGTGAACTGTATCAAAAGGAATCTCTTCCGGAGCTCTCTTTGCCGGCTCAAGTTTTACTGTCTGGTTTGTTAATTATGGCAGACTGGATCGCAAGTAATGAAAATTACTTTCCATTGATTTCAATAGAAAAAGATTCAGTGGAAGACATGCAGATGCGCTTTCAAGTTGGCATTAAACGTTGGTTTTATGATCAGCCTTTTGATGTGCAGGATCCATTTTCTTCCAAAGAATTATATACTGCGAGATTCGGATTCTCACCAAGAGATTTTCAAAAGGTTATATTCGATACAGTTCATGATATTAACAAACCAGGAATAGTGATAATTGAGGCGCCGACTGGCTGTGGCAAGACGGAAGCGGCACTGGCCACAGCAGAACAGATGGCGGCAAAAACTGGCAGAAGCGGACTGTTTTTCGGACTGCCAACGCAGGCTACTTCCAATGGCATGTTTTCAAGGGTGTACACATGGCTTCAGAGTGTCTCACATGAGTATGGGAGGAGCTCTATTCGTCTGCAGCATGGAAAAGCAGCGTTAAACCCGCTGATGAAAGAACTTTCCAGCCATATTAATGTTGATGAGAACGATGAAGATACGGTTGTTGTGAATCAATGGTTTGCCGGAAGAAAAACAGCGGCACTGGATGATTTTGTGGTTGGAACCGTGGATCAGTTCCTGCTTCTTTCTCTTAAACAAAAGCATCTGGCTCTTCGGCACCTTGGTTTTGATAAAAAAGTAGTCATCATTGATGAGGTTCATGCTTATGACGCATATATGCAGCAGTATTTAACGGAATCACTTAAATGGATGGGAGCATACAGAGTGCCGGTGATACTGCTTTCAGCGACACTGCCGGCAGAAAAGCGGCAGGAATTTGCAATGGCATATCTGCGTGGGACTGGTCTGAAAAAGAGAGAAATTGTACTTGAGCAGGCTGATCTTAACACATGTCAGTATCCCCTTCTGACTTACTCGGATGGGGCGGTCATTCACCAGCAGGTGAAGTTTCCTGCACAGGAAGATAAAACGGTTCAACTGAGAAAACTGGATGATGACAAGCTTTATAAGGTTATAGGGGAATCCATTAAAGATGGCGGAGTTGTTGGTGTCATTGTCAACACGGTACGAAGATCGCAGGAAATTGCAGAAGCATGCGCCAAGCAGTTCGGCGAAGATTGTGTAGTTCTGCTGCACTCGAGTTATATTGCTACCGATCGTGTGCGGAAAGAGACTCAGCTGATGCAGATGATCGGGAAGAACGGCAGACGTCCCAAGAGGCTTATTGTAATCGGAACGCAGGTGATCGAACAATCATTGGATATAGACTTCGACGTTTTGATAACCGATTTGTGCCCGATGGATCTTCTGATTCAGAGAATCGGCAGACTTCATCGCCATTCGATCAATCGCCCATTAAAACATCAAAAAGCAGTGACATATATTTTGGGTGAGAATGAATCGCTGGAATTTAACGAAGGCTCTGCGCGGGTTTATGGAGAATATCTTCTTGCCCGGACACAGTATTATTTGCCGATTGAGATACATATTCCTTCCTCTGTTTCATCACTTGTGCAGAAGGTATATGGATTTGATGATGCGGATCCAGAATATGAGGACGAACAGCGGCAGCTTTATGAAAAATGGAAAGAAGAATTTTATACTCAGATAGATAATAAAAAAGATAAGGCGAAGAATTTCCAGATAGATGATCCGGTCCTGAAAATTAACACAGACCGTTATAATCTTATCAGATGGCTTGCTACACCGGATGAATCTGCATCAGATGAGGAAGCTTATGCACAGGTTCGTGATACGAAAGAGACAATCGAAATCATAGCGGTGCATAAATATGGAAATAAATATGGCATTTTTTCGCCAGACAATCCATCGGATCAAGTAGTGTCTGATCATCTCATTGAGTCAGAAGTGGCACAGAAACTGGCAACGCAGACGCTTCGCCTCCCTTATTCTGTTATTCGGCGAAAAGGAATTAGCCGGCTGATTCAGTGGCTGGAAGAATATAATAAAAAGTACCTGAAAAGCTGGCAGAGTCAAACTTGGTTAAAAGGTTCTTTGGGGTTGATATTTGATGAAAATGGAGATTTCGAAGATGAGGAGTTTGGCGTTCGGCTGCATTATGATTATCAATATGGACTTAAAGTAATCGAGGAAAAAGAAAATGAGTCGACTTAATCTTTTGAATGAACCATGGATTGAAGTTATTTCTATGAATGAGGGAACGCAGAGAGAAATTTCGCTGTTAGAATTATTTCATCATGCGGAGCAATATCGCTGCCTTGCCGGAGAGATGGAAACTCAGAATTTTGCTGTTCTTCGTTTTCTGCTTGCTGTTGTGCAGACTGTTTTTTCTAGGTATGACAGCGATGGAAATCCATATCCGTTTGTTGAACTGAATGATCAGATGCAGCAAATAGGCGAAGTGGATGAAGATGATAGGGATGATTACGTTGAAGCCAGAGAAGAAAGCTGGCAAGCGCTTTGGAAGGCCGGACATTTCCCAGAGATTGTTTGTCAATATCTTGAAAAATGGCAGGAACATTTTTTCCTGTTCGATGAAACTTATCCTTTTTATCAAATAACAGCTGAGGAAATGAGCAAAATTATTCCTGATGGAAAGAAACCGACAGAGTTTTCAGGGCGAAATTTAAATAGGCTCATTTCAGAAAGTGGAAATAAGACGGCTCTTTTTTCTCCGGTTTCCGCTGAAAAAAAGGATT
>OMUP01000030.1 GCA_900314255.1 uncultured Lachnospiraceae bacterium | reverse complement strand
AGGGCGCCGTAGGACATGGCGCCGGTCTGGAAACGCTTCACAATCTCACTTACCGGCTCGACCTCTTCGATCGGAATCGCCTTTCCCGGTGCCTTGAACCCCAGAAGAGCCCGCAGCGTGTGCGGTCTGGATGCGGCGTCCACCAGCTTCGTGTATTCCCGGAACTCCTCATAGCTGCCGTCGCGGACTGCTCTCTGCAGCATCACGATCGTCTCCGGTGTGTACAGATGATCTTCCTTGTCCGCGCCGCTGCGCAGGTAATGGAATCCCGGGCTGTCCGGCTGCTGGTCTGTGGAAAGCCCCAGCGGGTCGAACGCGTGCTCATGGCGCTCCATGACGCCCTCGCCGATCTCTTTGATCCCGATGCCGCCTGCCCGGGACACGACACCCGCGAAGTACTTGTCGATGACACTGCGGTTGAGGCCTACCGCCTCGAAGATGCGTGCTGACTGGTAGGACTGCAGGGTCGATATGCCCATCTTGGCGGCCGTCTTGACGACGCCGGACAGCAGCGCCTTGTTGTAGTCATCGATCGCGGTGTGGTAATCCTTGTCAAGCAGACCGTTGTCGATCATCTCGGCTATGCACTCGTGCGCCAGATACGGCTGCACCGCCCGCACGCCGAAGCCGAGCAGGCACGCCACCTGATGAACATCGCGCGGCTCACCGCTCTCCAGCACCAGCGAGATGCTCGTGCGGCGGCGGGTCAGGACCAGATGCTGCTCGACGGCAGACACCGCCAGCAGCGACGGAATGGCCATATGATTTTCGTCAACGCCTCTGTCGCTCAGGATGATGATGTTGTTGCCCTCTGCGATCGCCCGGTCCACCGAGACAGTCAGCTGCGTAACCGCCGCCTCCAGCGACGTGCTCGCGTAGTAGAGCATCGAGACCGTGCAGGTTTTGAATCCCGGCTCGTTGAGTTCCCGGATCTTCATCAGGTCAACGCCGGTGAGGATCGGGTCGTTGATCTCCAGAACGCGGCAGTTCTCGCTCTTTTCGCCGAGCAGATCACCGTCAGACCCCAGGTATATAGTCGTGTCGGTCACGATCTTCTCGCGCAGAGAGTCAATCGGCGGATTAGTCACCTGCGCGAACAGCTGCTTGAAATAGTTGAAAAGCAGCTGATGCTTCCTGGAGAGTGCCGCCAGCGGGACATCGTGTCCCATCGATACGGTCGGCTCGACGCCGTTTTCCGCCATCGGCAGGATGATGTTCTTCATGTCCTCGTAGGTGTAGCCGAAAGCCTTGTACAGCGCATTGCGCATGGCCTGCGTGTGCCCCGGGACCTTCTTGTTCGGGATTTTCAGCTCTGACAGGTGCAGCATCTGGCGGTTCAGCCACTCGCCGTACGGCTGGCGGCGGGAATACAGCCGCTTGCACTCGTCATCGGAGATGATGCGCTTCTGCTTCGTATCCACCAGCAGGATCCGCCCCGGTGCCAGACGGCTCTTGCGGATGACGTGCTCCGGGCCGATCGGGAGAACCCCGACCTCAGAACTTAATATCAGCCGTCCGTCATCGGTCAGATAGTAGCGGGACGGGCGCAGGCCGTTGCGGTCCAGCGTCGCGGCCAGGATCTCGCCGTCTGATGCCAGGATAGCCGCCGGCCCGTCCCAGGGCTCCATCATCGTCGCATAGTAATGGTAGAAATCCCGGCGGTCGCGGTCCATATCCTCATTGTGCTTCCACGGCTCCGGAATCGTGATCATCAGCGCCAGCGGGAGCGGAATTCCGTTCATATACAGGAACTCCAGCGTGTTGTCCAGCATCGCCGAGTCCGAACCGGTCTTGTTGACGACCGGATACACCTTCTCGATCTCTCCAGCGAACACCGAGCTCTGCATGGTCTCCTCGCGGGCCAGCATACGGTCGATATTGCCGCGGATCGTGTTGATCTCGCCGTTGTGGGCGATGAAGCGATACGGATGCGCCCGCTCCCAGGACGGAGTCGTATTGGTCGAGAACCGGGAGTGCACGATCGCGATGGCGGACGTATAGTCCGGGTCCGTCAGGTCCGAGTAGAACCGGCGAAGCTGGCTGACCAGGAACATGCCCTTGTACACAATCGTCCGGGACGAGAAGGAGCAGACATATGTGTCCTCGCCCGACTGCTCGAACTCACGCCGCAGCACGTACAGGCGCTGCTCAAAAGACAGCCCGCGCGCCACCTCCTCCGGGCGCCCCACAAAGCACTGCCAGATCTCCGGCATGCAGTCCAGAGCCGGCTTCCCGAGGATCTGCGGATTCACCGGGACCTTCCGCCATCCCAGGAACGGAACTCCCTCCTTCCCGGCGATGACCTGCATCCTCCGCATGGCGAATGTCCTCTGCATCGTATTCTGCGGCAGGAACAGCATCCCGACGCCAAAATCTCCGGCCGCGCCTACCGCAAAGCCTTCCCTGCGGCACACTTTGTCAAAAAAGTTCTTCGGAATCTGCGTCTGTATGCCAACGCCGTCACCGACCTTGCCCGTGGCATCCTTGCCCGCGCGGTGCTCCAGCTTCTCGACGATCTTCAGCGCATCATCGACGACCGCCGTGTCCTGATGCCCGTCGATGTTGACGATCGCGCCGATGCCGCAGGCATCGTGATCGCGCCTGTTCACGCCGTCCAGATATTTCCTGTACTCTTCTTCGCTCATCCGCTTCTGTCTCATTCCTGCCTCCGCGCTTCCCCTGTGTATCCGGCGTCTGTACTTTAGCAGACGACAGATGTCCGTGCATAGCGCACATCTGTGAAAAAAGCGTCCCCGGAATCAGTCTTCTCCGGAGACGCCTTCGTCCGCCTTGGTATAGAGATACCATATGCCCTTGCATTTGTCAACAAAAATACGGATTTTAAATTATTTTATTCTGTTTTGCGGCCGTTTTCTTACTTTAATTCCGCAGCTGGTCCCGTATCAGATTCCCGATAGTATCCGCAAGCATAGACAGATCGCGGATCCTGGCAAAGTTTCCGCGCCCGTAGACAGACACGCAGTCCGGCAGCTTCCCGTCATCTCCCATGTACACGCACAGGACCTGCACACCGGCCATGCGCGCCGCATGCACCTGCGCCTGTGTATCCCGGATCCCGGCGTCCCCGCTGTAGCTCTCCGTCTCCCCGGCGCCCGTGTGGATCTTCACTACATCGTTCGGCCTGCAGTCACTTAAGATGATGAGCAGCTTGCGGTCTTGCGCAAGCCCCTTCATCTGGCCGGCCGCGATCCGGATCCCGAGACC
>OMUP01000097.1 GCA_900314255.1 uncultured Lachnospiraceae bacterium | reverse complement strand
AATGACAGAATATTAATTCAGTTTTCATGGCCGGGATCGCTGCCATTTCCGGAGGAACGCAAGAAGATTCTTTCGCCGTTTAATGCACCGATCCCAGTATTTCGTTTTGAGAGAGAAGCGATGTCTCGCCTTTACATGGATCTGAATGATGTAGTTCTGGACTATGAGCGATTTCGGAATACGAATATGCAGGAATTTCTTGTTAATGCAAGATTAGAGGAATTTCTGTGCGATTTGTGCACATACAGCAATCAGAATGTATATTTTCAGAGTCCTGAAACTGGTGTTAAAGGAAAAATTTATGCAATTGTAAATTATATCCATGTTCATTATAATGAACCGCTCTCTTTACAGATTCTTGCGGATAAATTTTATATCAATTCGTATTATTTGTCGCATTGCTTCAAGGATATGATTGGCTTCACGGTGGGAGAGTATATTCAAGTGACCAGAATTCGCAATGCTCAGTATCTGCTTGATTTTTCAGGACATAAGATTACAGAAATTGCTGAACTCAGTGGATTTTCCAGCCTTTCACAGTTTAATCGCAGTTTTTGGAAAGTGAATGGAATGTCACCATCAGAATATAGAAGAAGACAGTTTTCACAAAATACAGAGGTTGTTGATCTTATAGAAACATCCAGAAAACAGGTGCGGCGTGGATGATATCGACACATGCAACGCTTTGTAAGTTGATCTGCTACAAAATTGTGGTAAATAGGAAAGTTATAAATATCATCCAAAAACATAGGAATGTTTTATGAAAAATTATGCGTTTTGCGATTCAAAAAACAAAATATGCAATAATTATTGAACTATAGTTGCTTTTTACGACTTGCTGTGAATTTTACAGAATGTTAATATTTATCTAACATACGGGCGAGATTTATCAGAAGTTCTGAAAAGCTGTTGATGCAGAATGGTTACAGGGGGGAAGATGAATCTTTTATTTGAACATTTGATGCATGGCGCTGAGGCGCGTACGGCAGATTTTATAAAACTGCAAATCAGAGACCCAGAGGACAGTCGGTACGGTGCTATCCGCAGTGAAATTCGGGAAGCCAAGCCAACGATTTATGCTATGGCCACAGCAATTTCCGTGTATTTTACACCTGAAAGCAGATATTATCATAGCCACAAACTGGAAGAGACGCTGAAACTGGCTGTTGACTTTGTTGCGAGGGAACAGAGGCCGAATGGTTCTTTCGATTTCACAAGCTGCAACTTCCTCTCGGCTCCGGATACATCCTTCTGCTTTAAGCGGCTGATTGCCACATACCGGCTTCTTGTGAAGTACGGCGATGAAAGCTCTTTTATTACCGGAATGAAAGAGGGCTATCTGCATATTATGCATCAGGCCCTGAACGGAATCGCAGAAGGCGGTTTTCATACGCCGAATCACCGCTGGGGCATCACTGCGGCGCTGTTGCAGGGAGCGAATCTCTTCGCAGACGAGCCGGATTTTGCAAAGAGACTCAGAGACAGAGCGGCGCAGTACCTGAATGAAGGAATCGACGGCGATGAGGACGGCGAATACGCTGAGCGTTCGACCGGAAATTACAATGCAGTTGTCAATAACTCCATGATCGCTCTTTATGAGGAGACCGGAGACGATACATATCTGGGATATGTGCGCCGGAACCTGCGCATGATGTTTTATTACATTGATCCGGACGACACGATTTTTACCCAGAATTCCACCAGACAGGATCAGGGCAAGCAGATGTACGCGGACAAATACTTCTATCAGTATCTGTTCATGGCTGCCCATGACGGCGATGCGGATTTTGATGCAGCTGCCTGCAAGATCATCACGGATAACACAAAGCGCGGCGATCTTGCACCGGACTGCTGGCATATTGTGATGCGCCATGATGAGATGCTGCATCACGAGTTCAAGCATTACGGGTTTCCGACGGAATACCGAAAATTCTTCAAACACGCCGGAGTCCTGCGGGTAAGGAACAAGAATTACTGCTATACGCTGATCAATGGAAAGAGCAGTTTTCTGTATTTCAAGAAGGGCTCATTCTGTGTCGGCATGAAGGTCGGAGAAAGCTACTGCGATATCCGCAACTTTATTCCGCAGAA
>OMUP01000029.1 GCA_900314255.1 uncultured Lachnospiraceae bacterium | reverse complement strand
CGCGTGCGAAGACACCGCTGCCGCTCGCTCGGTCCATGGCCTTCTTGCCACCCTGTGCGCCCTTGCTGTGATGGTGGCAGTAAATGACGCTGCACTCGACCTCGGTCGCGATTTTGTCGAACTGGTTGCAGAACAGTGCCATTTCCTGCGCGCTGTTCTCGTCGCCCGTGATGACCTTGTATATGGGGTCGAGAATGATCGCGACGGGCTTCACCTTCACGGCGCGGCGGATGAGTTTCGGCGCGAGGTTCGCTAGGTCGAGGCTCTTGCCTCGGAGGTTCCAGATGTCGATGTTCGACAAGTTCTCCTTGCTCATGCCCATCGCTTCGTACACAACCTTGAAGCGGTTCAGACACGATGCGCGGTCCAGTTCGAAATTTACGTACACGACAGGTCCCTTCGCGCAGTTCGGACGCAGCCAGCGCACGCCGTTCGCGAGTGCGATCGTGAGCTCGATGAGCAGGAACGACTTGCCCGCCTTGGACGGCCCCGAGATGAGCATCTTGTGTCCCTTGCGCAGGATTCCCGTGATGAGCTCCGGCGCAAGCGGCGGCAAGTTGTCCCAATCGAACGCCGCGAGGTTTTCGAAGTCCGGCAGATTGTCGTTCTGCTCGTCATACCATGCTTTCCACGTCACGTAATCTTTCGCGCCGAGGTTCACGCCGACGAGGAATTGCTTCTTTTCCCCGCGCACGAGCCCAGGCATGCGAGACAGGCGCGAAGCGTTGCGGTTCTGCTTGTCGAGGATCAGCTTGTTTTTCTCGCAGATGCTATAGAGCTCATTTACCCGCTTGCGGTACTCCTCCTTGCTCTGCGCATCAATGTGCACGATGGCATGCAAGCTCTTGTTGCCGCTTGCGACGAGCGCCGCGACGGGCAGATTCAACTTATCGATGATCTCGCGCTGCTTCTCGATGGAAAGGCTGTCGCTTTCGATGAGCGTATAGCGGAAACTCGTGACGTTTCGATCATAGAATCCTTCGCCGTCGAGCGGATTGAAACGGATCCAACCACCTGCCTGCTTGTCATAGTCTCCCACGGCCCATGCGATATCGTCTGGCTTGCTCTTGAGCGTCTTGATGAGCTCGCCGCACGTCTGATAGTTCCCTGCGAAGGCCGGCACATATTTCAGCTTGCCGTTTTCCGTCTTCGCCATCGAGCGCGTGCAGTAGCCGACGTACTCATCAGGAGAAAAAAGCGCCTCGAGATACTGGATGAGGTCTTCATTCGGCTTCCATGACGCATCGTCTGGTTCTACCACTTTCATATTCCCTTCGAGCCAATTCACGTCGATGATGCCGCCTTCCTCGGCAGGAATCGCTTCGCCCCAGCCGATGGCCTTGTCCTCCATGACGCGATGAGGCGTGAAGCCGTAGCTTTTCGCGATGTGGAAGATCGTGCCCGCCGTGACGACTTCTCCGTCATCGTCGAAGCCCTGCCATTTCCGCTCGCACTCGCCGTCATGGTAGCGGGCAGGATCGCCAGCGCTCCATTCCGCCCAGACGTGGCACGGCACGCCCTCATGCTTGAGCGCCATGCCGACCTGGCACCATTCCTCGTAATTCAGCGACGCAGGCGGGATGGCCGCAAGGGCTGCTTGTAGTTGTTCGTCCATTGGTTCTCCTTTCACGGTTCATATTTCCACGGGTCAACGCCCGCAGGCACGCGCCAGCCGTTGAAGCTGATGCGCGCGATCATCTTCTTTGCGGCTTCGAAATCCCACGTGCCGACATGCTGGAAGCCCTTGCCCTCCAAGAATCGGATTTGTTTCGGCGTCGCGAGGCCAAGCTCCTGCCGCTTCTTGAGGCGGTCGATGAGCTGCGACGCCTTGCCCGCGCTCTCGATGCCGTCCGCGTAGATTCCGCGGCTTTCGAGGAATTTCTTTTGGCTGTCGGATGCCGGCATGAGCTCCCATCCAAACGACGGCGTATAGTTCGCCAAATCCTCGGCTTGGATGGACATTTCGAATTGCAATGGGTCGACGAGCTTGCGCTTGCGCCGCTTCATCGCGTCGAGCTCTTTCGCGAGGGCTTCCTCGCGCTCTCGCACGACATCCTGTTCGGCCTCATGCTCAGCCTCCTCGATGTCCATCGCGCCGTCAGCGTCCTCGATGCGTTTCGTCATGGCATCCGCGAGCGCCTTGTCTTTCGCCAAGAGGTGCGCCGGACGGCAGAGCTCGTGCTTCTCGCTCATCCACAGGAAATCAAGCAAAAGGAGCTCTTTCTTGCCTGGATACAGGCGAGTTCCGCGTCCGACCATCTGGGAATAAAGCGCGCGGCTTTTCGTTGGACGCAACACCACGATGCAGTCGACTGGTGGGCAATCCCATCCTTCCGTGAGCAGCATGGAGTTGCAGAGCACGTCATATTTCCCGCATTCGAAGTCGTGCAAGACCTCGGCACGGTCGGCGCTCTCGCCGTTGACCTCCGCCGCGCGGAATCCATTCGCACACAAGAGCTCGCAAAATTTCTGCGACGTCTTCACGAGCGGCAGGAAAACGACAGTGCGCCTGCCTTTGCAGTAGTTCTTCATTTCCGCTGCAATCTGCTCGAGATACGGATCGAGCGCCGTGTCGATGTCGCCGAGCTGGAAGTCGCCAGCCGTCACGCGCACGCCGGAGAGGTCGATGTGGAGCGGGATGGTCTGCGCCTTGATGGGGCAAAGGTAGCCGTCCTTGATGGCCTGCGGAAGCGTGTACTCATACGCGAGCGAATCGAACACCGAGCCCAAATCCTTCATGTCAGCGCGGTCAGCCGTGGCCGTCACGCCGAGCACCTTCGCGTCGTAGAAGTGTTCCAAGATATTGAGATACGACCGCGACACCGCATGATGTGCCTCGTCGATGATGATCGTCGTGAAGTAGTCCTCATTGAACAGGTCGAGCCGCCGCTCCCGCATGAGCGTCTGCACGCTGCCGACGACGACGCGCTGGAACGGATGCTCTAGGCATGAATGCTCCGCCTTTTCAAGCGCCGCCTTCAGCCCTGTCATCTTGTAGATCTTGTCGCTTGCCTGTTCCAAAAGCTCGCCGCGATGCGCAAGCACCAGCACGCGCTCGCCGTCATTGACGCAGTCCTTCGCGATCTGCGCGAACGCCAGAGTTTTTCCGCATCCCGTCGGCAAGACGAGCAATGTCTTGTTCCTTCCTTTGTGCCCTTCTTCTTCCACGGCCTGGACAGCCGCTTTCTGATAAGGCCGTAGCTCCATGAAAACCCTCCTCTTTACCGTCCCGCCCGCCACAATCGTAAAAAACTGCTTTACCCCTGCAAAATCACGGCTTGATCCACTTTTTGATCTCGTTATACGTGTTGCCGTTGTATTCGCGCGTCTTGAACTCTGCCATTCCATTGCAACCGATGGCCTTGTCGAAGTCCGGCACGAACGCTTCGCCTTTCTTCAGCAAGCCGATGCACAGGAAGAAATCACGGATGAAGCCGACGGCGGACTGCTTGAAATAAAACGTGTTGCGCGCCGTCGCCTTGCCCTGCGGCGTGTCGACCGCGACCGTCACACGCACCGTATTGCATCCGATCTTTCCCGTGCCTGGATTGCCGTCATAGTGGCCGCGCTCGTAGTTCTGCACTGTGAACTCATAGTTCCCTGGTGTCAGGATGACATACTCGGGCGATTCTTCCCACGGGATGGACGCGCCCCAGTCGAGCGCCTTGTCTTCCGTCGTGTTGTTTGCAGCCTTGTTTGCGAACGGGTTCTTGTACTCTGCCATGTGTCTTTTCTCCTTTTGATCTGATGGATAAGAATGCGATGATTAAAACGGCGCGTCGATTTTCGCCTGCTTTACGACGTCGTTCCAGTTCGGGATCACGACATCTTTGATGAATGCCTCAGGCCATTTCTCGACAGGCATGACGCCGTTTGTCTCGGGGAAAGCTTTCTCATCTTTCGCGAGACAGCCCGCCGCGACCGCCCAGGCCGCGAGCTCCTGTGCTGTGATGCCTGCTTTCTCCGCATTCGTGAGCACCTGCTCAAAAAGCGGCACAGCACGCTTTCTGGCGGCTTTTTTGCCGTCTTGCGATACAGGTTTCGCGTCGGCGGTTGCAACGGCCTCTACGGCCTCGTCAGGCGCTTTCCCGAGAGCGACCTGCTCGATCTTGACCGCGTCTTTCTTCGAGACAGGCTTCGATGCTTCTTGAAGCTCCTGCTGGAAGGTCGACACTTGCGCCTCGCGCTTCTCGAGCTCCTTTTTCGTGCCAGGCGTCGTGCCGGCATGAAAATCGATGATGAGATTCTCGAGCGGCTCGATGGAAAACGGCAGTTCGTCCTCAAGGTCGAGGCGGTTCTTTGCGTCCCAGCATGGATGATGCGTCGTGTACATGACGCGCCGTCCGCCCTGTGCCTTCTTCTTGCCGTTGACCTCGGTCACGATTTCCTTGTAGTTCGCGAAGAGCAGCAGGTCGCACCACTCTTTCACAAGCGCCGAACATTTCGAGCCCGCTTTGTTGCCGAGCTTCAGCTCATAGCGGTCGTACGCGCCCATCTCGTCCGGCCGTTCGAATTTGCGGATGACGGAATGCGCCG
>OMUP01000014.1 GCA_900314255.1 uncultured Lachnospiraceae bacterium | reverse complement strand
CACAGACTCTGCATACAGTTTTCTTTTCTTCGCTGCTTGTTATGTGGCGGGTTTGACCATGTTGATTACTGCCGGGACGAAGTACAATCGTTAACTCCCAGTTTGTCGCACATAAATATATAGCTTTTACTGACCGGAGATCACTCTAAGAAGCGTTCTCCGGTTTCTTATTACCCGGAAATATTGGACACATATTGATGCCGCATCAGTTGATGCGGATTACATAGCAGTCAGATGTTATCTGTGAAGACATCTGGCTGCTTGTTTTGTTTTCAGGATCTGTTTGATCAGGAACAATGCATATGCATAAGAGAAAAGGAAGTCCTTTGCATCATCAGAGACATGAAAGCAAAGTATCGAAAACATGCATAGCCGAAAGGCACAAATCAAGGAGGAAAAATTTTCTCTGCATTTTGATGAATCTTTTCCCAGCGGAATTTATCAGACGTGGAAGTGGAAGATCGATCCCTGGTGTCAAAATAATGATGCTGCTGAAAATGAAAAGTCAGTGGTTCGTATTAGTTCAGTATCGCCTCTGGCAAGAAAAATGTTAGTTGATAATGCTGATAAAGAAATCGGTTTAGCATTACCGATGATTTTTGCTGGGCGCAGCGGGTTTTTTGAACAACGTGTCTTTCATCTGAGTGATGGCGGAACGAGGTGGGATTATGTGCGTTTGCAGGGAAATCAATTGCAGCTTCGTTTCAAAGTAAATCGAGATTGGGATCATATTGTCTTATTGGAAGATCATACCGGCACCAATGGTACGGCTGCTTTTGAGTATCTTGCGCAGATAATGCCGGGTGTCTGCTTGGAAAAACAGATGCTGACATTTCATGCGGCCTTTCTCGAATACAATAACAAGGGGAAACGTTATGGCATTGGAATCTGTGCACCTTCTGGTACAGGAAAGACAACACATGCCCGTTTATGGAGAGACAATAAAGAGGCATTGATTCTGAACGGTGATCGATTGATCTGCAGCCCATCTGTATTTTCTGATATGAATGAGCAAAATCAGAATAGAGATTTTTCACGTCACTGGATTGGCTATGGCTCTCCCTGGTCAGGAACAAGTGGAGAACAGATTAACCGCAGTGTTCCGCTTCGTGCTCTCGTGGTGTTAGAACGCGGGGACCATAATGAAACAACACATCTCTCTGGCTTGAAAGCATTCGGTGCAGTCCTGCCACATGTTCTTTACCCATCATGGGACCGAGAGAAAGCAGAGCAGGCAATTGATCTGCTGACTCAATTTCTCACTGATATTCCTGTTATTCGGCTCAGATGTCTTCCCGATGTGGAATCTGTGGATGTATTGTTTCGGGCTTTAGAGAATTTATAATGCAGACTGAGAAGAGATGGATTTCCTCACAAATTTTATTTTCAGAAATCAAAATGCAGCTTGCCGAAGGGAGGCAGGCTGCGTTTACTGTTACCGGCATGAGTATGTGGCCGTGCCTATGTCATGGTCGTGATCAGGTGATTCTTGAAAAGTTAAAACGTATGCCTGAAGTAGGAGATATCGTTCTTTATAAGACAAAGGAACAGTATCTTCTGCATCGAGTTACAAAAATTAAAAACGATAAATTTGAAACAACTGGGGACGGAAATTTCTACCATGATGGCTGGTTCTCAAATGACTGCATTATCGGCCGGGCAGTGGCACTGATCCGAAATAAAAAGAAAATAAATTGTGACAGCATTAGGTGGAAAGTCTTTTCTCGATTATGGATATTATTTTATCCGTTTAGAAGACCTGCATTCTGTATTTGGTTCCGCATAAGAAGATATATTCGATAATTCAACTTTTTCTTTAACAAATTGCCGCGAAGACTTCTGATTCGGACGAATAAAAGAGCAGCAGTTTTTTATGGCAAATGTCAGCAGAAATCATGCTTTCTTTCCAGCGTTTTTCTTTCTGTATTCGGACGGCGTCATGCCGTACTGTCTTTTGAATACCTTTACGAAGTAGTTGTTGTCCATATACCCTACATAGGCGGCGATCTGCTGGATAGAGATTTCACTGTCGGCAAGCAGCAAGGCTGCTTCCTCACAGCGCGTGGCAGCGATGTACTGCGTGATGCTCATGCCGGTTTCTTTTGAAAAGCGCCGGGAAAGCTGCGAAGGAGACAGGTTTACTTGCGACGCAAGATAGGGAAGCGTGAGTTCCTGCGCATAGCTGTGCCGCAGGATCTCCACGACTTTCCGGATCGGAGTGGAATAATCCCTTAAGCGGCTGCGCGCCTGGTCCACAGCTTCCGTCAGTTCCATAATCATGTTCTGGATGATCTGCATCTTTTTTGTGTAGTTCGGTTCAGCCATTGCGAGCTGCAGAGCGCGCTGTGTGATTTCATTTACTTCGATGATCGATGCGCCTCCGCTTTCTGCCGCTTTTCGCACCAGGACACGCAGCATGGCGAAACCGACCGACGGGTTCTGATAGATGGCGTTGGTGTAACGGTTTTCCGTGATGCCAGCAGTACCGATTTGTCTGTAAGCTGTCATGACATTTTCTGTGTCGCCGCGCTCGATACAGCTCAGAAACTGATTTTCCAAATCATAGCGGCGGTAGAGTATGCTGTAGTCCAGAATTTCGGAAGAGGCCTCTTTTGGCAGCTTGTGCTTTTCCGGATAATCATCGATCCTGGCAAGACGGAATTCTTCTTTTTCCGGCCAGAATGTCTTTACCATGGCAAGAACCGTGTCGATTGCGTGAGACACGCTGCAGAGAGGGAAGCTGCTGTAATACAGCCGCAGCAGGTCCTCGTAAGAAGCAGATAAGCCTCGGGAGATCATCACGCGATGTACGCGCGCGGCGTCGAATTCCCGCCGCACAAAAGGCCCGATCAGCACTGGTTCTTCTTCAATACGCATAAGAAGCAGACAGATCCCGATGGCGTCACGGAACTCATAGAGAATGCCATCCTGAATATCAGTAATCAGGTGCGACAGATTCTTTGCAAGAAACATGGGTTGAAGCCTGGCATTATAGCAAAAGCTGTCCTCAAAACGTCGGACACATTCTTCGTTCTGCACATCGGTGATCACATTGATGTGCAGCAGATTTCGGATGGAAGATGCAAACAGTGGATTGTTCATTTTTTCCTCACGAAGCGCAAATATATTCTATAAATAGCACATAATTTCTAACGCCACAAGGCCTTCCCGCAGTATTTTAAATCTATCAAAAATCGTGATTGTTTCACAATGGAGGGAAAGAAATGGCACGTAAGAAAAAAGCACAGGATCCAAATCACTTGGGGTTTGGACGGCTGCTGGCGTTCAAAAGTTCGGACGTCGTTGCGGCATGGGTAAACCTGATCGCACTCAACTATCTGTCGGTGTATGCCAGCGACACGCTGGGTATCAGCGTTATGACCGTCGGTACACTGCTACTGATCAGCAAGATCGTAGACGCTTTCACGGATGTATTTGCCGGCTGGCTGGTCGACAATACGCACACGAAGCTTGGTACCGGCCGTACGTATGAACCCGCGATCGTCGGCATGACGATCTGCACGGTACTGCTCTTCTCGGCCAGTCCGGAATGGTCCAATTTCGTCAAGTGTGCATGGATCTTCTGCATGTATACCTTTACCTTTTCAATTTTTGCGACGCTGCGTCTGGCGGGTTACAATCCTTACACGATCCGGCACTTTTCGAATAATACGATCCTCATTCGTAAGGTTGCATCCTATGGCGGCATCATTACGATGGGCGGATCCATTCTGATGAGCATCGGGTTCCCGATCCTGATGGGCAGAATTGCCACTTCTGCGTCCGGCTGGACAAGGCTCCTTCTTGTCATCATGATTCCGGCCACGCTCATTGGTCTGCTGCGCTTCTTCCTGTGCAAAGAGGATCCGTCTGTGACAGCAGGACAGAAACAGCAGAAAGTTGGTCTTAAGGAATTAGGGCTGCTCTTCAGGAAGAACAAATATGTATGGTTCTATGCTATCATCATGCTCTCCTACAACATTGTCACGAACCTGGCTGTCAACACCTATTATTTCAAGTATATCATCGGCAACACTGACATGATCGGCGTCATGTCCGCTGTCAGCATGGTCATTCTTCCTGTGATGCTGACTTTCCCGGCGATCATGAAAAAGATCGGCTCGATGGGCAGGATGCTCGCTATGTTCTGTCTCGTTGGCATGGGCGGCTATTTGGCTGCGTTCTTTATTCCGAATCTGACCGGCGCTCTGATCGGCGGAATTCTCGGAGCTCTGGCCACGACGCCGGTCGCTTATTACGGAATCCTTTTTGTCATGAACATTTGCAACTACAATGAGATGCTCGGGCTGCAGCGCATGGAGGCATGCTCGAGTATCCTCTCCAACTTCGCCTCCAAGTTCGGCGGTGCGCTCGGCGCCTGGATCACCGGCCTTGTACTGAGTGTCGGCGGGTATATCTCTTCAACAGAAGCAGTGACACAGCCTGCCAGCGCTCTGCTTGCGATCCGGATCGACTTTGCGCTGATTCCGGTCGTACTGCTCGCTGTCATCGGTGTGTGCTCACTGGCCTTTGCCAAGCTCGAACCGAAGACGGAAGCTTACGAAGCAGAGAAGAAGGCAAAGCTTGAGGCGCAGAAAGCTGAGGCTGACTCTGTATCCGGGAACTAAGTAAATTTAAAACAAACTGTCGGTCTGGGCAGCGGCCTGTTGCCGCTGCCTTTTATAAATAGCAGGAGAAATTTATGAGAGAGATCATCAACTTTAATGACAAATGGTTTTTTGCCAAGCCGGGCGAGGAACAGACACCTGTCACCCTGCCGCACACCTGGAATGCGAAGGACGGCACGGACGGCGGTAACGATTACTGGCGGGGCACGGCTGAGTATTCAAAAAAATTTACGCGGCCGGCATCAGTCTCAGGCGAGAGAGTCTATCTGGAGTTTAAGGGCGCGGCCATGACAGCCGATGTGAGTCTGAACGGAAAGCATCTTGCGCACCATGAAGGCGGTTATTCGACGTTCCGGGTGGATCTCACCGACGCGCTTCAGGACGAGAACCTGCTGACTGTTGCTGTTGACAACGGCGTGAACAACCGCGTGTACCCGCAGAAGGCGGACTTTACGTTTTACGGCGGACTCTACCGCGATGTGAATCTGATCATTGTGCCGGAAAAGCATTTTGATCTCGATTACTTCGGCGGCTGCGGCGTCAAGGTTACGACGGCTTTGTCAGATAACCTGAAAAAAGCAACGGTCACGGTTCAGACCTGGCACAACGCAGATTCGGTAGACATCACCGTGAACGGGGAGACGAAGACGGTCAAGGACACGGCTGTCTTTGAAATCGAAAATCCGCATTTGTGGAACGGAAAGGCAGATCCATATCTTTACACGGCCACGGCAAAGCTCGGGAGCGGCGATGCGGTCAGCGTCAGGTTCGGTATCCGTAAGATCGCCTTTGACGCGCAGCAAGGATTCATTCTCAACAATAAACAGCTGCGTCTGTGCGGGACTGCCCGGCATCAGGACAGGGAGGGCCTTGGCAGTGCCCTGACAAGAAAAGAGCATGAGGAAGATCTGAAGATTCTGCTTGAGATGGGAGCGAATACCGTCCGCCTGGCGCACTACCAGCACGATCAATACTTTTATGATCTCTGCGATGAGGCCGGACTGATCGTCTGGGCCGAGATCCCGTATATTACTGCCGATCTCCCGAATGGCAGAGAGAATGCGCTGTCTCAGATGCGGGAGCTCATCATTCAGAATTACAATCATCCGTCCATCGTCTGCTGGGGGCTTTCCAATGAAATCACCGTGACCGGCGGCGTGACCGAGTCGATCATAAAGACGCACAAGGAGCTGAATGATCTCTGCCACGAGCTGGATCAGACGCGCCCGACGACTATGGCGCATGCCTTCATGCTCTCGCCGGATGATCCATTTGTCATGACGTCGGACATCCGCAGCTATAACCTCTATTACGGCTGGTATGTCGGCGATCTGAAACAAAACGATGAGTTCTTTGACGACTGGCACCGCAAGCACCCGGACGCGGTCATCGGCCTTTCCGAGTACGGCGCAGACGCGAATCCGCAGTATCAGACCGGCAGTCCTGAGAAGGGCGACTGGAGTGAGCAGTACCAGGCTGTATATCACGAGCACATGCTCAAGATGTGGTCGGAGCGCCCCTATATCTGGGCCATGCACTGCTGGAACGGCTTTGATTTCGGCGCGGACGGAAGAGATGACGGCGGCAAGCATGGGCAGAACCAGAAAGGCCTTGTGACATTTGACCGCAAGACAAAGAAGGACGCTTTCTACATCTACAAAGCATATCTCTCCGACGAGCCGTTTGTCCATCTCTGCGGCAGACGCTATGTCGACCGCGCGGAGAATACGACTCGCATCAAGGTGTACTCCAACCAGAGCTGTGTCACGCTTTTTGTGGACGGCAAAGAAGTCGGGAGCAAAACGAGAGACAAGGTGTTTGAATTTGAAGTGCCTATCAGCGGCGAGCACGAGATCAAAGCCGTCTCCGGTGAACTCACGGACACCATGGTGATCCGCAAAGTGAACAAGCCGAATCCGGATTACAGCAGACCCGGACAGCAAGTTGTCAACTGGTTTGACCGCGACGATGAAATTGAGCGCGAAGGATACTTTTCCATCAAGGACAGCATGGCAGCCATCAAGGCAAATGCTGAAGCAAAAGCAGCATTTGACACCATGGTTATGCCGCTTCAGAAGAAGCTGATCGCAGCCTACGGCGATGTGGCAAAGAATGTAAAGCTGCCGCCTGAGGTACAGGCTATGATGGACAAGATGAGTGTTGAAGCCACTCTGAAGCAGATGGGCGCGCTGATCACGCCGGAATTTGTTCACAAACTCAATCACGCGCTGAATCAGGTGAAAAAGTGAGGACATACTATGAGTAAAATATTTGGTGTATCCAGTCCCGAACCCAGTGAACGGGAACTGCGCAACAGAAAACTCGCCAGGCAGGCGGCAGCGGAAGGCTTCGTCCTGCTTCAAAACAAGGGCGGCGCACTGCCGCTCACAGGTCAAAAAATTGCGCTCTACGGCATGGGTGCGCGCAAGACCGTCAAGGGCGGCCTCGGCAGCGGAAGCGTGGAAGAGCGCTATAGTGTAAACATTGAGGACGGCCTGAAAAATGCGGGCTTCACGGTCACAACCGGGCGTTGGCTTGATGATTACGACCGCGAATACGATGAAACCTACAAGGCATGGCATGACATGGTCGAGGCGAAGGTTGCCGGGATCATGGATCCCACGAAACTCATTCCGGCTGCCCACAGCTATGTCTACCGTTATCCCAGCGGGCGGCTGATCGACGAGCAGGATATCCGTGAGAGTGAGAGCGACACAGCCATTTTTGTGCTCACGCGGCAGGCAGGTGAGTGCAATGACCGCCGGCTGGAAGCGGGAGACTATTACATAACGGATATCGAGCGCAAGAATCTGGAAATTCTGGCGGAAGCCTATGCGCACACGATCCTGGTCATCAACGTAGGCGGAATGATAGAAATGAGCTTCCTGGACGAGATTCCGGGCATCGATGCAGTGGTTCTCTTCGCTCAGGGCGGTGAGGAAGGCGGAAACGCGCTGGCCGACGTCCTCTCCGGAAAAGTGAATTTTTCCGGGAAGCTTGCCGATACGATCCCGATGCGTTATGAAGACATCCCCTATGGACAGAATTTCAGCTACCTGAACGGCAATACAAAGAGTGAGGATTACAGTGAAGACATTTTTGCCGGCTACCGGTATTTTGATACCTTCAGCAAACCGGTGCGCTTCCCGTTTGGCTTCGGCTTAAGTTACACGGACTTTATAATTTCCACAAAGAAGGTGCGTGTCGAAGGACGGGAGATCATTACTTCCGTCTGCGTGACCAATGCCGGCAGGCGTCCTGGAAAAGAGGTCGTGCAGCTGTATGTCAGTGCGCCAGAGGGAATCTTAAGCAAGGAAAAGCAGCGGCTGATCACATTTGCCAAGACGGAGGAGCTTGCGCCCGGCGAGAGCGAAGTGCTTGAGCTTGCGTTTGATATGGGCGAGGCGGCCAGCTACGATGAGGCCCGCGCAGCCTGGGTACTGGAGGCGGGAGATTACCTTCTGCGCGTCGGCAGCAGCAGCCGGGACAACCGCGCTGCGGCCGTGCTGAAAATTGGAAGAGAAATCGTAACCCGGCAGTGCCGGACCTGTTGCGCGCCGGACCATGCGTTTGAAAAGCTGAGAGCGCCGGAGATAAAAGCGGAAGAGATCCCGGAAGGCGTGCCGGTGATCGCACTCGATCCGTCTGCCTTTGAGACAGAGACGGTGGATTATACGTCTCCTGCCTTTGAAGAGACGAAGGAAGAGCGTGCGATTCTCGACGAGCTCAGTGAGGAGGAACGCCTGAAGCTGCTGTGCGGCGGTGAACTGCAGGTCAGAACGCCTGGCGTCTTTGACATCCCGGGTGCGGGAGGAAAGACCGCCACGGCGCTGATCGCCAAGGGAATTCCCAATGTTGTTTTTTCAGACGGACCGGCAGGCGTGAACATCGTCAGATCCTGCTATGTGCTGCCGGACGGATGCTTCACCCCCTGCGAGGTGCCGGAGCGCTACCGTTGGGGAACACTTGGCAAAATGGCGGAAAAACAGCTTGCCGCGATGAAGGATCTTCCGGTCGTTTACCGGTATGCCACGGCCTGGCCGGTGGAGATGCTGCTGGCGCAGACCTGGAACACCGGGCTTGTGCGGAAGATCGGCGCAGCCGTCGGAGAGGAAATGAAGCTTTTCGGCATTGCCGTGTGGCTGGCACCTGCTATGAATATTCACCGCAATCCGCTGGGCGGCCGCACGTTCGAGTATTACAGTGAAGATCCCGTTCTTTCCGGCGAGATGGCAGCTGCCATCACACAGGGCGTGCAGTCGCGTCCTGGCCTGGGCGTAAGCGTGAAGCATTTCTGCTGCAACAATTCGGAGGACAACCGCAACGGCATCAGTGAGAACGTATCCGAGCGCGCGCTGCGCGAGATTTACCTCAAAGGTTTTGAGATCGCCGTTCGAAAGGCACAGCCGATGACCATTATGTCCAGTTACAATCTTTTAAATGGAGTCTACACGGCCAACCGCCGCGACCTTTTAACAGACATTCTCCGATGCGAATGGGGATTCAAGGGACTCGTGATGACCGACTGGGGCAGCACAAACGACAAGGCCGCCGAGCCTGAAAAATGCGCGCCGGCGGGCAATGATCTGATTATGCCGGGCAATCCGTACGACCACGAACAACTGAAAAAGGCATTTGCCGCAGGGACACTGGATCCGGCCGCTGTGCGTGTATCTGCAGGGCGTGTGCTGCGGCTCGTGCTGAGCACTCTGCCGGAAAAGGAGTGAGGGAACATGAAATACAGTCTTGATATGACCCTGCGCCAGCTCGGCGAGGATGAGGGCGCCTGCAACATCTTTGACCGTTTTATCCCCGGTATGCGGGAAATGATGAGTAAAAATCCAGCCGCGTCTGAGCTCGCGCTGCGCAAGCTGCTTGCCTGGGCGGGCGGCAGAATTCCGGCCGAGGCGATAAAGAAACTGGACGAGGCGCTGATTAAATACGGAAAAACCGCCGGATTTACACCGACGGAAAAAGCCAGAATGGCGCAGTATCAGCAGATCGCCGAAGCAGACAAGAAGCACCGCGAACAGAAGGCGGCGAAGCCAGGCATTGCCTCGCAGGATGCGATCTATCCCGGGAAACCATGGCTTGACACGAAGGGCGAACGCATCCAGGCACACGGCGGCGCGCTTCACTGTGAGAACGGCGTGTATTACTGGTATGGCGAGAACAAGGAGCACACCGACGGCAAATCCTCGATTTGGACCTGGGGCATCCGTCTCTACCGCTCGAAGGATCTTTACAACTGGGAGGACCTGGGGCTTCTGATCCCGCCGGTGCTGGACAATCCGAATTCCAGCCTTTTCCCTGACCGGCGCGTGGACCGGCCGCACATCCGCAGGTGCGCCGCCACCGGCAAATATGTGGCCTGGATCAAGCTCTCCGGTGAGGATGCGAGCTTCCTCATCATGCAGGCGGATTCGTTCCTCGGACCGTACAAGATCGTACGGGAGGATTACCGGCCGGGTGGCTTTAAGGCCGGCGACTTTGACATCGCACAAGACGATAAAAGCGGAAAGAGTTATCTCTTCATGGACGCCGACCACAAGGGCGTTTATACGTTTGAGATGGCGGAAGATATGCTTTCGGTTGAAAAAAAGGCTGCCGAGCAGTATGTCGGTCTGTTCCCGCCATTTACCAGGGAAGGAATCACCGTATTTGAGCATGAAGGCGGCAAGTACATGCTCTCTAGCGGCATGACAGGTTATATTCCAAACCAGAGCGACAGCGCCCTGTCCTTCTCCTGGAAGGACGCATTTATCCCGAAGGGCGATCCGTATGTGGACGATACGGATATGTCCTCTTTCAACAGTCAGTTCACACAGGTGTTTAAACTGCCGGATCGTGATCAGTACATCGCCCTGTCCGACCGCTGGGTGCCGGGATATCCGGTTGACAGGAAGCGGGCAGATCTGCTGCGCCGCGTCATCGCTTCAAGATACGATGCCAGGCATTATCAGGCGACAGAAGAAGAGAAGAAAGAACTGGCCACTGCGCCGATGCTGGAGACGGCCGATACATCGATTGCAGATTACGTCTGGCTGCCGGTTGAATTTGACGGCTGCCATGTGCGTATCCGCTGGCGTGACAAATGGACGGTCTGAACGAAAAGGAGAAATGACTCATGGATGTGTCCATGCTGATGACCAACTGGATCTGGATTCCGGAGTGGACGCCGCAGGACGATGCGGACGCCCGGATCGTATATTTCCGCAAGGAAATCGAACTGACAGAAAAGCCGGAAAACAAGCGTATCCGCATCTCGGCGGATTCCCGCTACAAGCTCTATGTGAACGGAACCTTCGTGCAGGAGGGCCCGCAGAAGGCGCTGAGTCTGAAAGAGTGGTTTGTGGATGAAGCGGAGCTGGCGCCTTTCCTGCACGCCGGCAGAAACGCTGTGGCCGTGGAAGTGCTTCGTTATCCCGCGCCGAGCTTCTCCAGCGCAAATGCGAAGAGTAATGATTCCCTGCTGCGCACGGAAATACCGAATCTTTTTGTCGAGGATCTGACGGGCGGTGCTTCCCTTTCCGGAAAATCCGGGTGGAAGTGCCGGATCAACCGTGAAATCAACATCGTCGGCGAAGACGAACGTCCCGCGCCGATTCACGCGCAGGAGAGAGTCAGCGCGACGGATTTGTTCGCGGGCTGGAAGCTGCCATCCTTTGATGACTCGGACTGGAGCAGCGCGAAGCCGCGGATCTTCTTTGATATTCCTCTGGCAGACGCCCCGGGAAGACTCACAGCCCGGACGATCCCACCGATGCGGCATGAAGAAAAGCACTTTGAAGATGTGGTCTGTCTCAGGGATCCGTCCCGAATCAAGAAAGAACTGGATCAGGCGCTTTACGCAAAAGCGCTGGGTGCCGGCATGCCGGAAACCGCTGCCAGGGCAGCGGCCGAAAAAGAGGTGGGAACGATCCCGCTTCTGCAGGAGCCACGGACGCAGCAGGCCTGGGACAGAATGCTGCGGGGTGAAGGAAGTGTCATAATTCCCGCCGGGACTGAGCAGATCGTAGAAATATCTGCCGGGGCAGAGGAGTGCGGCTATCTGGAGTATGCCTTCGAGGGCGGTAAGGGAGCACAGATCGTGACACTGTGTTCAGAGTGCTATGCGTACCCGGGAAAACCAGATCCGAAAGCAGGACTCATGGGAGCCGTGCCAAAGCCCACAAAAGGCGACCGGACAGACTTTGCCGGCGGAAAACTGTTCGGCCATCGCTCGACATACACGGCGGCCGGGTACGGTACACCGGAAGCCCCGGAGTGTTATGAACCGTACTGGTTCCGGACGTTCCGCTATGTTCAGCTGCGCGTGACGACAGGCGAAGAACCTCTTACAATTTCCCGTTTCACATACCGCACGACAGGCTATCCGCTGGAAGTAAAGACAGAAGCAAAAGCTTCTGATCCGGCCTTTTCGGGAATCTGGGATATCAGCGTGCGCACGCTTGAGCGCTGCATGCACGAGACTTATGTGGACTGCCCGTTCTATGAACAGCTGCAGTACGCGATGGACTCGCGCAGTGAGATCCTGTATACTTATGCGGTTTCGGCTGATGACAGGCTGGCAAGGCAGGCGATGGAAGCTTTTCGTCTTTCCCAGCGTCCGGACGGCCTGATCAATGCGGACGCGCCGGTCGTCAAGAGCAACGTGATCCCCGGTTTTTCGATTTACTATGTGCTGATGGTATACGACCATATGATGTACTTCGGAGATCAGCAGCTGGTGAAGCAGCATCTGCCGGCGATTGACCGGGTGCTGGCGTTCTTTGACAGTCATCTTCTTTCTTCCGGCATGGTCGGTAAAATCGGCGGTCCCATCATGCGCCATCCGTACTGGTCTTTCATCGACTGGGCCCGTAAGTGGGATTCCGGTGTGCCGGGTGCGTACGCGAAGGGGGACGGCGCGATCACCATGGAGAGTCTGCTGTATCTCTATGACCTTCAGAAAGCTGCAGACCTCGCCGATTTTGTTCAGCGCACGGGGCTGGGGTACGAATACCGGAACCGGGCGGAGGCGCTGAAAGCAGCTATCCGGAAGAATTGTATCGGCACATATCATGGGCAGAAGCTCGTTCAGGACGGCCCGGGGGTTGACGAATACTCGGTGCACAGTCAAGTCTTTGCCATCCTGACCGGCGTTGTCAGTCCGGCTGAGGGTAAATCCATGCTGCAGACGACGGTGGGGGATCCGGAACTGCCGCAGGCGTCGGTGGCTTTCATGTTCTACCTGTTCCGCGCGCTGGAAAGGTGCGGCTGGTACGAAAAGACCGATGAACTCTGGGAGTTCTGGCGGCAGATGCTGCGCGACAAGATGACGACCTGTGTGGAAAATGACACCGACAGGCGCTCCGACTGTCACGGCTGGGCGTCGTTGATGTGTTTCGAGCTGCCTGCGGTGATTCTCGGAGTCCGCCCTGGTGCACCGGGCTTTGCGAAAGTACGCCTTGCCCCGCAGATGGGAAAACTCACATCTGCCTCAGGCAGCGTGATCACGCCGCGAGGAACCGTCCATGTGAAATGGACGAAAACGCCGGAAGGAAGCTGCGATCTGCAGTACACTTTGCCGGACGGGATGGAAGTTGTGAAACAGTAAGACAGGAAATACAAAGAAAGCTCCCGCACATCGGATCGTTCTGGCCCGATGGACCGGGTAATATTTAATACGAGCGATCTGCGGAAATATTTCCCAAAGTCGTATACACCAAAGCAGATGCAGGACACAATCCTGAAGCTGCTGGCACAATGGCAATCCAGTTTTCTTCCGTGATACGGATTCCCTCAAACTGGTCTTCGTCATACGGCTCGCGGATCAGCGCAATATCCAGGAGGCCTTTGGCCAGACGGGCAATGACATCCTCTGAGTTTGCTGCCCACAGACTATATGTGACAGCAGGATACAGCTTCCGGAACCCTTCGATCCAGTCCGGGAGAAACTGCGTGCCGGCGGTTTCAATGGCACCGATGAAGAGCTTTCCGCCGATGCCGCTGTGGATGGAGCGCATCTGGCCGATCGTCTTGTCAAGCAGATCGAGGATCTGTCTTGTCTCTTCCTGAAAGAGGCGCCCCTCTTCCGTGATGTGAAGCCGTTTCTTTTCGCGGATGAAGAGAGGAACGCCGACTTCCGCTTCCAGAGACTGCAGCTGCCGCGTCAGATACGGCTGGGCAATGTGCAGATCAGCTGCGGCTTTCGTGATACTCTGATATTCGGCGATTTTCAGGAAATACTCCAGTGTTCGTGTGTCCATGATTCTCTTTGTTTACGAGGCCAGCGCTTCGATGACGTGGTCGACAGCTTTGTTGCTCACCCGCTCCAGTGCTTCCTGTGTGCTTCCGCCGACATGCAGTGTGCCGATAAAGTTCGGCAGAGACAGAAGCGGATTGTCCGGCGACGGCACCTCATCTTCAAAAACGTCTGAGCAGGCGCCGTAGATCTTTCTGGACCGGAGCGCCTCGTACAATGCGGTCTCATCCACGATTCCGCCTCTTGCCGTGTTCACCAGAATCAGGTTCGGATTGGCATGTTCAAAAACTTTTTCGCCGATCATGCCTTTTGTATCACTGGTCAGGGGAACATGCACGCTGACGTAATCACAGATCTGGAACATCTGCTCCAGCGTGTCACATTTTTCGTACCCCATCGATGCGAGTTCTTCGCGGCTTCTGTGCGGGTTGTAACAGTACACTTTTTGATTGAAAGCGGTCTTCATGATGGAGGCGACGCGGTTCGCAATGTGGCCGCAGCCGATGAGGCCGAGCTTCTTGCCCATGACTTCCTCACCGATGGTGTCGCTGCCTCCGAAATGCTGAAAACGTCCTTCTTCCAGGCCTTTTTCCACATACTTGATTTTCCGGCCGGCGGTCATCATGAATGCGACGGCCAGCTCCGCAACCGACTCAGCGTTCTCACCCGGGCAGTTCACGACGGGTACGCCGTAATCCTGCGCTGCCTTGACATCAATCGTGTCGAGTCCGACTCCGTGCATCGAAATTACTTTCAGCTTCTTTGCGCGGCGGATGATGTCGCGTGTCACGTGTGTGCGGCGGACGATGATCGCATCCAGATCTTCCGGGTGGTCAAAATTGTCGACGATATCAAACTGCTTTTCAAGCCGGGCTCTGGCTGACTTCGCTATATATTCACTCAGATAGACTTTCTTTCTCATACTTTCCTGCAGCTCCTTGTTCTGAGTTTCTTACGTCAGCAAGAATACCGCAGGAAAGATGATAAGTAAAATATCAGTTTTACAGATTGTTCATACCTGAAATGCATGAACTGCCTGACAGGTACAGCCGGCTCATTTTACCTCTGCCGCGCCGTACGGCAGGCCTTCGTTGAAGTTGCGGGCATTTTCCATGGTGGTTGCAGCGATCGCCTGCAGAGCCTCGCGGGTGAAGAAGGCCTGATGGCTTGTGAGGACAAGGTTCGGGAAGGAAAGGAGCCGCGCTGCGATCGAGTGCTGCATCATATCTTCGGAATGGTCGGTATAGACGTTGGCGTCCTCGCCTTCATAGACGTCCAGCGCCACCGCGTGGAATTTGCCGGCGCGCAGTCCGCGGATCAGGGCGTCGGTATCGATCAGGCCGCCCCGCCCGGTGTTGACCAGCATCACGCCGCTCTTCATGCGTGCGATGGCCGCGTCGTTGATCAGGTGGTATGTACCGTTTTCACCCATGACAAGGGGAGCATGCAGGGAAATCAGATCCGCTTTCTCGTAGAGTTCTTCCTTGGTCACGTAGGTCAGGAGGCCTTCGTCCACCAGTTTCTGATTCGGATACGCGTCCCAGCCGATAACTGTCATGCCGTAGCCTTTGCAGATTGTGGCCATGATCTGTCCGATCCGGCCGGTGCCCATGATGCCGGCGACTTTATTGTGCAGGTCCACGCCAAGCAGACCGTTCAGAGCAAAATCGTTATCGCGGACGCGGTTGTAAGCCTTCATGATCCGGCGGTTCGCTGTCTGAAGGATCGCCATGGCGTGCTCTGCGACTGCGTACGGAGAATAGGCCGGGACACGAAGGACCACAATGCCGAATTCACGGCAGGCGTCCAGGTCGACATTGTTGAAACCGGCGCAGCGCAGCAGGATCAGCCGGACGCCCTCTGCGGCGAGCTTCTGGACAACCGGGCGGGGCGCCTCATCGTTGACGAAAATGCACACGGCGTCAAAACCGTCAGCCAGATGCACGGATTCTTCCGTCAGGCGGGAGTTGAAATACGTGATGCCGACATTGTAGGTTCCTTCGCCCTTGTCTTTGGAGAGTTCATTAAAGAAAATCCGGTCGTAGTCTTTTGTGCCGTAAAAGGCGACTTTCAGCATGCGGACAGGCTTGTCCTTCGGGACAGCTTCTTTTAAAGCTTCCCGGACAGCGGCCTCGCAGGCCTCTTCATCCTCTCCTTCGATCGTGAAATGTAAAATGGATCCCTTCGCGGCATGCAGAGCAAGAATCTGCAGGACATTGTTACCGGCAGCTGTCCCGCTGCTGTTCTCGATGGTCACAGCAGACTTAAAGTTTGTGCAGGCCTGTGCGAGAATGGCCGCGGGTCTTGCGTGAATGCCGAGGGCATTCTGAACGGTATAGTCAAAAGATCTCATCGTGGAATATCCTCCTTAAAAAAGGTGTTGGTTAAATCTCAATGCGGGAATGAACCATACAGTTATCGTTAATGGAATTATACCGCGAATCGGCGGGCAATCCTATGCTCAAGTATGATTGCATCAGGTGGCCGTCTCTGCTAAAATAAAATGTACTGTTTACAAAAGGTATCCGGTTGAAGGGACGCTTTGAAAGTCAGGCGTCCGGGAGGATAAGAGGTATGTACGATCATCAGAAGATTGAAGCGAAGTGGCAGAAGTACTGGGAGGAGAACAAGACGTTTGCGACAGACGCCTATGACTTCTCAAAGCCGAAGTATTATGTGCTGGATATGTTTCCGTATCCGTCCGGACAGGGCCTTCATGTAGGACATCCGGAGAGCTACACGGCGACGGATATCATGGCCAGAATGAAGCGCATGCAGGGCTACAATGTCCTGCACCCGATGGGCTTTGATGCCTTCGGCCTTCCGGCCGAGCAGTATGCGCTCAAGACAGGCCATCACCCGGGCGAGTTCACGTATGCCAACATCGATCACTTCCGCACGCAGCTCAAAGGTCTGGGATTTTCCTATGACTGGGACCGCGAAGTGCGTACCTGCGATCCGGATTACTACAAGTGGACCCAGTGGATCTTCCTGCAGCTCTACAACAAAGGCCTTGCATATGTGGCCGAGATGCCGGTCAACTGGTGCCCGGAGGAAAAAGCCGTCCTGGCCAATGAGGAAGTCATCAACGGCAAGAGCGAGCACGGTCACGTGGTTGTCCGCCGCAACATGCGCCAGTGGGTGTTAAAGATTACCGCTTATGCAGAGCAGCTGCTTGACGAACTGGATGAGGTTGACTGGCCGGAATCCACAAAGGAAATGCAGCGCAACTGGATCGGCAAGTCGATCGGCGCGGACGTTGTGTTCCACATCGACGGGACGGACAAGGATTTCACCGTGTTCACGACCCGCTGCGACACGCTGTTCGGCGCCACTTACTGCGTCATGTCGCCGGAGCACCCATTTGTCAATGAGATTACGACGCCGGAACAGAAGGCTGCGGTTGAGGCATATCAGAGGGAAGCGGCGAAGAAGTCCGACCTGGAGCGCACAGATCTGAACAAGGACAAGACAGGCGTGTTCACCGGCGCGTATGCTGTCAACCCGATCAACGGAAAGAAGATCCCGATCTGGGTTTCGGACTATGTTCTGGCAAGCTACGGAACCGGCGCCATCATGGCCGTTCCGGCGCACGATACCAGAGACTACGAATTCGCAAAGAAGTTTGACCTTCCGATTATTCAGGTTCTGGAGGGCGGTGATATTTCCAAGGAAGCCTACACCGGCGACGGCGTGCATGTGAACTCAGAGTGGCTGAACGGCCTCGGCAAGCAGGAGGCCATCGACAAGGTGATCGACTGGCTGACGGAGCATCACTGCGGCGAGAAGAAGATTCAGTACAAGCTCAGAGACTGGATTTTCTCCCGTCAGAGATACTGGGGCGAGCCGATTCCGATCGTTCACATGGACGACGGAACGATGCGCACGGTGGACGAGAGCGATCTGCCGCTCGAGCTGCCGGCTGTCACGGACTATGAGCCGGCCGATGACGGACAGTCACCGCTCGCCAAGGCGACGGACTGGCTGAACGTGACGATCGACGGTCAGCACGGAATCCGCGAGACCAACACCATGCCGCAGTGGGCCGGTTCCTGCTGGTATTATCTGCGGTATCTGGATCCGCACAACGACAAGGCGCTGGCCGATCCGGAACTGATCCACCACTGGATGCCGGTTGACCTGTATATCGGCGGTGCAGAGCACGCAGTGCTGCATCTGCTCTACTCCCGTTTCTGGTACAAGGTTCTGCGCGACTGCGGTGTCGTATTTAATGACGAGCCGTTCCAGAAGCTGTATCATCAGGGCATGATCCTGGGTGAAAACGGCGTGAAGATGAGCAAATCGCTCGGCAACGTCGTGAACCCGGATGATCTGGTGAAGAGCCACGGCGCGGATGCGCTGCGTCTGTACGAAATGTTCATGGGACCGCTGAATGCCAGCAAGCCGTGGTCGACGAAGGGTATGGATGGTTCCCGCAAATGGCTCGACCGCGTGTACCGTCTGGCCACGAGCGATATGGTAGTTGACGCACCGACGCCGGAACTGGACTACAGCTACAACTGCATGATCAAAAAGGTCACCGAGGATTACGAGACACTGAACTTCAACACGGCGATCTCCCAGATGATGATCTTCGTCAATGACGTCAACAAGAACGGCAAGGTAAGCCGCGATATGATGGAGGGATTTGTCAAGGTTCTGAACCCGGTTGCACCGCATATCACGGAAGAGATGTGGACGATTCTGACCGGAAAGACCGAGATTGCCTATGAAAAGTGGCCGACGTATGATCCGGCCAAGACTGTGGCGGCCAGCGTGACTATTGCCGTACAGGTAAACGGCAAGATGCGCGGAAAGTTCGAAACCGCAAAGGATTCCGACAAGGAGACTCTTCAGGCGAAGGCTCTCGAGCTTGGCAATGTGGCAAAGCAGGTAGAAGGAAAGACAATCCGCAAGGTGATTGTGGTCCCGAACAAGATCGTCAACATCATTGTCGGCTGAGACTGCAGTCTGGTGATCGATCCGGACGAAGAACAGAAGACATATTAAAAATCAGGCATCGTTTTCCGGAAGCGGAAAACGGTGCCTGATTTAGGCTCAAAGTCCGGGGCATCTGATGAGTTCCGGGCTGGTGCTGAAAAGTACATGAAACTTCAAGGAGAAGAGATGCAGAAAGAAACTAAAGCGATGCCAGCAGGCGTGAGAATCGGCGAGAGTGTCTTTGACATCGTATATCTGTTGTTTGACCTGGCCGCCGGCTTTATCTTTTTTACCCGTGCGGCCGGCAGGCCGCTTTTTATTCTGTACGGAGTACTGGCGTGGGTCCTCGGAGGCGGTGACGCTTTCCACCTGATCCCGAGGGTGCAGATGCATCTGCACGGAAGAAACGAAAAAACAGACTTCCGGCTGGGACTCGGCAAGGCTGTAACATCGGTCACGATGACGGTATTTTATATTCTGCTGCTGTATATCTGGAAGGAACTGTTTCCTGAGATAAACGCTCCGGCCGCCATCCCGGTTCTCATCTGGGCGACGGCACTGCTGCGCATCGTTGTCTGCTTCTTTCCGCAGAACAACTGGTTTGCACCGGAAGGAAACCAGCGCTGGTCTTTGTACCGCAATATTCCCTTTGCCATCACGGGCCTTCTTGTGATCGTTCTGTTTGCTCTCTCCGGGAACACCGGCGGGTATGGTATGTGGCGGATGTGCATCGCCATTGCGCTGAGTTTCGCGTTTTATTTTCCGGTCACGCTTCTTGTCGGCAGAAAACCTGCCATCGGCGCGCTGATGATGCCGAAGACTCTGATGTATGTCTGGATCATCTGTATGGGACTTTCTCTTCTGTGACAAATGGTGACGGTATGATTAAGAACATTGTTTTTGACATCGGGAACGTCCTGATGAAATATGACCCGAGAGGGTATATTTACGGGGCTTTCGAGCGGAACACGGCGGACCGGATTTTTGACGCGATGTTTCACTCCGGATTTTGGATAGAGCTTGACCGCGGCATTATGAGCGAAGAGGAGATTCTGGACGGCTTTATCCGGCACTGTCCGGACCTTTCCGGACAGATCCGCCGCATGTACGATGAGATGGGCGGCTTTTGCAGCGCGTATTCCGGAACGCGGCCGTGGCTTCTCCGGCTGAAAGAGGATTACCATCTTTACTATCTGAGCAACTATTCGCTGCCTATGCGCCGGCGCACCGGCGAAATGCTGGATTCTTTCCTGCTGCTTCTGGAAGGCGGAATTTTCTCTTACGAAGTAAAGAAGATCAAGCCGGACCCGGCAATCTATCATATGCTGCTTGACCGGTACAGCCTTCTGCCGGAGGAATGTGTATTCATTGATGACTCCGCGGACAATGTGCGCGCCGCCGCCTCTCTTGGCATGAAGGCGCTGCAGGCTAAAGACGCGTCTGACACCCGGATCGCGCTGGACCGGCTGCTGGAAAATGCCTGAGATACTTTTCTAGGAGTTCAACGTTAGAGCCGGATTGCAGAATGGCGTGAGAGGGAAATTATGACACAGTATGAGAGGATGATTCAGGGGCTGGTTTACGATCCGGGAGATCCGGAAATCATGAAGGAACAGGTTCCCCTGCAGGATAGACTTTGGGAATTTAATCAGCTGAAGCCGTCTGACTATAAGAAAAAGGAACAGTTCATGAAAGAGCTCTTTGCCGAATGCGGCGAGGGAACGTATATTGAGCTGCCCTTTCACGCGAACTGGGGCGGTCATCATGTGCATCTGGGAGAGTATGTTTATATTAATTCCAACATGACGATGGTCGATGACGGCAATATTTTCATCGGCAGCCGGGTCATGTTCGGGCCGAACGTGATGATCGCGACGGCAAATCATCCCGTCAACCCGGAACTGCGCAGGAAGGGGCTGCAGTACAACAAAGATGTCTGTATCGGCGAGAATGCCTGGATCGGCGGCAGCGTTGTCATCGTGCCGGGCGTGCATATCGGCGCGAATGCCGTGATCGGCGCCGGCAGCGTGGTGACAAAGGATATACCGGATAATGTCGTCGCGGCGGGAAATCCGTGCCGGGTCCTGCGGGAAGTGGGGGAAAGGGACAGGCAGTTTTTCTACAAAGAGGAGAGAATTGACTGGGAAAATCTACAATAATGCTTACATGAACAGGCAGAATATGATATTCTGGCAAAGTTCAACTAAATAACGGTAGAATTGGAAACGCACACTCCTTCGGGTGACACGAACAACACGTCCGGCACGGAAGGAGTGTATTATTATGCCGCAGAACAAGTTTGAGAACTTCATTTTTACGGTTATCATGGCCTTTCTCATGGTTTACGCTATGATCTGCTACAACATCGCCCTGAACATCGGTGGGATGCGCGATGCTGTATTCCGGATGGCCTTTGGTGAGCTAAGGATCATGTGGCCCTCAGCCATCATTCTGGAGATGTTCGTCATGGAGCGTCCGGTTATGGCGCTGACCGGCCGTGCGGTCACAAAGGAGATGCCGTTTTTTCTTGTGCTTCTCATCCGCTGCTCCCTCACGGTCTGCCTGATGTGCCCGGCAATGAGCTTCATCGCAACACTGCTGTTCAAGGAATATCATGAGGCGGGGCTTGTGAGCGTCTGGCTTCAGACGGCGGCGTTGAATTTCCCCATGGCGCTCGGATGGCAGATCTTCTTTGCCGGTCCTGCCGGCAGATGGATTTTCCGCATACTGTTCAGAAAGAAAGCAGATGCCTGAAATGGCCGCCCGCTGCCGGACACTAAGATTCTGGTTTGAATCCTGTGTTTTGAGAAGCTTTCCGGATGAGAAATGTCTCCAGAAAACGAATCATTTGTTCCGGTGTTTCCTGCATCCCGCGGCGGATCCACTCGTCGATCCATCCGAAAGCGGCGCCGGTAAACCATCCGATCAGGTATGCCGTACAGTTGTCAATTCAGCAGAAAGTTTAAAAGCGTCCTGAATTTCGACTCTCAGCATATCGGAAAGACCGGCACGGTAGAGAGCCAGATAGAATTTTTTATGTGCATAGAAATGCGTCAGCATCAGCCGCATCTGTTCACTCTCCGGTGTATTGTCGTATACATCCCGCCACGTACATGTCAGGTGGTCCAGATACTGCCGGATGACATCCGATGTATCCGTGAAATGCCGATAGAAGGAAGCACGGCCGACGCCGGCTTCTTTGGTCAGCGCAGAAACCGTGATTTTCCGGAAGTCCTTTTCTTCCATCAGGGAGACCAGCGTGGATGTAATCTGCTTTTTTACGTAATGGATATCGGATGCGGGCATGAGACAATATTCCCCTTTGTGTCTTATTTTTCCAGACAGTATTGCCTGCCGGACGATTGATGTGATACAAATGTATCACCCGGGACAATCGTAAGCAAGTTGGAGAAACAGAGATGAAAAAAGGAATCCGAATAGCCCTGACAGTTGTACTTGTTCTGATTCTTGCCATGATACTGCTGATACTGATTCTGAGCCATAAGCCAGCAGCTCCGGCAGATTATCAGCGGACAACCGGAACGGGCGGCGCAATTGAAGCGGAGTATATGAAAAACGGCGCCTTCCAGGTGGTAAAGCATGAGGACGGGACGCTTCAGGAATTTGGCAAATATATTGTCTTCTATCCATCTGAACTTGAAAGCACAGACAGGAAATGGCCGGTGATTGTGATGTGTAACGGAAGCGGCACACCGCTGTCAAAGTATGAGACGGTTGCCAGGCATTATGCATCCTGGGGATTTGTAGTCATCGGAACCGAAGAAAAATACTCGTGGAACGGCTTCGGCGCCGAAATGTGTATCCGTTATCTGGAGCGTTTCAATGAGAATCCGAAAGTCGAGGATAAAGCCAGCCTTTTCTACAACAGGATTGATTTCGATAACGTCGGTATTGTCGGGCATTCGCAGGGTGGAGTGGGAGTGATCAATGCGATAACCGACACGAGCCATAAAAGCATTTATAAAACGGCCGTTTCGCTTTCCCCGACAAATCAGACACTTGCCGATAACCTGATGTGGAACTATGATGCGTCAAAAATCAATGTACCGATTTTACTTATCTCAGGAGCCGGCGGCGGAGATGACTGGGTGGTGACCGGTGAGCAGCTTAATCAAATCTATGATGCGATTCCTTCAGACAAAGCTGCTATGAGAAGAAAAGATACCGCCCATAATCAGGTTCTGTATTCACCGGACGGGTACGTGATGGCATGGTTTATGTGGCAGCTTAAAGAAGATGAGACGGCAGCAGAAGCTTTTACCGGGAATAGTCCGGAAATCATGACGAACGTGCTCTATCAGGATCAGCAGATTTCTCTTACGTTTCAGGATGAATAGGGACAAATGTCAGCCTCAGCTGTTTCAGAAACCGCTCTGCGATCGGTGTGAACGCCTGATAGCGCTTCCACGCTATGTACAGTTTCGTTTCCAGCGCCGGTGACAGCGGGCGGAAGGTAAGTCCGTTGCCTTTGGATGTGTCGATCAGATGATCAAAGGTGAGAAGATATCCGAGGCCTTCTTTCGTAAAAATCGAACCGTTGTACGCCAGACGGAAGGAACCTTCCAGAGTCAGGCCGTCAAAGGAAGCGCGCTGACGGATATGAAGTTTGAGAAACGGTGAGAGAGGGAGGACTGTATGTCAGCGCTGTGCGTGACTGACATGGAAGAAGACTGCATCTTGCCGGAATCATGCATGGGCAGTAAGATGGATTGCAGGGAAACCGTGTGTACATGAACATCGGAGGAGCTTACATGAAGAAAATGCCGCAGTGGCTGAAAAAAGCCGTATTCTACGAGATTTATCCGCAGTCCTTTTGCGACACGGACGGGGACGGAATCGGAGACATAGAAGGAATCATTGAGAAGCTGGACTACATCCGGTCTCTCGGATGCAATGCGCTCTGGATCAACCCATGGTACGATTCGCCGTTCAAGGATGCCGGGTATGATGTCAGGGACTTCAAAAAGATTGCGCCGCGCTACGGGACCAACGAGGATGCACGTCATCTCTTTGAAGAGGCGCACAGGAAAGGAATCCATGTGCTGCTCGACCTGGTGGCCGGTCATACATCCGAGGAGCATGCGTGGTTCAGGCAGAGCCAGCGGGCTGTGAAAAATGCATACACAGACCGGTACATCTGGACGGATTTCTGCTTTGAGAACGGGGACGGTATCCCGTATGTAGCCGGCGAGAGCGAACGCAGCGCCGCGTATCTGCTGAATTTCTACAAATGCCAGCCGGCGCTCAACTACGGCTTCCTGCATCCGGATCGCCCGTGGCAGCAGCCAATGGATGCACCCGGCCCGAAAGCCACGGTGGAAGCACTGGAAGACATCATGCGCTTCTGGCTTGAGATGGGGTGTGATGGCTTCCGGGTCGACATGGCGTCATCTCTCGTGAAAAAGGACAATGAGACGAAGAGCGGGACAAGGGCCATCTGGGAGCAGATAAACGGGAAACTGAGCCGGGACTACCCGGAGGCGGCCATGGTGTCGGAGTGGAGTGACCCGCGTCTGGCGCTGAAGTGCGGCTTCCACATGGATTTTTATCTGAACAAAATGGGCAACGGATACTGCGCGCTGATGCGCGATTACTGGAATGACGCGATACAAAGAGTTGGCGGCGGTGAGCGCGCGTTAGTGCCGGAGGGGGCGGCGTTTACAGGTGCGCTGGAAGATGCGCTGCAGCCCGGTTCCACCGGTGATCACTCGTATTTCCGAAAGGACACGGATTCGGACATCACCCGTTTCACAGAGGACTATCTTCCTCAGTATGAGGCGACAAAGGACGACGGACTGTTCTGCTTCCTGACCTGCAATCACGACACGCCGAGGCCATCCTGGAATCTGGGGCCGGATGAGCTGAAAATCGCTTACGCCGTGCTTTTCACGCTGCCCGGAGCGCCGTACCTGTATTACGGAGACGAGATCGGAATGCGCTACCGCAGAGTGCCGACCAAAGAGGGAGGATATTTCCGGACGGGCGCACGCACGCCGATGCAGTGGTCAGGCGGAAAGAACCTTGGATTTTCAGCGGCGCAGGAAAAAGATCTGTATCTTCCGGTCGACCCGGCCCCGGATGCGGTGACGGTGGAGAGAGAGGAAGACGATCCGGATTCGCTTCTGACATTTGTCAGCAAGCTCCTGAAATTCCGCGGAAGCCGTGAAGAGCTGAATTCGGACGCGCCGTTTGAAGTCGTTTACGCCAGGCCGGACAGCCCGGTCTTCGCCTATCGCAGAGGGAGGCTGCTTCTTGCTGTTAATCCGAAAACAGCCGCGCACACCGTGCCGGTACCTTCTGCGGGAAAGGTTGTATTTCAGACGGGAGAGGCAGACGGAAGTGCGCAGGCACTGACCATGGGACCGCAGTCCTTTGTCGTGATACAGATGTGATGAGTCCCTCATACTTATTATGAAAATTCCCCCGGACTGCCTTACTGTTTGGCAGTTCGGGGGAATTTGTGTCTTCAGGATTCTAAAATCAGCGTATGGAGAATACCCGTCCTTCTTTTCTCGGGCCTGCTTCCGGAATCTCACCGTCCGGATATCCCACGATCAGACTGTCGACGCCCATATACTCCCGGCTGTCGATTCCCGCCTGTTTCAGGATTTTCTTCCCTTCTTCTGTCTCAAACTGTTCTTTTCCCCGGTGGATCCAGCAGCTGCCGAGGCACAGAGAGGCAGCCTCGTTCATCATGTTGGACAGGACGCTGCAGCCGTCAAAGACTGCAGTCGGGGTATCTTTTTTTGAGAGGACACACAGAACAGCTGGCGCGCCGTAGAAGCCGTCAAGTCCCTCGCGGCCCATCAGTTTTCCGTTTATAAGACCGAGTTCCTTCACGACAGCGGGACTGGTGATCTTCAGAATAATCGTGTCCTGCCGGTTCATGCCGGTCGGCGCGTAAAGGCCTGCCTCCACAATTTCCTCAAGCAGCGTTTCCGGCACCGGATCGGGCTTGTAGCGGCGCACGGAACGCCTTTTCTTTAAAACTTCCAGTATATCCTGCATGATTGTTTGCCTCCTTTTGGCTCAGTATACCGCTTTTAGACGGATTTGTCGTGTCTGACGCTTCTTTCTTGTACGTAATATATGGTATGATAGGAACATCAGATTGTGCCACGTGATACAAGAGGGGGAACTGAATATGGATGATCGGAGCAGTGCAGGCGGCGCAAGCCGGCTGACGGTAAAGCATCTGGTCGGGTATGCCTGCGGGGATCTGGGTGGATGTATGACCTTCGCGATACTCGGGTCGTTTCTTACGCCGTATTATACGGAGATCGCAGGCATATCGATGCGCGCGGTCACAATCATGTATTTGATTCTGAAGATCTGGGACGCCGTGAATGACCCGATGATGGGTGCGCTGATGGACAAGGTGTTTGCCAGAACGCACAGTAAGAAGGGAAAGTTCCTTCCCTGGATGTTCCGCTCCGCGCCGCTTCTTTTTATTACGTCTGTCGCCATGTACACGGCGCCGTCTCTTGCGTCCGGAGGGGGCAGGGTGGCGGCTGCCTTTATCACATATCTTCTGTATGAAGCCAGCTACACGATGTTCAATATTCCGTACGGATCGCTGCTGTCGGCCATGGCCGACAACGACGCACAGCGTGCGAAGCTCTCGAGCGCGAGGGGATTCGGGTCGATCATAGGCACCCTGATCCCGATGGTGCTGTTCCCGGTCATCATTGACTAAAAATAGTGGGCGGCGCAAGCTCCATCTGAATCTTCGATTCGGGTGGAGATAGCCGCCCTTCCTGCTTTTTTAGCGGCATGTTCCGATGTGCCTTGTTCGTCGATGTATTTTTTGATTACCTCTATAGGCGCTCCTCCGGAACTGAGGATCAAATAGCTGCGGCTCCAAAAATACGGTTTCCAATAAAAACGGTTCAGATACTCCTTATGATCTCGCCTTACAATCCGGGATGAAGTACTTTTCATCGCGTTAATCATTTCTGAAAGACATACCTGCGGAGGAACAGACATCAGGATATGTACATGGTCTTCCTCGTGGGCTATATCCTCAATTTCAGCGCCGTTAAGTGCTGCAATGCGGATAATCTGTCTTTTCAAAGACTGATATACAGGCTCGCTGATACATTTCTTCCGGTACTTTGTTACAAAAATCAAATGGTATTCAAGGTTGTATAGTGCATGACAGTTACGGCTTGTTTTAAGATTCATATAAGCTCCAATGATTGTAGAACTGATAAATATATGTTATACTATCATTGTAACATAAAAATGCATTGATTCAAGGATTACAGGCATGAAACAGATCGGCAATGCCGGAATTATCCGGGTAGAACTGAATCACATTAACAAAGGCACCAGTCGTATTCTGAAAGATACGATTGCTGTTTTCCGTGATGTCGTTTCTTATCTGACCCATGCGGCCTGTGATCATCTCGAAGAAGTACTTCCTTTATCCAGCTTTGATGAAACGACATTTATGGATGGATTGGTACACAGGACAAAGAACAATCCGTCTCCAGCGTATCCTGAGTTTGATGTGCTTTTCCGTCGTCTGCCGTCATATATCCGCAGAGCAGCAAATCATGCAGCCTGCGGCCAGGTACGAAGTCACGAATCAAACTGTGATCATTATTATGCATGGCGGGACGATCTTGTGAAACGAAGGCATCATGTCCGCAAAATGGAACCCGGATTTTCCTATACGCCAAATGTGTTCCCAACGGTATACCGTGATCAGTCTTATTCACTGGAAGACAATACCATCAGTATCAAGGTCTGGAAAAACAACTCCTGGCAGTGGATCAAGGTATCCGCACCTGCAAGAGATCTGAAGCGTCTTGCGGCTGCCGCGGCACACGGCAAGGTCATGAATCCGAAGCTGGTTTATGCGTATCGGAAGTACTATCTTGAATTTCCTGTACAGTACAAAACATCCGGATTTTCGAAAACACCGCTTTATGAGCAGCGTGTTTTGGGAACGGATCTCGGCCTGAATAACGGTGCAGTCTGCTCATCTGTAGACGCATACGGCTCCATCCATGGGAGACATTTTTCTCCCTTCAAAGAGGAAATGGCCCGTATCGACCACATCATCGGACTGATCCGTAAGAAGTCACACACATCGGGGAAGGGCCAGAGTCTGTCATCACTCTATACAAAACTGCAGGGGCTCAAAGAAGACTACTGCCGCCGCCTTGCCCGATGGATTGTGGACACAGCTGTATCGGAAAGAGTTTATGGCATTGTGCTGGAACACCTGGATAAAATGAAAGGGCATGGCAGACTGTCTGCGCGGATTCATAACTGGTGCAGGGCCAAAATCCGTGATTATATCAGCGGCATGGCCTTCCGTGAAGGAATCCGTGTGTTCATCATCAATCCAAAAGGGACGTCTATGTATGCCTTTGATGGATCAGGCCTTATTGTGCGTGATAAAAAGAATTTCAGTAAATGCACTTTTGTCTCCGGAAAGCAGTATAACTGTGACCTGTCAGCATCCTACAACATCGGTGCGAGATATTTTCTGCGCACAATCAAAAAATCCATTCCGGCAACGGAGTGGTCACAGGCTGTGGCTAAAGTCCCCGGTCTTGCGAAGAGAACCACATGGACACTGGATACACTGAAGCAGGCCGCTTCGGCGTAAGCAGTTCCACGAAAAGCATACACAGTGTTTAGAACAGTGAGTGGTGTTCATGAGCATGTACTCATGTCAACCTGATTAGGCACAGGGATCTGTCCCACCGTAAGGTAACACTATGCATGTAATGTTTTATATCCGCCGCGAGGCGGATATAGAAGCTCCATCTGAATCTTTGATTCAGGTGGAGAGGTTCACGATTCCGCGGATAATGTCCGCGCTGCCAGGAGTCTCGGTATGAAGGCGCTGCAGGCAAAGGAACCGACCGATACCCGGATCGCTCTGGACCAGCTGCTTGAAGAACCGTGACTTTTTATTTTTGTTCAGCATTTGTCATCTGCCCTGTGCCGCTGCTGCGGCACGGGGCTTTTTTGGTTCCCACCAAAAAAACCACGTGCTATGCGCGTGGTTCCGAGACCGGCTTTAGCCCTAGAGATAAAAGACTCCTTTGCTTACAATAAGTGTGGGTCTCAAACCGCACTACATTGAAAAGCAAAGGAGGTATCCATGGATAAGAACACCTTATCACACACAACATGGAATTGTAAGTATCATATAGTGTTTGCGCCGAAGTTTCGGAGGCAGATAATATATGGGAGAATGAGAGCGGAGATCGGAAGTATACTTGGGCAATTGTGTCGGCGCAAAGGGGTTGAAATAATAGAAGCAGAAGCAATGCCAGATCATATCCATATGCTGGTAAGCATTCCACCGTCGATCAGTGTATCAGAATTTGTAGGGTATCTGAAAGGGAAGAGCTCTCTGATGATATTTGACAGACATGCAAATCTGAAATACAAATATGGGAACCGGCATTTCTGGTGCAGAGGGTATTATGTTGACACAGTTGGCAAGAACACTGCGAAGATCAGAGAATATATTCGAAACCAACTGGCGGAAGATCAGGAATATGACCAGTTGAGTCTGAATGAGATGTATGACCCGTTCACGGGTGAGCGGGAAAACAGGAACAAGAAGTAAAAACGTTTACGTTTGAGTGAGTAAATGTAGTGCGGCTGGAGATTTGTTTCGAGGCCCTTGGAGGGCCAGGCCAGTAATCGCCGCCTTTCAGGCGGAGGGCAAACCACCAGCTGAGCTGGTGGTTTTGATTGTGCTGCCTGTTACTCAAATCCGCCGACAGTGACAACATCCGCCATTTCTGTGATGATCGGCTTATATTTTTCGTAAATTGCTTTGTGATCCGGCAGATGAGCATCATCCAGCTGCGAAAAGGGAATGACATCATAGTCTGTGCCGGCTTCTCCCGGGTAGCAGAAGTAGAGCAGGTCTGCGTGAATATCTTTCAAACCGATCTCAACGCTTCCGTCCGGCGAGGTTGTCTTCTGTATCGTCAGCCCCGCCATCATTTCGATCTGGCTCAGGTCATACTGAAGAGCTACGACATTGCCCAATGCATAAAAACAGATTGTCCGGTCGTTGATCCATTCGATCGGCTGAATGCAGTGCGGGTGATTGCCGATGATGATATCCGCACCGGCGTCAGAAAGCTGATGGGCAAGCGTTTTCTGCGAATCGTTCGGCTCTGTTTTGTATTCTTCGCCCCAGTGCATGGCCACAATGACAACGTCAGCATTCTGTTTGGCCGCCCTGACCTTCTGCAGCAGTTCGTCAACCTTGCCGTCATAGCAGGCGACAAGATATTCCTGCCCTTCCGGCGGCTCGATGCCATTCATGCCATAAGTGTAAGAAAGAAAGGCAAATGTAATACCGTTGATCTCATGAATCGGAATGGCATCGTAGTCTTCCTGCGATAGGTACGTGCCGGCGGTGATCATTTCCGGATGAGAGTTCCAGTATGCCATGGAATGCTGTATGCCGCGCGCGCCCTGATCCAGCGCGTGATTGTTGGCAAGAGACGCCATGTTGAAGCCGAGCGAAAGCATGTAATCGCCCCAGACGGTAAGACCGTTAAAGGAAGGGTATCCTCTGGCACCCAGCTCATCGCCGCCCAGAATGATCTCCTGATTGTAATACCGCAGATCATACTGACGGGCAATTCTGCCGACACGGTCAAGCAGGGTGAATTTATAAGTCCCGTCTTCCCTTTGAGCGTCATTTTCAATTCCTGCATGCAGTAAAGCGTCTCCGACCATGAACAGCGATGCGCTCTGAACAACCGGCTGAGGCTCTGTTTCCGGGATCTGGGCAGCAGGCGCTGTGGTGCTTTGTAGGACAACTGTCTGATCGGCAGCGCTGGTATCTGCCTGGCTGAGTCTCCACTTGTATCCAAATATCCCGGCCACTCCCAGAACAACGATGGCACAGGTGATCGCAACAAACCTGTCAAATGCTTTGTCACTCATACGGTTTTCCCCTGTTGAACCGCAGAAAAAGATCTTCCTGATGCGGATGATTATTCAAATCACGAATAGATGATATGCATTCAGTATAGCCTGTAAATGGAAAAAGGGCGAGTGAGATTATCAGTAAGCTGGAAAGGTCGGGAATGATTGTGCGGACTGTTAACGAGACAGACCGGCGGACAGTGGACCTGTTCCTGAGCGAAGAAGGGCGCAAAGCGGCTGAACAGGCAGCATCGGAACGGGAAGAACGGCACAAGGAGATGTTTTCCTGCCTGTCGGACGAAGAAAAAAAGACGCTCACCACCCTGCTTGAGAAGATCAACGCGTCCTGGCCTGCCGCGGACGGTACTACGAACTGTACATGACACAGTTCGCGGGAGTGGCAGCATGAAATTTCAGTTTAACATTACATTAACAATTCATTGACGTTTCTTATACATAGCCTGTTTATATTGCGTATCGTAAGGCGAGGAGCTGAGAAAGGCAGAACCGCTCGACCTGAAAATAAATAGAAAGAGGCATATAAACATGGCAGACATTATCAATTCGTATGACAACACCGACGAACTGCTGAAACAGTTCCCTGTAGAAAACCCGACGCCGGTAAAGGAAGGTCTTGAGAAGAACATCCAGAACCGCCTTCTCACCGGATTCGCAAACTGGAATCTTGGGTTTGATGCATGGAAAGAATGGGGCGATATTCTGTACACGCCGGATTCGCTTTACAACGTACACAGCGTTCACCTGACGCTGAAAGAGTATCAGATGGCGATGTTTGGAACACTCAGAAGAGCAGACATTCAGATGGGCGCGTTCCACAACATGGTGATTGCCGACGACTGGTGCGCCATCCGCTATGACATCGCGACGACGCCGAGAAGCGGCGGCAAAACGATGCCGGGCACGGTGATGGAATTCGTCAATTTCAAGGATTACGGACCGGAACTTGGCACAAGAGTTGTAGAAGGCTGGGCTGGCACGAGAGGAGCTGATTACAGCGCGCTCCAGCACCTTCAGAACGAGCAGGAACAGGCGGCACAGAAAGACCTCGAGACAAAAGTTCTCACATTTGTGACGCCGGATGTCGTGGATCTGTCCATCAAGTATCCGGTCGTTCATCCGACCAGCATCGAAGGCGTGAATGGAAAGGCCATTCAGGCGGCTGTCCTTGGCGCTTTTGACCTGTACAATCAGGGCCCTGACAAATGGAGCGGCTCCATCGGTGAAGCTCTTACTGAAAATTTTACGGCTCATTTTGACGACAGAGACGAGGATGTGCAGACCTACATCGCGAATACAAAGAAGGAGACGTCAGAAAAGAAGACGAAGCGCCTGTACTTTGACAGCATGCTGATCCGCGGCGATTGGGCAGCCATTCATTACCGCACGGTAAGCCTGAATCTGGCCGACGGCACACGCGTTCCCGGCGAGCGGATGCAGTTCATCCGCTTTGAGCAGAAAAACGGCAAGGCACTGGCGGCCGAGATGTGGACCAAGTAAACGATAGTTATAACGCATACACAGCATTTTCAGCAGGAGGATAAACTTATGACACTGGAAGAGAGAATTGAGAAGCACAAGAAGATGGCCGAGGCGTATCACAGCGCCTATGTGAAGCAGTCTGTTCAGGACGGCGCAAAGTATGAGGACTGGGTGTTCGCACCGCATGCGACATACTGGTCGCCATACTTTGGAAACAACGTCATCGACCTTGACAACAATCCGATGAGCGTGCAGAAGAGCGCGACGATGGAGGCAGCCACCTATTCCGTCACGATGAAGGACTGGGGCCCGCTCTCCTTCGAATGCTGGGCGTCCGACAGAGGATTTGTCATGAAGACGCATTTCGGCGGCCACACAGAGGACGGCGTGCTGCACGATTTCTTCGCATATGGCTTCGTGGACACCAATGACAAATGTGAGATCACACACTGGGAGACGCATGTGAGCCCGGAGTACAATGATTTCCTTGACGTTGCACTCGGTGTGCATGGCCCGTTCAAGAACGGTGCCGGCGAGTATATGGCGGCGGTCGCAAAGAAGATGCAGGAGAAAGGTGTGAAGATTCATCTGCAGTAAGGGGAAGAGACGGACTGTCTGCCCGGCTGTCAGTGTGAAGAATTGCAAGGTTAGTTATGACTGACTCATCGGATTGACGGGAAAGTGCATTTCCGGTGACATTTTCGCCGGAGGCAAGGGCTGCTGGTCAGCAAAACAGCCAAA
>OMUP01000048.1 GCA_900314255.1 uncultured Lachnospiraceae bacterium | reverse complement strand
TCAGTATGGCGGCTCTGGTCGGGCTCGGTGCCGGAGCCGTTCCGGTTCTGGCTTCGGACACCAGTGAAAACACGGTGACAAAGGATGAAACCGTCTACGTGAATGCAGACGCCAGCGGCAAGACAACAGACATCACCGTCTCAGATCAGCTGAGCGGCGTCGGGACTGGTTCGGTTTCTGATTCTTCCGATTTGAAAGACATTCAGAATACGAAGGGCGATGAGACGTACAGCGGCAGCGGCGATTCGATGACCTGGAACGCGAAGGGCGATGACATCTTCTACCAGGGCAAATCAGACAAGGATCTGCCGGTCGGTGTTAAGTTCACGTATTATCTTGACGGCAAGGAGATCTCGGCTTCTGATCTGGCCGGCAAGAGCGGCAAAGTAACTATCAAGATCGCCTATTCGAACAATTCCAGGAAGACGGTCAAAGTCGGCGGCAAAGATGTGGAGATGAGCACGCCATTTGTCATGATGACAGGACTGATCCTGCCTTCTGACAAATTCTCGAATGTGCAGATCGACAACGGCCGTGTGATCAATGACGGCAGCCGCAGTATTGTGCTCGGATATGGGCTCCCGGGGCTGGCTGAGACGCTTGATCTGGCTCAGATCAAGGACAAGGCTGAGACGGCAGCGGACGACGCCGGTGATTTCTCGGATCAGGCGAAGACGCTGACGGACAAGCTGAAGGATTTCGAGATCACGGATACGGTTAAGATTACGGCGGATGTGACGGATTTTTCGCTTGGTTCGACTTACACGGTCGCGATGGACAATCTGTTCGAGGATGTAGATCTCAGCGATGTGGATTCGCTGGATACGGTCCGCGACAAGATTACGGAGCTGCAGGATGCCACCGAGCAGCTGGTTGAAGGAAGTCAGACACTTGCGAATGGTACGCAGACGCTGGCTGACAGCTATGGCGAGCTTGATGACGGAATTAATGAGCTTGCAGACGGCGCGAAGTCGGCTGCAGACGGCGTCAGTCAGTACACCGATGGTGTCGCACAGGCGGCGGACGGCGCTTCGCAGCTGGCGGATGGAACAGCGCAGGCTGTGAGCGGCTCCGGCGCACTTGCTGACGGCCTGAACACGATCGCGTCCAATTCAGATGCACTTAAGAGCGGAAGCGATCAGCTTGACAGCGGCGCCGATCAGCTGCTGAACGGTGCCAGAGAGCTGTTCTACGGACTCTCTTCAACGGACACAACAGGACTTAAAGGCGGTGTTGCCGCCTATACATCCGGTGCCGATGCGGTAAATGAAGGTGCCCAGAAGCTGAAAAGTGCGACGGAAAATCTTCCGGATCAGACCAGTGAACTGGCAGATGGTGTCAGCAGTTACACAGACGGTGTGTCACAGCTGGCCTCGGGAGCCAGCCAGCTCTCCGCTGCCATGAACACCAGCACGGATTCCACGACTTCGCTTACAGATGGAGCAAAGAGTCTTCAGAGCGGGGTTGACGCCTATACAGCCGGAACAGATCAGCTGGCAGCCGGCACTGCGGCTCTGGCCGATCCGACGACAGGACTTCCGGCGCTGAAAAATGGTGTGGACAGTCTCACGAGCGGCGTTTCCTCACTTGCATCCGGTGTACAGCAGGCGGCCGGCGGCATGAAAGATGCAGCCAATACGATGAGTGCGGCAGCGAAATCGGCAGAGGCTGGATTCTCATCAATATCAACGGCGCTAAATGACCTCAGCAAGGCACAGAACCAGGCTTCTTCGCTCCTGAAGCAGTCAAAGACCAGCCTTTCAACGCTTCAGTCGTCTTTAAGTACGGCATCTGCAGGCGCCAGCCAGATTGCATCGGGAATCGGAACGCTCAATCAGAGCGGAAGTACAATCGCCTCCCAGGCAGCAAGTGCCGGGGTTTCAGCTGCACAGCAGACAGTTGACAGTATCAGCGGTCTGACAGAAGAGCAGAAACAGCAGGTGCTTGCGGCAGTGAATACAGCGGCACAGACGGCTGCCCAGGGCACAGCATCCGGATACAGCAGCTCGCTTTCAACACTTCAGAGCAGCGCTTCCAGTCTTGCGTCGGGACTCTCAGATGGGGCTGACACGGTGGAACAGGCCAGTTCGTCCCTTGACAGCATCCAGAAGCAGGTCGATGATGCCGGAACACAGATCACGGCTGGTCAGAATGACCTTTCGGCGGCACAGTCGGGCGTTTCAGACAGCATCAAATCTTTGTCGGATGGCGCAGCGCAGCTGAGCAGCAGCTATGACTCGCTTACGGACGGTACAGCAGCCCTTTCAGCCGGCGCAAAAAAGGTAAGCGATGGTCTTGACACAGCGATCAGCGGTGTGCAGACGGCAAATGCCGGTGCGTCGCAGCTCTCCGCGCAGTCCCAGACTCTGCGGGACGGTGCTGCGTCACTTGCAGAGGGAGCGGAAAAGGCAGGTGCAGCCGCAGAACAGATAAACGGCGGCCTTCAGCAGCTCGCTGCGAACAACAATACACTAGTTAACGGAGCAAATGCCCTTGCATCCGGATCGGAAGTACTGACACAGGGCATCGCCCAGCTGGCGGCAGGAACCGCCCAGCTTTCCGCAAGTTCGGATGCCCTGAACCAGGGCGTTGACAGCGCGGTGAACGGCGCCGGTCAGCTTGCTGACGGCCTGTCGCAGACGAAGAGTGGCACAGGAAGCTTAAGAGACGGTATCTATGCGTACACTGACGGCGTAGGCACAGCTGCCGCCGGGGCAAATGCACTTGCTGACGGTGCCGGACAGCTTGATGCAGGCGCCGGCCAGCTGCTTAATGGCCTGAATCAGATCACGGCCAACAGCGCAGCGCTCAATGACGGCATGAGCCAGCTGACGGATGGCACCGGCACACTTGCCGACGGCAGTGCTCAGGTGAAAGACGGAATCGGAGAACTGAATGACGGCGCCGGCGAGCTGGCCGAAGGCATGAAGAAATACTCGGAAGAGGCAATCAATCAGCTTGCGGATTCCCTGACAGGTACACTCGACGATGTCAGCGATCTCACAGACAGACTCAAAGCCGTGACAGGCGATGAGCTGTCGTACAAGAACTACAGCGGCATTTCCAAAGACATGGACGGAAGTGTGAAGTTCATAATAGCGACCGATGGCATCGGCGACGACAACTGAAAACAGGGATTTTCTGTAACACACGGCTGCTGCACCTGCACACACTGCAGGACAGCAGCCATTTTCCGTTGAGCATCGCGGGAGCACGAAGTGCGTAGCGATGCGTGGCTTATGCGCGAAGGCGCCGCATTCAGCTGCGGCAACGGAAGCCGCTTTAAGCGGCGCTTGAATGCGGATTTGTGTGATTTTGACATATTTTTTGTGATATTTAACATTTTACAAACCAGTTTTCATAGTATAATGAACGCATATCAAGTTACAGGAGGAGAAAATGGAAAAGCTGAATCTGAACGCATTTGCCGACGAGGCCTCTCCGATGATTGACGGACAGATCAGGGCCTGCCTGCGCAACGGCCTGCAGGGGCTGGAAATCCGCGGTGTTGACGGAGTGAACGTGACGAAGATTTCGGACAGCACTGCCAGAGCTGTGAAGAAAAAGCTGGATGATGCAGGGCTCAAAGTATGGTCGATGGGCTCACCGATCGGAAAGATCAACATTGTGACAGACAGCTGGGAGGAGCACCTGGAGCTTCTGCGCCGCACAATCGAAATTGCGCACATTTTCGACACAAAGTATATCCGTATGTTTTCGTTCTACTATCCGGAAGGCGACAAGCCGGAGAAGTACCGCGGCGAGGTGATGGAGCGTCTGAACAAGATGGCTGACATCGCTGAATCAGAAGACATAGTACTGTGCCATGAGAATGAAAAGGGTATATACGGCGACATCGCAACCCGCTGCTATGACATCCTGACAAGTATCCCGAGAATCCGCGGCGTCTTCGACCCGGCCAACTTCGTGCAGTCCGGCCAGGAAACTCTTTCGGCATGGGAGATGCTTAAAAATCATATCTTCTACATGCACATCAAGGATGCATTTTCTGATATGCGCGTCGTTCCGGCCGGGAAGGGCGAAGGCCATGTTCCGGAGATCGTGAAGGATTATCTGGCGCGCGGCGGAAGAGAATTCACGGTGGAACCGCATCTGAAGGTGTTCGGGAGTCTCAAGGGCCTTGAGCAGGAAGGCGCCAAGAGCATGATCGGCGGCGTATATCAGTACAAGACAAATGATGAAGCATTCGATGCGGCGTGCGCAGCACTGCGCGAAATTCTGTCCGGATGCGGATATGGAGAAAACTGAACATGGACAAAGAAGTAAGAATCGGTATTATCGGTATCGGCAACATGGGTTCATCCCATGCCACGCGCATCGCAAGAGGCGATATCAAGGGAATGCGGCTTGTGGCTGTAGCCGACAAAAAGCAGAGCCGCCGCGACTGGGCAAAGGCCAATCTGCCGGCTGACGTCGCCATTTATGAGAACGAAACACAGCTGATGGACGATCCGAACGTGACGGCGGTGCTGATCGCGGTTCCGCATTATGATCATCCGGGATTTGCCATCCGGGCCATGGAGAAGGGCCTTGATGTCATGTCCGAGAAGCCGGCGGGCGTGTACACGAAACAGGTGCGCGAAGAGATCGCCGTTGCCGACAAGCATCCGGATGTAACATTTGCCATGATGTTCAATCAGCGCACAAATCCGCTGTACATCAAGATGCACGAGCTCGTGACGAGCGGCCAGTACGGAGCCATCAAGCGGGTGAACTGGATTATCACGGACTGGTACAGAACGCAGCAGTACTACGATTCCGGCGACTGGCGGGCGACCTGGAACGGCGAGGGAGGCGGCGTGCTGCTCAACCAGTGCCCGCACCAGCTGGATCTGCTCCAGTGGATCTGCGGACTGCCGAAGAAAGTCCAGGCGTTCATGTACGAAGGAAAGTGGCATCACATCGAAGTGGAAGATGATGTGACATGCTTCATGGAATTCCCGAACGGCGCCACGGGCGTGTTCATCACATCGACAGGCGATGCGCCGGGCGACAACCGCTTTGAAGTCGATCTTGAGAAGGCGCAGATCATCGTCGAGCACGACAAGCTGTATGTGTATGAGCTGGATGAGAACGAGCGCAAGTACTGCTTCGAGGCGACAGAAGGGTTCAAGAAGCCGGACGGGCATGAAGTGAAATTCGAGCTCAGCAAGGAAAATCCGCAGCACAACGGCGTTCTGCAGGCATTTGCCGATCATATTCTTCACGGCGCGCCGCTGGTGGCGGACGGAAGAGAAGGGATACGGGGCCTGACGCTTTCCAACGCGATGCATCTCTCGGCCTGGCTGAAGCAGCCCGTGGAGATTCCGTTCGATGAGGATCTTTTCCTGAACCTTCTGAATGAAAAGCGCGCGCATTCGGCAAAGAAAGAGCACGTAGCCGAGTCCACGAACGCGGATATGGACAGCACTTACTGATAAAGATTTCCCCCGGTGTATCTGAAAAAGCATCGGGGGAAGTTTATGTATTCAGATGGAATCAGGCCGTTTTCTGAAGTGTCGGATCCATGAGCTCCAGAGTCTCCAGAACTTCCGTGACTGACCGCACCGGAATGATCGTCAGTGCGCTGTGGACTTCCTGTGCCACGTCCTTCAGATCATCGACATTGTCAGCGGGAATGAAGACGGTCCTGACGCCGGCTCTCTGAGCAGCCATCAGCTTTTCCGGCAGTCCGCCGATCGCCGTGACGCTTCCGCGCAGAGATACTTCGCCGGTCATGGCGACGTCCGGACGGACTTCTTTTCCGGTGACAAGGGAGGCGAGGGCAGTTGTCAGCGTGATGCCGGCAGACGGCCCGTCCTTCGGAACAGCCCCTTCCGGAACGTGGATATGCAGATCATTTTTCTCAAACAGTTCTGCCTTGTCCGGGAATAAGTACTTTACGAGGCTGATGGCAATCTGCGCTGACTCCTTCATGACATCACCGAGCTGTCCGGTGATGATCACTTTTCCGGTTCCTTTTGTGAGAAGCGTCTCGATATAGAGAATTTCTCCGCCGACCTGTGTCCAGGCAAGTCCGGTCACAACGCCGGGCCGTGTACTTGAAAGTACTCTGTCGTGATGAACCGGCCGCATATCCAGATCATCCCGAAGACTTTCCTTTGTTACAGTCAGGCCGGATTCTTCTCCGCTTTCCAGCCGGACTGCTGCCATCCGGCAGAGTGAGTCGATGCGCTTTCTCAGGCCCCGCACGCCGGCTTCCATCGTGTAGTCAGAGATCAGAGCCTGGAGCGTCTCATCAGATACCGTCATCTGGTCCGGCTGAATACCGGCCGCTTCCATCGCCTTCGGAAGCAGGTGGCGTTTTGCAATCTGGAGCTTTTCATTTGGTGTGTAACCGGTGAAGCGGATCACTTCCATACGATTTAACAGCGGCTCCGGTATAGTGTCGATCGTGTTCGCCGTGCAGATGAACATCACATCCGACAGATCATAGGGGACATTCATGTAGTGATCCGTGAACGTGTTGTTCTGCTCCGGGTCCAGGACCTCCAGAAGTGCACTGGCCGGATCGCCGTTATAGGAAGAGGAGAGTTTATCCACCTCATCCAGAACCATCACCGGATTGGAAACACCGCTCTTGGCGATGCCGTCCATAATCCGCCCGGGCATTGCGCCGATATATGTCCGGCGGTGTCCGCGGATATCCGCCTCATCCCGCACACCGCCGAGGCTGACGCGCACGTATTTTCTTCCAAGGGCCCGAGCAATGCTTCTGCCGATGCTGGTCTTGCCGGTTCCCGGGGCGCCGACGAACAGCAGGATTGTCCCCTGCTGCTTGTGCTTGCGGTTCATGACGGCCAGCTGCTGAATGATGCGTTCCTTGACCTTCTTCAGGCCGTAGTGATCTTCATCAAGGATTTTTCTGGCCTCTGAAAGATCGATGTGCTTCATGTCCTCCTTTTTCCAGGAGAGGCTTGTCAGGAAGTCGAGGTAATCATAAAGCATACCAGATTCCGCGCTCTGCTGACCTTCCTGCTTCAGACGGCCAAGAACTTTGTCTGCTTCGCGGCGCGCAGTTTCATTCATACCGCTCTCCGCAATTTTCTTTTCGAGACGCTGAAGATCCGTGATATTTTCCGGGTGCATCTCGTCCAGTTCCTTCTGCAGATATTCCATCTGTTTGCGGATGGCCGATTCCCGGTACATATCCTGATATTCCTTCTGACGGGAGGCGTTTGCTTCGCCGGTCACTTTCGCAACCTCAAGCGTTCCGTAAAGAATCCGTTCAATCTCTGCAGCCCGTTTTTTCTGACTGTCCTCGGCAAGAAGCTGATAGCGCTCTTCACCGGAAATCATCAGCCACGGGGAGACAAGGCAGGCAAGCGTATTCAGGGATGTGACAGAAGAGACGGTGTTTTTAACCCATCCTGCATTTTTGTATTCGTCCGCCGATTTGATGATGGCGTCTTTCAGGGCTGCGAGTTTTTCATTTGCCTCAGCCTCAGAAATTTCGTCCGTGTCCGGCCGGCGGGAGATGGTCAGATCGATGGTGTGGTCTGCATTCACGTAAACTTCGTCGACATTCACGCGGCGGTCGGTGCGGATCCGGACATACCCCTGCGGGCTGATCTCATAGACAGCACCGGAAACGCCGATCGGGTAAAAATCTTCGCTGGTCAGCTTTTCGCGATCCTTTTCCTCTTTTGTCTGCAGGAGAACAATCCGGTCTCCTGGCTGAACTTCCCGGCCGACAAGTTCCCGAAACTGCTCTGTCTGAAAATAGATGTCACTGTCCGGAAGAATAATGTGATTGTATACAGGTACGACTAACATAGGTGATTCTCCTTCTTGATTTATCAGCACTCATGGCAAATGAGTGCCAGAATTTATGGTAAAAAACAGGCCCCTCTTGCGGGGCGGGCAGACAGGTGATTCTCTTGACGAATCCCCATCAACTGTTTTAAACTGGCCTTAAATTAACACGAACCTTGACAATTGTCAAGGCTGTGAGGTGAATAATTTTGTACTGTGGTTCCAATAAAACAGCGCTCGCCTCGCAGGAGCTGATTGCGGATGCATTTGTCAGCCTGCTGCGCGAGAAATCCTATGAATCCATAAGCATCAGCCAGATCTGCCGGAAAGCAGGCATCTCAAGACAGACATTTTATTCTCTGTTCGCATCCAAGGAGAATATTGTCGCGTACGAGCTCGAGCGAAAACACAGCTTTACGCCAGGGACTACCTGCTGCGGCGGCGAGATGACGCTTGAGCAGCTGTGCCATGAATACAGCTGTTATATAGCGGAGAAGAAAGAATTTCTGTCGCTGCTTGCAGACAACGGAATTTTTTATCAGCTGCATGACTGCCTGTATCAGTCATTCATGAACTGCGCCTGTTTCCTGCCGTCTGAGAGCGACGATAAAAGAGCATATGCGTCGGAGTTCATTGCCGGCGGCCTGTCCGGCACGGCAAGGATCTACATTGAAAAAGGCAGTCCGGCCGGCTGCAGTGACCTGGAAGACACTTTGATGATGCTGTTTTCCGGGGAATTCCTGAAAAATTGACCGGAAAATAAAAACTGCTGCAGCCATGATGAGCTGCAGCAGTTTATCTGAAGTCAGTGACTTCAGAGACTTTATTCTTCCGGGAGAGTCCCGGCCCGCTTCAGGGCCTGCCAGATGATGACGGTGAGAACGGTTCCGATGAGAGCGGTGATAAGCTGTGTTGTCGAGAACTGTGCCTGCAGAACCGGCAGCATTTTCTGCAGCTTTTCCGGAAGGTACATCGGAAGAAGCCAGTGGCTTATAGAAGCCCACATGAAAGCGGCTTTGACACACGAACCGATGACGCCGCCAGCCACGATGCGGACATTGCGGTTTTTCGGCCGGTGAAGCCTGACAGCACACAGCCAGACAAAGAAGACAAGAATTGCATTGCCGATTGCGATCATGACCATCATCAGCGGAATCGCCGCAATGACGGGACTCCCTGTGATGAAAAATGACAGAACAGGCGTCACGGCACTTAAGATGAGGCCGTATCCCAGTCCGCAGGAGATCGCTGTGAGCATGAGGCAGGTGTTGACGATGGGGCCGGTGATGAAGACGCTGGTGTTTTTAAGGAACATACTGGCAATACAAACTGCAAGCATCAGTGCGGCAATTGTGAGCTTCTTTACATTGGTTTTCATTTCGTGATTCCCTCTTTTGAAGATTTTTCAGTCTTCCTTCTTTTTCTTTTCTTTCTCTTTGGCTGTCCGTTTCTTGTGCTTTTTCGTTCCCATGGTATCGTAATCGTCCTGATAGTCATGGAACGTAGCTTCGATATTCATCAGAGACGGAATCCAGTCTGCATAGCTTGTCTCGGCCGCCTGCCGGAAGTCGGCTTCATTCATCGACGTTTCAAGATTCTTCACGGACTTTTCAGCCGGCTGAATGACACCTGCGCCGGCAATACATCCTCCGGGGCACCCCATACCTTCCAGAAGATAGCCGTCATATTTGTGCGTTTTGGTGGCGATCATCATCATCTTTTTACAGTTGGCAAGTCCGTCCGCCTGTTCCACCTTCACCTCGCGGTCCGGATCGATCTTTTTGATGTAATTGACAACAGCCTGGGCGACGCCGCCGCTCTTCGCGAATCCGCGGCCGTCCGCACTAGCCTCGTGCAGCGGTTCATCCTCCGGAAGTTTTGTAAAATCAACATCCCTGGCGATGAACATACCTCCGAGCTCTTCAAAGGTGAGACAGAAGTCGACATAACTCTTGACAGAGCGGCGGCTTGCCTCCTGCTTCTTGGAGAGACACGGGCCGATAAATGCAATCTTGCACTCAGGGTGGTGCTCCTTGAGAAGTCTGGCGGTCAGAACCATCGGAGTAAGAGTCATGGAGATGTTTTCCGAATAATCCGGGAAGTTTTTCTTGGCCATCATGGCCCAGGCAGGGCAGCAGCTTGTGCCCATGAAGCGCAGTTTGTCTGGAACTTCTCTAAGAAAGTCCTTGGCCTCTTCGATTGTGCACAGATCGGCACCGACGGCCACCTCTGCCACGTCGGTAAAACCGAGTGCTTTGAACGCGGAGCGGATTCTCTTCTGTGTGAAGTCTTTCCCGAACTGGCCGGCAATCGCAGGGGCGACGATGGCGTAGACGGGCGTGTCGCTCTGGATTGCCTTGATCGTCTGGAAAATCTGACTCTTGTCCACGATTGCCGCGAAGGGGCAGGAGACAAGACACATTCCGCAGGCCACGCATTTGTTCTGGTCAATTTCCGCGCGCCCGTACTTGTCAGGATGTATCGCACCCACACCGCATGCCTTTTCACACGGACGTTCCTGGTGGATGATGGCGTGATACGGGCAGGCCGCGATACACCGGCCGCACTTGATGCACGCATCCTGGTCGATGACGGAGTGTCCGGCAGACATGGAGACAGCCTTTTTCGGACAAACTTCGACGCACGGATGCTCGAGGCAGCCCTGGCAGCCATTTGTCACAAAAACGCGGTTTACCGGGCAGGAATTGCAGGCAAACTTGATGATGTCGACAAGCGGCGGTTCATAGTACTTGTCGGCAATCATGCTTTCGTCGACGCCTTCGGAAACCTTGTGATGTTCCGTGATTTTGCGGATGGAAAGACCCATGGCCACGCGCAGACGCTCGCGGACGATTTCCCGTTCCAGAAAGATATTGGAGCGCACGGAAGCCATTTCGCCTGGAATGATCTTATAGGGAAGATTGTCTAGCGCCTCTGGTCCTTCGTTGTTGTAGGCCATGCGGGCGATCTCGGTGAATACTTTCTGACGCAGGTCCGTCTTGGTGGTTTTGACACCTCGCAAGGAAGTCACCTCCTTTGTAATCTGTTGTAAAACAGTATGACACGAAATATGATACTGAACTTATTATAATAGAAGCGGTGAGATTCGTAAATGAAAGTGTGGAATGAAGGCGGACTCTTTTCCGGATTTTTTTAACAAAACAGGAAGGAAGCGTATAAAAAATTAAGATTGTCGTGGATTTCACAATATTTTTACTCGACAATGACGATAGATATGGTAAAATGACTCCTGGTAATGAAACAAAGCCAAACGATTTGGGAGGTTTTAGAAAATGTCAAAGATTGATCTGACACAGTACGGTATTACCGGAACGACAGAAGTCGTTTACAATCCGTCCTACGAAGAGCTCTTCAAGGAAGAGACAAAGCCGGAACTTACCGGTTATGAAGTAGGCAAGGTAAGCGATCTCGGTGCAGTTGATGTATTTACCGGTATTTATACTGGCCGTTCTCCTAAGGATAAGTTCATCGTTATGGATGAGAATTCCAAGGACACTGTATGGTGGACGAGCGATGAATACCCGAATGACAACCATCCGGCTTCCGAGGAAGCATGGAAAGCCTGCAAGGATCTTGCCAAGAAGGAACTCTCCAACAAGAAGCTGTATGTCATCGATGGATTCTGCGGTGCCAACAAGGATACCCGCATGGCCGTCCGCTTCATCATGGAAGTTGCATGGCAGGCTCATTTCGTAAAGAACATGTTCATCCGTCCGACAGCGGAAGAGCAGGAGAACTTCAAGCCGGATTTCGTTGTTTACAACGCATCCAAGGCTAAGGTTGAGAACTACAAGGAGCTCGGACTTCATTCCGAGACCGCTGTTCTCTTCAACGTAACCAGCAAGGAACAGGTTATCCTGAACACATGGTACGGCGGTGAGATGAAGAAGGGTATGTTCTCCATGATGAACTACTTCCTGCCGCTCAAGGGCATTGCTTCCATGCACTGCTCCGCTAACACAGACCTGAACGGTGAGCATACCTGCATCTTCTTCGGTCTGTCCGGCACCGGCAAGACAACCCTTTCCACAGATCCGAAGCGTCTGCTGATCGGCGATGATGAGCACGGCTGGGATGACAACGGCGTATTCAACTTCGAGGGCGGCTGCTATGCCAAGGTTATCAACCTCGACAAGG
>OMUP01000141.1 GCA_900314255.1 uncultured Lachnospiraceae bacterium | reverse complement strand
TATCCGTTTGAGATCAAGCGGGAATACCGCCACAAAGTCATGTTTGGCGGATACGTCAAGGTCACCTGGGATGATGTCAACAAGAAAAATGTCTTCTCACAGGAAGGCTACAACGCGGTGTACGCGGTTCCCTACGATATTCCGATTCTGGGGTATGGCGTAAACACCGTCAATACGCTCCGGATCTGGGACGCGGAGCCTGTGAATACGTTCAATCTGTGCTCATTTGACAAGGGCGAGTACAACCAGGCGGTGGAAGAGGAGAATCTGGCAAAGACGATCGTGGAGGTTCTGTACCCAAACGACAACCATTATGCCGGAAAGGAACTGCGCTTAAAGCAGCAGTATTTCTTTGTTTCCGCTTCCCTGCAGCAGGCGATCGCGCATTTCCTTGAGCACAACGACGATCTGCACAAGCTGCCGGAGAAGGTTGTGTTCCAGATGAACGACACCCACCCGACGCTGACTGTTCCGGAACTGATGCGCATTCTGATGGATGAACACGGATTCGGCTGGGACGAGGCGTGGGAAGTCACGACCCACTGCGTCGCTTACACCAATCACACGATCATGGCGGAAGCTCTTGAGAAATGGCCGATCGAGCTGTTCTCGAGACTCCTGCCGCGTATCTACCAGATTGTCGAGGAGATCAACCGCCGTTTCATCGAGCAGATCAAGGCGAAGTATCCGAACAACAACGAAAAGATCCGCAAGATGGCCGTGATTTATGACGGACAGGTCAAGATGGCCAATATGGCGATCTGCGCCGGCTTCTCGGTCAACGGAGTGGCAAGGCTTCACACGGAAATTCTTGAGAAGCAGGAACTCAAAGACTTCTACGAGATGTTCCCGGAGAAGTTCAACAACAAGACCAACGGAATCACCCAGCGCCGCTTCCTTCTGCACGGCAATCCGCTTCTGGCAGACTGGGTCACCGACAAGATCGGAGACGGATGGATCCGCGATCTCTCGCAGATTTCAAAGCTTAAAGTCTATGCGGATGATCCGGAGGCACTTCAGGATTTCGCGGAGATCAAGCATAAGAACAAGGAACGTCTGGCGGAGTACATTTACAAGAACAACGGGATCGAGGTAAATCCGGATTCGATCTTCGATGTTCAGGTAAAGCGTCTGCATGAGTACAAGAGACAGCTGCTGAATATTCTGCATGTGATGTATCTGTACGACAAGATCAAGATGCATCCGGAAATGGATATCTACCCGAGGACATTTATCTTCGGCGCAAAGGCAGCGGCCGGCTATGCGATCGCCAAGAAGACAATCAAGCTCATCAACAGCGTGGCAGATGTCATCAACAATGACAAATCCATAAACGGCAAGCTCAAGGTTGTCTTCATCGAGAACTACCGCGTGAGCAACGGCGAGATCATTTTTGCCGCTGCAGACGTGTCTGAACAGATTTCGACGGCGTCCAAGGAGGCGTCCGGAACCGGCAACATGAAGTTCATGCTCAACGGAGCGATTACGCTTGGAACCATGGACGGAGCAAACGTCGAAATCGTTCAGGAGGTCGGCAAAGAAAATGCGGTTATTTTCGGAATGAGCGCCGAGGAGGTCGTCAATTACGAGAACAACGGCGGATACGATCCGATGGAGATCTTCAACAACGACCAGGAGATTCGTCAGGTCCTGCTGGAACTCGTCAATGGCAAGTACGCGCCGGACAATCCGGAGCTGTTCCGCGACATTTACAATTCACTGCTCGTGAGCACACCGGGACGCCGGGCGGATACCTACTTCATTCTGAAGGACTTCCGCTCGTACATCCAGGCTCAGGATGAAATCGAGAGACGCTACAGAGACAGAACTGCCTGGACCAGAAGCGCACTGCTCAACACCGCCTGCTCCGGCAAGTTCTCCTCCGACCGCACCATCGAGGAATACGTAAGGGACATCTGGCATCTTGACAAGGTCCATGTTACAATGCCGGAGGAACAGTAAGTTCCATATAATTTGCTTTTTGCGGCATGAAGAAATTCTTCATGCCGTTTTTTAGGGGAAGGATTTACAAGAGGTCTTACAAGTGAGAGACGATTATGCTGATTTTTCTTGATATTGACGGCACACTGACGGATATGCGCGGCACGATTCCGGATTCGACGAGGGAGGCGCTGGAAGAGGCAAAAAATAACGGGCACCGCCTGATCATCGGATCGGGCCGTTCGATGTGTGAGATTTATCCGCACATGCGCGAGAGCGGTCTTTTTTCCGGCTATGTGGCCGGTGCCGGCGCCTATGTGGAACTGGACGGCAGAGTGCTGCGCAGCCGGCCGATGCCAGCGGACATGACAGTGCGCGTGATGACCTGGCTGCAGGCGAGTAAAGCCGATTTCATCTGCGAGTGCAATGATTACATGTACCAGTACCGGAATTCGATCGACAATCTGATCGAAGGTGCCGTGAAGCGCCTCGGCGAGGGGGAAAGGGCAAGAGTCGAAGCCAATTATGCAAAAATTGTCCGCCCGATCTGCGAAGGAAATTTTTCCGACGAACAGGCCCGCGAGTTTGCCGGAACGCACGGCGTGAACAAGATTCTGTACTATCACAGCCGTTATGCGGCCGGCGAAATGCAGGCAGCGATGCCGGGATGTCTTGTCCTTCCGTCAAGCTTCCTGAAAGGACAGCAGGGGATCGGCGAGATCAGTGAGAAAGGCGTGTCGAAGGCGGATGGCATTTCCCTGATCTGCGAAGCGCTGAATGTTCCCGTGAGTCAGACTATAGCGTTCGGAGACGGCGCCAACGACCGGGAGATGCTGGCTGCAGCAGGCATCAGCGTGGCCATGGGCAATGCCAACCCGGATCTGAAGGGACAGGCGGATTACGTGACCGATGACTATGACAAGGACGGGATACGAAATGCATTCCGCCACTTCGGGTTGTGCTGAGAGCGCGGAAAGCCTATAATCTAGAAAATACATCGAAAACCAGGCCGCTGGCAGTCATGCGGCGAAAGGGGAGTTATGCATTACAAGGACAATGAAAACATTACGATCATGGAACATCCGCTGATCAAGCACAAAATCACAAGACTTCGCGACAAATCGACCGGAACGAACGAATTCCGCGCACTCGTCGAGGAAATCGGAATGCTGATGGGCTATGAGGCGCTCAGTGATCTTCCGATGAAAGACATTGAAGTAGAAACACCGATCGAGAAATGCATGTCTCCGGTCATCGCCGGCAGAAAGCTGGCGGTTGTTCCGATTCTGCGCGCGGGTCTTGGCATGGTGGAAGGTATTCTGGATCTTGTGCCGACGGCCAAAGTCGGACATATCGGTCTTTACAGAGATCCTGAGACACATGAACCGCACGAGTATTACTGCAAGCTTCCAAGTCCGATCGAAGAGCGGACCATCGTGGTGACCGATCCGATGCTGGCCACCGGCGGTTCCGCGTGTGATGCCATCAAACTGATCCGTCAGCACGGCGGGCGCAAAATCAAGTTTATGTGCATCATCGCCGCTCCGGAAGGACTGGAGAGACTTGCGAAGACATACCCGGATATTCAGATTTATGTCGGACAGCTCGACCGCGAGCTGAACGCAGACGCATATATCTGCCCTGGGCTCGGGGATGCCGGGGACAGAATTTTCGGTACGAAATAATGAAGCGCACAAACCGCGCCGGAATTGTCATCCTTGTGCTGCTGGCCCTGCAGTATGTAAGCCTGTTCTTCGTTTACGGGGAAGACATTGACGTCATTCCTCTGCTCGGGCTTGCTGCTGCCACGGCGGGGGCTGCATTCCGGCAGACATCTGGCAGGGGGACCAGGGAATTTGCCGTATTTGCTCTTATCTGGTGGCTCGTGACGATCCTGCTCACGGGTGATACATATGCGGCCTGGGGAAGCCGGCTGTTGTCCGGGCTGCTCGGCGGCGGTGTGCTGCTTGGCCTGGCGTTTCTTCTGCAGGTTCTCGCGAAAAAATACTGGAAGCGGCATGAGCAGGAAGGCGTGTTTTTTTCGGTGACAGACTGCATCCTGCTCGCTCTTCCGGGCTTTTATTTCGGGATTGCCGTCGGCATTCCGGGATTTTTCATCGAACTGCTTGTGGCTCTGATCGCCGGAAATATCCGGCTTGACAGACGCATTCCGACAGGAGTGGCTTCCTTTGCCGCCTGCTGGCTGTGTGCGGTCTGCGGCGCGCGGTTTATGACATGGTATGTCGGATTTTTCTAAAGAATGAGCTCTGCGGCTTTGGCAGAGCTTTTTTTATTTGAGTTTCAGAAGGATTCATGCTACTATAACACTGTATTTTTCTTCTGTTTCATTCATCAGCCTTTAAAAATCTATGTTCAGCTGTGTGTCCGGATGTGCGTTCGCGGGCATTTACGCGCAGATTGTGCGCGTTGAGACCGATGCTGCGTTCGGGATTCCTTCGATCGAGGTTGTCGGTGTCCCCGGGAGCGAAGTGCGGGAGAGCCGTGAGCGTGTGCGGATAGCGATCAGGAATACCGGCTATACGCTGCGGCAGCAGAAAATTCTTATCAATCTTTCTCCGGCAGGTGTGCGCAAAGACGGGACCGCCCTGGATCTTCCGATTGCGATCGGCATTCTTCTTGCCAATGAGCTCATCAGACCGGACAGAATCCCGTATCTTTTTTTCATGGGAGAACTGAGCCTGAACGGCGACATACTGCCTGTTCGCGGTGTGCTTCCGGGGGTCTGCGCGGCGCGGGAATCGGGAAAGGCAGCCTGCATCGTTCCTGTGGCCAATCTCGCGGAGTGCGAAGAACTGACCGATGTTCAGGTGTTCGGCGCGTCGTCTCTGCGCGAGTGCTGCGAATTCATCAACGGCCGGGGAACGCTCACCGGTGTCAGCAGCGGCGGACGAAAGCAGAAGACTTCTGCCTTTCCGGACGCTTATCCAGATGTGCTCTCAGAGGACTTTTCGGATGTCCGCGGACAGGAAAAAGCAAAGCGGGCTGCGCTGGTGGCGGCAAGCGGCATGCACAACATCGCATTTATCGGGCCGCCCGGCAGCGGAAAGACGATGATCGCCAGGAGACTGTCCGGGATTCTCCCTTCTCTCACGTACGCAGAAAGTCTTGAACTGACCAAAATATATTCCGCTGCCGGACTCCTGAGCGGAAGCGGGCTCATGAAACAAAGGCCGTTCCGCTCACCCGGGACGCGCATTACCCTTCCGGCGATGCTTGGCGGCGGGGCAGATGCAAGACCCGGTGAGGTGACGCTGGCAGATCAGGGCGTTCTGTTTCTGGATGAAATGCCTGAATTTGATCTGCGGATTCTGGAAGCGCTGAGAGCTCCTCTGCAGGACGGCTTTGTAAGGGTCACCGGACTTAAGTCGGCGTATACATTCCCGGCCAGAGTTCTGCTGGCAGCGAGTATGAATCCGGACAAAACGGGCGAAGGGGAAAATCCGAAAAAGTATCTGACCCGCATTTCCCGTCCTCTCTGGGACCGCTTTGACATCGGCGTCTGTCTGAACGCGGTCGAATACGACAGTCTGAGCATGAATCCGACAGGACAGGAAGAAGTGTATACAACGGCCGGAATGCAGCAGGCGGCGGAAGAGGCCAGATTAAGACAGCTGCAGCGCTTCCGGGACAGCGGCCTGAAGTTCAATTCACAGATAGGACCGGGACAGATTCAGCGCTTCTGCCGGACGGACGCAGAAGGTGAGAAGCTTCTGGCGGCATTCTGCCGTAAAAATTCCATCAGCGTAAGGGGATATCACCGGATTTTAAAGACAGCCAGAACGATTGCGGATCTGGCAGGAAGCAGCATCATCCGCGAAGAACATCTGCTGGAGGCTGTGTCATACCGAAGCGGAATTGAAGATCTGGGAAACAAAGGAGAGACATGAATCAGAAAGAATACCTGTATTTTCTTTTCAGCTGTCTGCCAGGCGTCGGGACAGTCCGGGCGCAGAAGCTGCTGGCATTTTTCGGAAATGATCCGGAACGGATTCTTCATGCCGGCCGGGAAGAAATTGAAAAGGCGGCCGGACTGAAGGAAAGACAGGCACAGGAATTTATCCGCCTGCGGGAAAGCGGAGAGGCTGCAAGGCGGTATCAGAATATGAAGCGCGCGGGTATCCGGATGGTCTGCGAGGGAAGTGCGGGATATCCGGAAAAGCTGACCATGATCCCGGGAAAGCCTCTATGCCTTTTCTGGCGCGGAACTCTTCCGGAAGAGGACACACCCGCCGCTGCAGTTGTGGGATCCAGACGGTGCACGATGTACGGGAAGATGGCTGCTGCACAGATCGGCAGAGTGTGCGCGGAAAACGGCGTTTCCGTTATTTCCGGCCTGGCATCCGGGATTGACGCTGCTGCCGGAAGAGCGGCCGTGGAGGCTGGCGGCAGAACCTGGGCGGTTCTGGGCTGCGGTGTGGACATCTGCTATCCGAGAGAAAACATCGATCTGTTTGAAGCAATTCTGGAGAGCGGCGGAGGGATACTCTCGGAGTATCCGCCGGGAACGGAGCCGCTGCGCGAGCACTTTCCGGTGCGCAACCGCATCATCAGCGGTCTGGCGGATGTCTGTGTGGTGGTCGAAGCGGCGGAAAAGTCCGGATCCCTGATCACGGCCGATCAGGCGGCGGAGCAGGGAAAGGACATTCTTGCCGTGCCCGGGAGAATGAATGACGCGATGAGCAGCGGCTGCAACCGTCTTCTGGCGCAGGGAGCACAGATCCTTCTCACTCCGGCAGACATCGTCCGGCATCCGGATATTCAGAAGAAACTGCGAAGACAGGATGAATAATCGGCATTTGACATTCCGTATCCCTTGGAATATGCTTTAGCTTGTTTATCTGGAAAGAATCGGAGTGAATATGCAGAAGAATCTTGTTATCGTGGAGTCACCCGCAAAGGTGAAATCTATCAAGAAATTTTTGGGCAAGAATTATGAGGTCATGGCATCACAGGGGCACATCCGGGATCTCCCGAAAAGTCAGCTTGGAATCGATGTGGAGCATGACTTTGAGCCGAAATATATAACCATCCGGGGCAAGGGACCGCTTCTTGCAAGTCTGAAGAAGGCTGCCAAGAAGGCAGACACCGTGTATCTGGCAACCGATCCGGACCGTGAGGGAGAGGCGATTTCCTGGCATCTGGCGGCGGCGATGGATCTGAACGATTCGAATATGAAGCGGATTACGTTCAATGAAATCACCAAAAAGGCTGTTCAGGCTTCTTTAAAACAGCCGAGAGCCATTGACATGAATCTGGTGGACGCGCAGCAGGCAAGACGTGTGCTCGACCGCATCGTGGGATATGAAATTTCACCGATCCTCTGGAAGAAAATCAAACGCGGATTGTCTGCCGGACGCGTACAGTCTGTGGCGCTTCGCATCATCTGCGACCGGGAAAATGAAATTGCAGCTTTTATTCCGGAAGAGTACTGGTCACTGGATGCTTCTCTGCAGGCTTCCGGGAGCAGGCGGCCGTTCACGGCGAAGTTTTACGGGGACCGCAAAGGCAAGATTGAGCTGAAAAGCCGGGAGGATGTCGAGAAGGTCATTCAGGCGGTGAATGGCGCGGAATTTGCCGTGGAGAGTGTAAAGACGAGCGACCGGATCCGCCGGGCACCGCTTCCGTTCACGACTTCTACTATGCAGCAGGAGGCCTCACGGCAGCTGAATTTCTCAACAGGGCGCACGATGCAGATTGCCCAGCAGCTGTATGAAGGTGTTGACATCAAAGGGCGCGGTTCCATCGGTCTCATCACGTATCTTCGTACCGATTCGACGCGCGTGGCGCAGGAAGCGCAGACGGCTGCAGCCGATTATATCGGAAAAAACTATGGAAATGAGTATGTCGGCCATCCGGTTTCGGCTGTGAAGGCGACCGGTGAGAACCATGTGCAGGATGCGCACGAGGCGATCCGCCCGACCGATATTACGCTGACGCCGGCGATGGTCAAGGAAGAGCTGACACCGCAGCAGTATAAGCTCTACAGCCTGGTTTGGAGAAGATTCACCGCCAGCCAGATGAGTGCGGCGAAGTTTGCGGCGACGCAGGTGCGGATATCGGCGGGAGAGTACATCTTCACGGTTTCCGGATCCCAGAAGCTTTTTGACGGTTTCCTTTCCGTCTATAAGGATGATGCGGACAAGGACGATAAAACAAGCGTTCCGGCCGGCATCAGCACCGACACGAAGCTGACGCTGCTGTCCACCGATCCGGAGCAGCATTTTACGCAGCCGCCGGCACACTACACGGAAGCCAGTCTCGTTCATGCTCTGGAAGAAAAGGGGATCGGACGGCCGAGTACATACGCTCCGACCATTTCGACCATTCTCAAGAGACGGTATATCGTAAAAGAAGGGAAAAATCTGTTTGTCTCTGAACTGGGCGATGCGGTCAACAAGATGATGTGCGAAGCATTCCCGGAGATCGTCAATGTTCAGTTTACAGCCAACATGGAATCCCTGCTTGACGGCGTAGAACAGGGCAATGTCCGCTGGAAGACAATCATCGAGAATTTTTATCCGGATCTGATGGCATCCGTGAACAAGGCGGAGAAAGAACTGGCCGAGGTCAAGATCGCCGACGAAGTCTCCGATGTGAAGTGCGATGTCTGCGGCCGTCCGATGCTGATAAAGTACGGCCCTCACGGAAAGTTCCTCGGGTGCTCGGGATTTCCGGAGTGCCGCAATACAAAGCCGTATTTTGAAAAGATCGGCGTGAAATGCCCGAAGTGCGGAAAGGAAGTTGTCATCAAGCGGACGCGCAAGGGCAGGATCTATTACGGATGTGAAGATAATCCGAACTGCGATTTCATGAGCTGGAACCGTCCGGCCGGTGAAAACTGCCCGCGCTGCGGTTCGTATATGGTATTCCGCGGAAAAAAGAAAGTCTGCAGCAATCCGGACTGCGGATATGTGGAAGAGGAATAAAGTATGAGTGTTGAACTTCTGGACAATACCAGACGGATCGAAAAGCTTCTCCATGAGTATTCTGCTCCCAGAATTGAATTCAGCGATATCTGCGGGGTGATGAGTGACATCCTCAAGTCCGATGTGTATGTGATCGGGCAGCGGGGCAGAGTGCTGGGGCGCGGTGTGGTGCCGGGAGAGCGGATGATCCCTGCACTCGCTTGTGCCCAGACCGGAAGCCGGCTTGACCAGAAAATCAATCAGCGGCTTGTAAATGTCCTTTCAACAAGCGAAAATACAGACCCGGGGCTGCTTGGCATTGAAAATCCGAACGGCTGCCGGTGCCTGGTCTCTCCTGTAGTCCTGGCCGGAAGCCGGCTGGGCACGCTGCTGGTAACGTTCAGGGACAGAACGCTGAGCATCGATGACATCATCATCTGTGAGTTCGGCGCGACTGTGATCGGCATGGAAATATTCCGCTCGCTGAAGGAAGAAAAAGCGGCGGATCTGCGCAGTGAACAGAACGTGAAGGCAGTTGTCGAGACGCTTTCCCGCTCGGAGATGACGGCACTGCGGGCAGTACTTGCCCGTGTAAAAAGCGGCGATCAGGTCATCGTCGGGACAACACTGGCCGACTCCATCGGCGTGGCGCGTGCTTCCGTTGTCAATGCTCTGAAAAAATGCGTCAGCGCCGGGATTCTCGAGACAAAATCCGGCGGACGCCTGGGCACTTCGGTCCGGGTCATCAATGAGAGAATTTACGATATTTTATAGAAGAAAAGCCGCGGCGGTCAAACGGGTGTTGACAGCGCGGCTTTTACTTTGCTATACTTCTGTTCGTATGTGCATTAAGCATGCGGGTGGATCGCTGCGTGGTGCCGCGGGCGAGGCTTCGCGGTCGAGCGGCGGGAGGAATCCCGCAAAAGAAAAACCTATCGGAGGTACAAAATGAGTGTAGTATCCATGAAGCAGCTGCTGGAAGCAGGCGTACATTTCGGCCATCAGACGAGAAGATGGAACCCTAAGATGGCTCCGTACATCTACACACAGCGCAACGGCATTCATATCATCGACCTGCAGAAGTCTGTAGGAATGGTTGACGCCGCGTACAAGGAAATCGAGAATGTTGTTGCCAACGGCGGCACCGTTCTGTTCGTAGGCACGAAGAAGCAGGCACAGGATTCCATTCAGCAGGAAGCTGAGCGCTGCGGCATGTTCTACGTAAACGAGAGATGGCTGGGCGGCATGCTCACCAACTTCCGCACAATTCAGTCCCGCATCAAGAAGATGAAGGAGATTGAGACGATGGAAGAGGACGGCACATTTGACCGCCTTCCGAAGAAGGAAGTTATCAATCTGCGCAAGGAGCTGGACAAGCTTCACAAGAACCTGAACGGTATCCGCGATATGAAGCGCCTTCCGGATGTTATCTTCATCGTTGATCCGAAGAAGGAGAAGATCTGCGTAAACGAGGCTCATTCTCTGGGCATCGAGCTGATCGGTATCTGCGACACGAACTGCGATCCGGATGAGCTTGATTTCGTCATCCCGGGCAATGATGATGCAATCCGCGCCGTACGTCTTATTGTCTCCAAGATGGCTGATGCTGTCATCGAGGCCAAGCAGGGCGACGAGGCTGCAAAGGCTGCCGAGGAGTCCGATGCTGAGGAACAGCCGGCCGAAGAGGCAGGACAGCAGGAGACCGCTTCCGACGCTGAGTAATTCATTCCCAGACATATACTGTTGTTTTTGACCAGGAGAACACAAACATGAAAATTACCGCATCGATGGTTAAAGAGTTACGTGAGATGACCGGCGCCGGCATGATGGACTGCAAAAAGGCTCTGAATGCCGTTGACGGCGATATGGACAAGGCTGTTGAGTTCCTTCGCGAGAACGGTATGGCCAAGGCTGCCAAGAAGGCAGGCCGTATCGCGGCAGAAGGTATCTGCATGATCGCTGGCGACGACAAGAAGGCTGCCGTTGTCGAGGTTAACTCCGAGACCGACTTCGTGGCAAAGAACGAAAAGTTCAGAAATTATGTAAAGACTGTTGCTGAGCAGGCTCTTAATACAAAAGCTGCTGATATCGAGAGTTTCCTCGCCGAGAAGTCGGAAGCAGAGCCGGACAAGACAGTTGAAGAGGCACTGAAGGGCCAGATCGCTGTTATCGGTGAGAACCTCAAGATCCGCCGCTTTGCCCAGGTTGAGGAACCGGATGGCTTTGTTGCAGGATATACGCATATGGACGGCAAGATCTGCGTTCTTGTTGATGTACAGACCGATGTGATCAACGACGAGATCCGCGAGATGGGCAAAAATGTTGCCATGCAGGCTGCAGCTCTCCGCCCGGTTTACACAAGCGACAAGGAAGTAGATCCGGCTTACATCGCTCAGGAGACCGAAGTTCTCACAGCTGCTGCGAAGAACGAAAAGCCGAATGCTCCGGAGAAGGTTATCACCGGCATCGTAAAGGGCCGTCTGAACAAGGAGCTGAAGGAAATCTGCCTGCTCGACCAGATCTACGTAAAGGCTGAGGACGGCAAGCAGAGCGTCAAGCAGTATGTTGATTCCGTGGCGAAGGCAAATGGCGCACACATCACCATCAAGAAGTTCGTCCGCTTCGAGACAGGCGAAGGACTTGAGAAGAAGAATGAGGATTTTGCCGCGGAAGTTGCTGCACAGGCACAGGCTGCGAAGTAATCAATCCTGAAATTATTATGAAAGAGGGGCCTTCTGATTTCAGAGGGCTCCTTTTTTGATATAATGAAACCGGAACGAAGAAACGGGACAGGCCAGGCGGCAGCCAGCTGCCGCCCTGTCTGAGAGAAGAAAGGATCAGAATGAAGTTCATCAAAGTCGCTTCCAATTCGTTCAAGTGTGTGTTAGACAAGAGAGATTTTGAAGATTACAATCTTACGATGCACGATTTCATCGCGCAGGATTCTGAAAAGATCAAATCATTTATCACCGATATCTGCCAGAAGGCGGAGGAAGAGACCGGTATTCATCTCCAGGGACATGTCATGTCGATTTCAATGGCGCAGCAGCCGGACCAGACCACCGTTCTGACGGTCTCGGCAAAAAACAATGTCGAAGACATGTTCGATGATCTGAAAAGTGATCTCGAGAAGCGCATGGGCAGTGCACCCAAGACGAGGGAAGCAAACCGGCCCAGAGAGATGAAAAGACCGGCATCTGCGGAGACGAAGACGAGGATTTACGCATTTGCCACGCTGGGAGATTTTGAGAAATTTGCGCAGCAGAACGGCAAGACCTGGGGAATTGACAACAGTCTCCGCAAGGCGGAGGACGGCCGGTATCTGCTTTTTGTGAGCAGAAACCGCGCGTCGGAGGAGAAGTACAAGGCGTTCCGGCTGAGACTGCTTGATTTTGCACAGGCGGATCACAACACGACGCAGGTGCATCAGGACGAATTGATGGAGCATTCGAAACCGTTCATCGACGGCAATGCCGTGAACAAAGTGAGGAAATATTTATGAAAATTCCGGATTTCCTTCCAAAGGGCGGTACGATCGGCGTCACGGCACCGTCGTTCGGCTGCGTGAGCGAGCCGTATGCGAGCGCTTTCGGCAATGCGCTGCGGGTGTTTCAGGATATGGGATACCGGGTCAGAACGACCCCGGACTGCTTTATGGATGACGGAATCGGAATATCCACGGATCCGAAGGAATGCGCCAGAGAATTCATGTCGCTTTACACGGACAGCAGTGTTGACATCATTCTTTCGGCTGGCGGCGGAGAACTGATGTGCGGGACGCTTTCGAATGTGGATTTTGACCGGCTCGCGGAGGCTAAGCCGAAGTTCTTCGCCGGATATTCTGACAACACCAATCTTACGTTTACACTTCCGACCATCCTGGATACCGCTTCGATTTACTGCCCGTGTGCACCTTCCTTCGGAATGAAGCCGTGGCACGAGTCAATCCGGCAGGACATGGAACTTTTCTGCGGCGGGCGCACCACCGTTTCAGGGTTTGCGGCGTATGAGACACAGTCCCTGAAAACAGAGGACAATCCGCTGGCGCCGTACAACTGCACAGAAAAGAAAGTGCTCACACTGTGCAAAGGCGGAAAAGCCGTGCGGGAGACGGCCATGGAGGGACGGCTGCTCGGCGGCTGCCTGGATATCCTGACAATTCTGTGCGGCACGAAATATGACAAGGTGCAGGAATTTAACAGCCGCTATGGCGGGGAAGGAATCGTCTGGTTTCTGGAGGCGTGCGATCTGAATCCGCTGGCCATCCGCCGGTCGCTGTGGCAGATGCGCGAGGCAGGCTGGTTTGAGGCGGCTTCCGGCTTTGTTTTCGGACGTCCGCTTAACGGCGCCGCGGTGATGGGACTTGACGCTCACGAAGCGGCGCTCGGTGTGATAAGAGATCTCGGGAAGCCGGTGATTTTTGACGCAGATCTCGGACACCTTCCGCCGGCCGTGCCATTTGTCACGGGAGCGTGGGGCAGGATCTGCGCGGATACGGAGAATTTCAGCATCCGGTACGATTTTGGCCGGTGATGAGGGGAATATGAACAGACAATTTACAGGCACGGACAATCTCCCGAAGGGGGAAGCTTCAGACAACATCACAGCAGGATGTCTGGTGCTGGAGGGCGGCGCGTTCCGCAGCCTCTACTCGCAGGGGGTGCTCGACGCCCTCATGGAAAATGATCTCAACTTTCAGACTGTCATCGGCGTATCCGCCGGCGGGATGTGCGGCGCCGGCTACGTGGCGGGGCAGATCGGCTGGTGCGCACGGATCAACCTGGAGTTCCGGCACGACAGCAATTACATCGGGCTGGGAGCCATGCGGCATGATCACGGCATCACCGGATTTTCCTATCTGTACGACGAGCTGATGAAAGATTTTCCGTTTAATCTCGAGCGGTTCAATGACCCGCGACGCCGTTTTCTTGTATGTGCGACGGATGTGGTGACGGGCAGGCCGGCGTATTTTGAGCGCGGAAAATGCCGTGATATTTTCAAGGCGATTCAGGCTTCTGCCACGGTTCCGTACGTGTCCAGACCGGTTGAAATTGGCGGCAGGCTGTATCTTGACGGCGGTGCGACAGGGAGCACCAATATTCCGTATGACTGGGCCGTGAGACAGGAGTTCAAGCGCATCATTGTCGTGAAGACGCGCGACAGAGCCTACAGGGCCGATGTGACGAAGATTACGACAGCGCCGGTCAACCGCTTCTTATATCACCAGTATCCGGAGTTTGAGAAGGGCCTGGAGCTGAATCCGATGAACTACAATTCTCTTCTGGAGCGGATCGAGGCCGATGCCATGGCGGGGCGGAATTTTACAATTGCACCGAGTGTACCGCTGGAAGTGGGGCGCTTTGAGCCGGATGTGGACAGGCTGGCCCAGATCTACTACCGCGGATACAATGACATGTACGGTGAGATTGACAGGCTGCGGGAATATCTGGAGAAGAATCCGCAGTAAGAGAAGGAAAAGTACGTCAGAGCCCCGCAAAGTCCTTTATCGTCTGGAAATATGTGACGGGGTCGGCCTGGGCAGCCTGACAGTGTCCTGCCCCGGACACGAGCAGAATCTGTTTTCTGCAGGCGGCTGCGTCGTACAATTCTGTACACGCGGATACGTCGATCATTTTGTCCTCGGTTCCGTGGATAAACAGAGTCGGAATGCTGCTCTTTTTCACGGCGTCGATTGCGGAGGCACTGTAGAGCCAGTAGCCGCCCCGCAGTTTAAGGCACACGGCGGCGGCCGGCACGAAGAGAGCCGGCGGAACGTTGAACCATTCCTTCGCCTTGTCGACGAACATCGAGGCGGCGTCTGTATAGGAAGCGTCGGAAATGATGGCTGTCACCGGGTACTGACCTGAAACAAGCTGCGGCAGTCCGCTCATCATCAGAGCTGTGGCGGCGCCCATGGACTGCCCGTGGATGATGATTTTTGCCTGCGGGTCGAGCTGCAGAATCCGGTCGAGCCATAGAAGGCAGTCGTACCGGTCGGTTGCACCCATGCCGATGAAATCACCTTCCGAGGAGCCCTGCGCCCGCAGATCCGGCACGACGCAGTGGCAGCCCATCCGGCTGTACCAGCATGCGTACGGGTACATATCCTGTTTCCATCCGGTGTAGCCGTGCAGAAGAAGCACCCAGGTGTGGGAATTGTCCTGAGCGGTAAGCTCAGTGCCGCCTGGCGCCGGGTCAAAAATTTCCGCGTCCAGTGTATAACCGTCCGAAGTCGTGACGGTCTGATTTTCGTGCGTGACAGAGTCCATCCATTCATCTGTCACGGCAGACTGTGCGTTCGCATTTTCGGTGAGCGAATCGGTCTGGACAAGCTCGGAAAAGGACTCGTCGGAAATTGTCTGAAAGGCGTCCAGTTTCTGCATGAAGGAAGGAACCAGAGCGGCGCTGACCATAAAATTGACAGCTGCGGTGTATGCGGCAAGCAGATATATCAGCAGTATTATGAAGAGATGTTTTGTCCGCTTCCTCCGGCGGCTTTTTTTCATGTTCTGCGCCTCCTTTCCGGCATTTGCCAAGGGCATTGTAACAGATCGGGAAGCGGAGATTGTGACCGAATTCTGAATCTGATAAAATCATAGCATAGCATTCGTGAAAGGCAGGTATGCATGATATGAAGATTCAAAGAGCTGCGTGTATCCCGCTCCTTGTGCAGGATCCGTATACGTCGGTCTGGTGCGCGTGCGACAAAGCGGGCGTCGGAGATACCACGCACTGGTCGGGAAAGAAACAGCGGATTTATGTCGATGTACATCTGAACGGGAAGATGTACCGGCTTGTCGGCGAGAGCGGTGACGCTGTTCCGATGGAGCAGACCGCTGTGGATGTCACGGCGCTTCAGACGAAGTTTACGTTTGAGACGGAGGATGCCAGACTTGAACTAAGCTTTATGACGCCGCTGGATGTCCGGGATCTGACGATCTGTTCAAGACCGTGCAGTTACATTGACGCCGAAATTCGGATGAAAGATGGGTCGGATCCGCAGGCCAGTCTGGCAGTGACGCTGACGCGGGATCTTGTGAGCAGCGACCCGGCGGCGCCGCTCGTTTTTCCGGCGGGCACGACAGCTTCCGGCTGTTACATCTCCATGGGTAGAGCACAGCAGCATCCGCTCGGCGGCAGCGGCGACAATGTGACGATTGACTGGGGCTATGCGTATCTGGCACTGGCAGGCGGAGCGGGAAAACTCAGCCACAGCAGGGAGCGCGGCACGATCACGGCGGAGGCTGTGTTTGAGTGCGGTGCGGCGCATATCTTGTTTGCCTATGATGACCTGATTTCGATTAATTATTTCGGGCAGTGGAGACGGGCATACTGGACAAAGACGTATGGCTGCATTACGAAAGCGATAGATGCCGCGATGCAGGACCGGGAAGAACGTTTTAAAAAGGCGGAAGAGTTTGACAGTCTGATTGAGAAAAAGGCACAGGAGGCCGGCGGAGACGAGTATGTATTTCTCTGTGATCTTTCTTACCGGCAGACAGCTGCGGCACACAAACTGATTGAGGATGAAGAAGGAAATATTCTTTACTTGTCCAAGGAAAATGACTCGAACGGCTGTATCGGAACCGTGGATGTCAGCTATCCTTCTGTCCCGCTTTTCCTGTGGCTGAACCCGGAGCTGGTGAAAGGTATGCTCCGCCCGATCTTCCGCTTTGCGGACATGGATGCCTGGACGTTTGATTTTGCACCGCATGACGTCGGGCGTTACCCGTATGCATGGGGGCAGGTGTATGGCCTGAACAAAGCTCCCGGCGGTGCGCAGGATTTCTGGTCCGGAGCAGACGGAGATGTTTATCCGCCGTTTTATCAGTCCGGCGGCCGCGATGATTTGTATGATTTCCGGTATCAGATGCCGGTGGAAGAGTGCGGCAACATGATTATCATGACGCTGGCGGTCTGCCTGGCGGAGAAGAATGCGGACTTTGCCAAAGCGCATATGAAGACTCTTACGCAGTGGAAAGAGTATCTGCTGCAGTACGGGCAGGACCCGGCTGAACAGCTCTGCACGGATGATTTTGCCGGGCACCTTTCGCACAATGCGAATCTGTCAGTGAAGGCTGTGATGGGCGTAGAGTCGTACGGCCGGCTTTGCGCCATGACGGGGAGAACTGGTGAGGCGGGAACGGCGCATACGGCGGCCGTGAAAATGGCACATTCCTGGGAGGTGCGCGCAGCAGCAGAAGATCACACGATGCTCGCCTTCGGTCACCCGGACACCTGGAGTCTCAAGTATAACATGGTATGGGATCAGCTGTTTGACAGCAGACTGTTTCATCCGGATGTAATGAAGCACGACACAGAGTATTACCTCACGAAGGCCAATGAATACGGCGTGCCGCTTGATTCCCGTGCGGACTACACCAAGAGCGACTGGATTCTCTGGGTAAGTGCTATGACAAATGACAGAGCGGCGCGCGCGGAGCTTATTTCCGGCGTGGCAAAATACCTGAGACAGACGCCGACACGCTACCCGTTCGGAGACTGGTACAATACAAAAACCGGGCAGTACTGCCATTTTAAAGGACGCAGTGTTCAGGGCGGAATCTACATGCCGATTTTAGCGGACGAGTGGAAGAGAGAAAACTGAGAAGTACAAAAACAAAAAAGCAGTTTCCGAAAGGAAACTGCTTTTTATGAGTCGAAGCGACGTGATTCGAACACGCGACCTCTGCGTCCCGAACGCAGCGCTCTACCAAACTGAGCCACGCTTCGATGCGGTTCTGTGAGATGTCTCACTGCCGACTTTGCTAATATACATGATTTTTCCAGATGTGTCAAGCGCTAATTTTAAAAAAAATAAAAAAAGCGCGATCTGCTCTTATTTTTCATTCCGCTTCGGGAGCTTCCCAAACCCTTGTGAAACATGTGCCTTAAAACTGCACAAATGCGGAAAATATGCTGCCCGCATTCTGACAATATTCAGGTTGAGATTGTCAGAATGCCTGTACGATATGCTGAAATTGCGCGGAAACAGGAAAAAATACATGACATTTGCCTGGACCGCGCATTAGGATAGTTCCGGTGCCGGAAAAGGCACAGTTCTGGCTGTTTTATGGGGTTTTTGAGGATATGGGGAAGTTTTCAGGAGAGGGATTTTTCCGCAGACTTGCGGGCAAAGTGCCGGATATGGATGCAGAGATGAAGCGCCGCGTGATTATGACTATCACCGGAGTTTCGATTTCCGGTGTCAGTGTCGGGCTTTTCAGTGCTTCCGGAATGGGATTCGATCCGTTCCAGGTTTTTGCGCACGGGACGTGGGCCGAGTTTGACACAATCTCCGGGCATCCGTTTTCATATGGCGTATATTACATGTTTCTTTCACTGATCATGTTCATCGCTGTGGCCGCTGTAAACCGGAAACTGATGGGACTGGGGACTCTGTTCAATCTGTTCCTCGTGGGGTACATCGCTGATTTTTCAGGATTTGTCTGCAGACAGCTGTTCCCGGAACCAGGACTGGTGAAGCGGCTGATTCTTCTTTTCTCCGGCATCGTGATCATGTGCCTTTCGTCGGCTCTGTACTATGTGGCGGATCTCGGCGTGTCGGTGTATGACGCGGTTGCGCTTACAATCACAGAGAAAGAGCGCAAAGTGTCGTTCCGCTGGTGCAGAATTGCCTGTGATCTCGTCTGCGTCCTGATTGGTTTTCACTTCGGAGCGGCCGTCGGGCTGGGAACGATTGTGACCGCATTTTTCATGGGGCCGCTGATCGACGTGTTCAGACGGACTGTGGCGGAACCGATGCTGTACGGAAAAGGGGCTGCAGCAGACAGAGTTCTGAAGAGGCAGGCAGCCTGAATAAACGTGATTATCACCGGGGTGAGGAAAGGACGCTCATCCTGGTGTTTTTTTATGATCATGCTTCCCAGGCCCCGGAATCTTGAATTCACCGGGCTGTGTTGGTATCATATAGGACAGAAACACAGCGTGAACGGGCAGTTTCAGGCTGCCCTGAAATGAATACCAAGGGGGTATTTTGATGTACAGAGATGAATATGAACGCTGGCTGGCTGCGGATCTTGAAGATGTGGACCTGAAGATGGAACTGCGCAGCATCAAGGATGACGACGCGGCCATCAAGGAGCGGTTTGCCGTTGCCCTGAAATTCGGAACAGCGGGACTGCGCGGAACGCTTGGCGCCGGCACGAACCGGATGAATATCTGGGTTGTGCGTCAGGCGACACAGGGCGTCGCCGACTGGGTGAAGACGCAGGGCGGCACGCAGACGGTCGCGATCAGCTACGATTCCAGGCTCAAGGGCTGGACTTTTGCGAGAGACGCGGCGGGTGTCCTGGCTGCCAATGGCATCCATGTCCGGATTTATGATGAGCTTATGCCGGTGCCGGCGCTCTCATTTGCCACGAGATATTATCACTGCAACGCCGGCATTATGATCACGGCATCCCACAACCCGGCGCAGTACAACGGCTACAAGGCGTACGGGCCGGACGGCTGCCAGATGACCGACGATGCGGCGGCTGTCGTATATGATTCGATTCAGAAGACGGATGTGCTGACCGGCGCGAAGTACATGAGCTTTGCGGAAGGTGTTGAGAAGGGGCTTATCCGCTTTGTCGGAGAAGACTGCAAACAGGGACTGTATGATGCCATCGAGGCGCGGCAGATCCGCCCGGGTGCTGCAAAGGGTTCCGGCCTGAAGCTGGTTTACTCGCCGCTCAACGGAACCGGCCTTGTTCCGGTCACGCATGTGCTCAATGACATCGGCATCGATGACATCACGATTGTACCGGAGCAGGAGTATCCGAACGGATACTTTACGACCTGTCCGTACCCGAACCCGGAGATTTTCGAGGCTCTTGAAAAGGGACTTGAGCTCGCCAAGAAGACGGGAGCTGATCTGATGCTTGCGACGGACCCGGATGCGGACCGCGTCGGTATCGCCATGAAGTGTGCGGACGGCACGTATGAGCTCGTGACGGGCAATGAGATGGGTGTTCTGCTTCTGGATTATATCTGCGCAGGACGCATCGAAAAGGGCACGATGCCGAAGAATCCGGTTGCGGTGAAGTCGATTGTTTCCACGCCGCTTGCCAATCTTGTGGCGAAGCACTACGGCGTTGAGCTGCGCGAGACGCTGACGGGCTTCAAGTGGATCGGCGATCAGATCGCAAAACTTGAGGCAGACGGCGAAGTTGACCGCTTTATCTTCGGATTTGAGGAATCCTACGGATACTTGGCTGGACCGTATGTAAGAGACAAGGACGCCGTCATTGCATCAATGCTCATCTGCGAGATGGCTGCCTACTACCGTTCGATCGGTTCCTCGATCAAGCAGAGGCTGGAAGAGATCTACGCGCAGTACGGCCGCTACCTGAACAAAGTGGATTCGTATTCCTTCCCGGGACTTTCCGGCATGGACAAGATGGCTGGCATTATGGAGAATCTCCGCAAGAATCCGCCGAAGGAATTCGCCGGCAAGAAGGTAACGAAGGTCACCGACTACGAGAAGCCGGAAGAGACCGGCCTTCCGAAGGCCAATGTTCTCATCTACGCACTGGATGACGGCTCTACCATCGTGATCCGTCCGTCCGGCACCGAGCCGAAGATCAAGACCTACTTCACCACGAAGGGCAGGGATCTGGCCGAGGCAGAGGCAGAAAAAGACAAGCTGGCCGAGGCCGTGAAGCCGCTGCTGGCATAAAAAGTAAAGAATTTCAGATAACAAAAAAATCCGCGGCAGCCACTTTTCAAAAAAAGAAGTGGCTGCTGCGGTTTTTTGACGGGAAATGCGGCTTATCCGATTCTCTCCTGAGCCGGATCCTGGTGCCCGGAGGTGTTGTTTTCCTTTTTCTCTGTCCGGAAATACGGAAGAGCGTAGAAGACAAGGAAGGAGATCAGCGCGGCTACGCCGCCGGCGATGAGGTCCAGCACAGAGTGCTGTTTGATGAACACGGTGGAGACGATGATCAGAAGGATGGAGACAAGGACCCAGAGTTTCAGGCCGCGTCTTCCTTTCAGTGCCCGGCAGGTGCTGATGCCGTCGTAGAGGCAGAGAGAAATATAGACGTGCAGGCTCGGGAACACATTGGTCGGAGAGTCCGTCCCTTCGATCCAGCTGACGAGCCGGCCGGCGATGTTGTCCGGAATGACTTCCGGGCGCAGATTCAGGGCGGTCGGCCAGATCAGGTAAAAGGTCAGAATCGCATATGAACCGGCCATAACCAGCCGGCAGAAGTGAATATATTCTTCGTCGCTTGCCTTCATCAGCATGATAAGCCATACGATCAGGATCAGGCCTATCCAGTACAGATAAGGGAAAACGAACCACTCGATGAAGGGAATCCTGTCATCGAGCGGCGTGTGAATATAATGAAGCCGCGGATTATCCGGACGGATGATCCGCTCATCCAGTGCAAAGAAAATTCCATAGATCACCCAGAGCAGAACACCGGCAAAAATGCGCTTGCGCCGGTTCGGCGTAAAAAAGGCGTTCAGTCTGGAAGTAATATCCGGTCTGCTGTTCAATGTGACATCACCCCGTGTAAGTGCCGTTTAAGACATACGAGGCTATCGTATCATGATGACATTATTTTTTCCAGCTCTTCCGGAAGGATCGTAACGCCTGTGTCAAAGCTGTCTGACGACAGATACCGGTAGATGGCAGACTGAAGTGCCCGCGCTTCCGGATACGCCTGGAGATCCTGCAGGCCGACGGAAGAGAAGAGAAGCCGCCCGTTCAGGCACCTGCCGGCAAAAATCTGCGCCATGTGCCGCAGACGCATGCAGCTGTCCATCTCGGTCACGATCGGGCGGATATGCTGTGGAACGATAACTGCCTGGCGGTTTGCCATCGGCCACCACTGCCAGTTGGTGTGAAACTCCGTCGGGAACTGTTCAAACAGCGGACAGTCTGTGTCGATGTACTGTCCCATGCACCCGGTCTGTTCAGGGAAAGTTCCGACAGACCAGAAATCAGGTGTGAACTGGGCCCGGACAGATCCAGGCATCGCCTCCGGCGTGGACGCGGGTGAAAGGTACACCGTGCCGCCGCGTTCAAGGACCGCTTTTGCCTCTTCATTAAAGGTTCTGAATTCGTGCACGTCTTCCGGGCACGCGACAGGTTTGTCTTCGTAGATCCATATCGGCCACACGCACCGTTTCCCGGCAAATGAAACCGCAAGATCAAAACGCGCCGGCGCAGCGAAATCAGCAAGCGGGATTTCAAATTCTCCGGCAGAAACAAGTGTGCCTGTGCGGACATTCACCTGCTTTCCCCGGCAGTGTGCCTGCGTATCTTTCCCCGGCACAACCCGGCTTCCGGTCCCCTCGTGAAGAGTGAGGGTGATGTCCGGTGTACCGGTCACATCCGAACGGCTGTAGTTGGCCACACGCACCTCAAACCGGAGCGTGTCCTGCACTGTGAAAGTGCGGGCCGGAAGAAGAGCCAGCGGCGCCAGATCTGTGAAGAAGGAGCGGAAGTTTTCCGGCTTTGAAAAGGCGTACGGCTTTGGCTGCATGTGGCTGTTCATCATGCCGACGAGCGCTGTTCCCTGCCCCGGAAAATCCTGAAGACCGAGCAGCGAAAGGCCGGACATCTCCGGCGTTCTGAGCACCGCCTCCACCTCCGCGCGGTAGGAAAGAAGGGCGGCCTCACCGGTTGCTTCTGCGTAGTTTTTCCATTTGTCAAGCAGCCCCAGGGCAGAGGCTTCCTCGCGGATGATCCGGTAGTTGGCCGGATCGGTGACGCCATGGAAGCAGTCGATTTCGTCAAAGTCCGGCAGAACTTCAAACTGTCCGACTTCAAAGCCGAAGACGGGCTGGTCAGATTCCTGGCGCAGACGGCGGATCAGATCGCTGTAATTGCGGCGCGTGTCGGGATATTCATTGTTGATGAAACCCGGAAGCGGCGTGCCGGGACTTATGCCGCGAAGAGGTTCCCCGTCGAAGGCCATCGCCGTGTGAAAATCGTTGAACGCAGCTGGCTTTTCGCGCTCCCGCTTCCCGTTGGAGGCGTTTGCGTACAGGCGGCTCGGGTCCGTCCGGCGCGCAAGATGCAGGAGAGTGCCCATGTTCTCGTATCCGGTCTCATCGGTATAAAGCTCATTCCCCAGTGTCAGCATGACAAATGACGGATGATTCCCGTAAGTTTCAAGAACTGACAGCAGCTCGCGGGTATAATAGGAAACGCTCACGTCATCGGCGAGTGCGTGTCTCGGGTCCCAGTCGTCCAGCTCTGGCTCGACCATCATCCCGCACCGGTCCGCGGCCTCAAATGCCGCTTCCGGCGGAATGTGCGAGTGAAAACGGACAAGGTTCACACCATAGGATTTATACGTTTTCATGACCGAAAGCCAGGTGTCAAGGTCCATGGGCTCGTACCCTGTCTCCGGGAACACAGCACAGTTGGCTTCCGAGCGCAGGAAGAAGGGACGGCCGTTGAGCGTCAGGCGGCGGTCCTTGTTCACGCCGATGCGCCGTATTCCGAAACGGGCGGTGAACTCGTCAGATGCGGTGCGGTTTTCCGGGATCAGAGATGCCTTCATCTCATACAGATTTCCTTCGTACTCGTCCCAGCGCTCTGCATCCTTTTTGACGCGCAGAGCTGGAAGAGAAAGACTCTGCTTTCCGGCCGGAATATCCAGAGTCATGCTGAAAGGCTTTTCGAGAGCATCGCTTTCCAGGTGAAGCATTCCTTTGAAATCTGCAGGAGAATCAGTTTCAACGCGCACGAACAGGCTGGCCAGATCCTCTGAAGGAATCACTGTGAGGCGGCGGATAAAGGCGGCCGGACGTGTGAAAAGACAGAAATCGCCGAGGATTCCGTTCCAGTTGGTCTGGGTTTCATCGGTGGCAGCCGAGGAATTCAGAATCGCCTCGCGGGGAAGACCGGGATAGTGATTGTCCGAGATGAGGCTGATGCGGCTTCCTCTGCGAAGCAGTCCGGTCACTTCAAAAACATGCGGCGCGGCAAGCGTGTCAAAGTCGTACGGAACGACTCTTTTTCCGTCGATGGAAAGGGACAGACAGCGCGCGCGCTCCGCCATGAGGAAGATACGCTTATCTTCCGGAACGTTATCGTTGAATGTCCGCGTGAAAACAGCCGCCCCTTCAAATGTAAAGCGCCGCGTGAGCCGGGTGCGGATGACAGATGACGGCTTGTTTTCAGCGGAAGTGCCGGCGGATTCTTCCGGATGCGAAGGACGGAAGATGGTGTCGGCATGCCCGATTTTGTTTTCGTCAAGTGTTCCGGGAAGTACCGCTTCATACCGGCTTCCGTCCGGCAGTGTGCATTCCCATGTTCCGTTCAGAGGATATTTCATGACAGAATTCCTTTCTTTTGCGCGGGTGAGCTCCCGCCGCCAGCCACACCGTGGCCGTTCTGGTTTACTGTATCGTACCGCGGCCGGCACACGCGGGGAATGCAGAATTCTTGCAAAAGATGGACGATTTTATGATACCCTGTAAAGAAATAAAAGATGACAGGAAGGCGATTATGACGGAACAAGTTGAGATGCCGGATGAAGACGGAGCACGGCTTTCGGACGGATTCAGGCATGAGCAGATGTTCGTTCTGAATGCACAGGCATCAGAGCGTTTTCAGATGCTCACGGGTGACACAGGACTGTATCTGACAGACGTGGGATTTTATCCGGATGCAGCAGGCCATTACCGCGCAAGGCCATCCGGCTGTCCGTCGGCAATTCTGCTCTACGTGCGAAAAGGCAGGGGAACTGTGAAGCTTCCCGGTAAAACCGTGCAGCTTTCGGAAAATGAAGCATTTGTCATACCGCCCGGGACACCGCATCTTTACTTTGCAGACCGGCAGGAGCCGTGGTCTTTGTTCTGGGTGCACGCAGGCGGCGCGGCGCTCGCCGGGGTTGACACGGGCGTCCGGAGAAAGCTTGCGGGGCCGCGCGCAGCGCAGAGAATGGAAATGTATTTCGAGATGATTTTCCAGACACTGCAGGAAGGCCTGACGGACGGGAATTTCCGGTATCTTGACAGGCTGCTGCAGACAGTCTTCGCCGAGGTGTCTTTCCGGGAAGAAGGCCGGGGAATGAGCGGCGGGAACCGGGTGGTGAATCGGATCATCATTCTTTTTGGCCGCAGTCTGAGCCGCAGTCTGACACTTGCAGACCTGTCGGAAGAAACCGGACTTTCCACCAGCCGCATCAGTGCACTCTTCCGGAAGTACACGGGCAGTGCGCCGCTTGTTTTCTTCACCCGGATGAAAATGGAAAGAGCCTGTTTCCTTCTGCGGACAAGTACCTTGAACGTCAGCGAGGTGGCCCTGGAACTCGGATATACAGATCCGTACTATTTTTCGCGCGTGTTTTCGCGCACAGTCGGGCAGAGTCCGAGGGCATACCGCAGCAGCACGGTGTGAGAAATATCGTCCATCTTTTGCAAGAATCCTGCATTCCCCGCAGAACGTCTCAGGCTGTAGGATGAAGACAGATTTCAAGGCGGAGGTTTGAGACAGGATGGACGATTTCAAAGGAAAAGCACAGGTGCGGATCACAAAGGTCACGATTCCGACGTATGGCGTCGGAAGCCCTGACAAAAATCCCATGTTCTTTGACAACCGGACGTATCAGGGCAGCAGCGGGAAGGTATATCCCCTGCCCATCATCGAGAAAATATATGACACAAAACAGGATGTGGACTACACGGCTGTCATCCTGGAAAATGAATACATCCGCGTCACCGTTCTGCCGGCTCTGGGCGGCCGCATTCAGCGCGCATATGACAAGACCAACGGATATGATTTTGTCTACTATAATGAAGTGATAAAACCGGCGCTCGTGGGGCTTCTGGGGCCGTGGATCAGCGGCGGCATCGAGTTCAACTGGCCGCAGCACCACCGCCCGACGACATACAGTCCGGTAGATTTCTGTATCCGCGAGGAAGAGGATGGCTGGAAGACAGTGATCCTTTCGGAAGTGGATCAGATGTATGGCACGAAAGGTGAGACGCGCATCAGTGTGCAGCCGGGACGGGCGGCCATCCGGATCCAGGGAAAACTGTACAACGGGACACCGCTGCCGCAGACCTTTCTCTGGTGGGCAAATCCGGCTGTCGCCGTCAATGACAACACGCAGTCGGTCTTTCCGCCGGATGTTCATGCCGTTTTCGACCACGGCAAGCGCGATGTCAGCCGTTTTCCGATTGCCACGGGGGTGTATTACAAACATGACTACGGAGCCGGCGTGGATATCTCGCGCTATAAGAACATTCCGGTTCCGACAAGCTATATGTGCGCGCACTCCGAATATGACTTCGTGGGCGGGTATGATTACGGAAAACAGGCTGGAATCCTGCATGTCGCCGATCACCATATTTCCCCCGGCAAGAAGCAGTGGACCTGGGGCTGCGGCAGCTTCGGCGAGGCGTGGGACCGCAACCTGACCGACCACAATGGTCCGTACATCGAACTGATGACCGGCGTCTTCACGGACAATCAGCCGGATTTCACCTGGCTGGAACCGTTTGAGGAGAAACATTTCACCCAGTACTTTCTGCCGTACAAAAAGATCGGATACGTGAAAAATGCCACGAAGGACCTTGCCGTGAGCCTGTCCGCAGACAAAGGAAAGGTACTTCTCGGAATGTACGCCGTGTGTAAGTTCCCGATGCTTTCTGTGACGCTTAAGGATTCTGCCTCTGGGCGGGAACTTTTCCGGGAGAGCGGGGCGTTTTCGCCGGAGAATCCTCTTGTGCGTGAAGTGCCGTTTGACGGCAGGAAGCAGGATCTGGTCATTGCGGTACAGGATGCCTCCGGGCGGGAACTGATTTCGTGGCGCATCCCGGAGGATAGAATTGAGAAAATTCCGGACCCGATGAAATCGCCCGCGCTTGCGAAGGACACACCGACGACGGAGGAACTGTATCTCACGGGCAGACATCTCGAGCAGTACCGTCATGCACACTGGAAGCCGGATCCGTTCTACCTTGAGGCGTTAAGAAGAGACCCGGGCGACATCCGCTGCAACACGGCGTACGGCGAACTTCTTGTCCGCCGGGGCGAATTTGAAAAGAGCCTCGCGTATTTTGACGCGGCGGTCAGGCGGAGCACCATGCACAACCCGAACCCGCATGACAGCCGCTGCATGGCCGACAGAGGACTGGCTGAGCTTTATCTCGGACGGATCCGCGAGGCGTATGATGATTTTTACAAGAGTATCTGGAGCGGCGCGCAGCAGGACATCGGCTTCTTTTATCTGGCACTCATCGACTGCCGAAAAAAAGACTTTGAGACGGCGCTTGAGCACATCGAAGATTCTCTTGTGAAAAACAGCGCCAATCTGAAGGGGCTGGCACTGAAAGCCGTGATTTTAAACGAGCTCGGGCAGCGCGAAGAGGCAGAGGCACTGCTAAATGAGACGCTTAGGAAAGATCCGTTTGCCTGGGCATCCCGCTTTGAGCTCTGCAGAATCAGCGGTGACATGAAGAAATTCAAGACGCTGGCAGGCAGCCGGGAAAGCACGTATCTGGAGACGGCGGACCTTTTTGCGGTGGCCGGACTTACTTCCCGCGCGCGGGAGGTGCTTCTTCTGGCGCCGGACAAACCGCTGGTGCTGTATCGCCTTGCCGGAATCGCTTCGCGGCAGGGTGAGGAAAAACAGGCGTCAGAATACAGGAAAAAGGCAGCGGCAGCTGATTCTTCCTATGTGTTCCCGAACCGGGCGCAGGATCTGATTGTTCTGCAGCAGGCGGCGGATGCGGATAAAACAGACGGTATGGCGCGCTATTATCTCGGCTGTATGCTGTACGCGCGGGAGCGCCGGGATGAGGCAATTGCTCTCTGGGAAGAGAGCAGCCGGCTTCTTTCGGACTTCCCGACGGTATGGCGCAATCTTGCACTCGGATATTTCAATGTAAAAGGTGAGAAGGAGAAGGCAAGAGAGGCGCTTGAGAAAGCATTTGCCATGGACAGAGGTGATGCGCGGGTGATGATGGAGCTCGATCAGCTGTACGCGCGCCTGAAACGGCCGGTGCGCGAGAGGCTTGCGTTTCTTGAGGAGAACCGGGCGACGGCGGACAAGAGAGACGATCTGTATCTGGAATCCTGCAGTCTTCTGAATCAGCTCGGACGGTACGAGGAAGCACTGGGCCGGATCAAGGCGCGGAAATTTCACCCGTGGGAGGGCGGAGAAGGAAAGGTGTCTGCGCAGTATATGGCGTCTCTTGTCGGAATGGCAAGGGAGGCGCTTAATAAGCAGGATGCAAAGAGAGCGGAAGAATTGCTTGATCAGGCGCTTGAACTCCCGGAAAATCTGGGCGAGGGCAGGCTTGAGGGCGAGAAGGACAACCACATCTGGTATCTGCTCGGGAAAGCACAGCGGCTTCAGGGCAGAGAAGAAGAGGCGAAAAAGAGCTTCCGGAATGCGCTGCTCGGAGACATGGAGCCGGCCGGTGTGATGTTTTACAACGATCAGCCTTCGGATATGATTCTGTATCAGGGACTTGCGTTTCTTGCGCTCGGTGAGAAAGACGAGGCTGACAAACGCTTCCACAAACTTGTTGATTACGGCGAAAAGCATTATTTTGATCATGTGACGGTTGATTACTTCGCCGTGTCGCTGCCGGACCTGAAGGTGTTTGACGATGATCTTGACGCCAGAAACCGGATCCACTGCAGGAAACTGATCGCCATGGGACTGTACGGACTTGGCCGGAAGGAAGAGAGCCGGGCGATGATTAGTGATCTCAAGAAGGAGGATCCGTACCTGGTCATCATGTGAAGACAGACTTCCGGCATCGGTCTGATTCTTTCCTTGTGAAGCTGTCATGCGGATGGTAAGATAAATCAGAAACATCTTACGAAGAATCAGGCAGGTGGCACATTGAAACAGTTGCGCAATGCTGCACTGCAGCTCATATTGCTGGGAATACTGGCTTTTCTTGTGATTCTGATTGTGGTCGCGACAGTCCGGGGCAGGGCCGGGAATGAAGCGGAAATTCATTCCCGGTACACATTTGTCGTCAGCGGGCTTTCGGACTCGGAGTCTGACATTGAGACGGCGGCGGATATCTGGGAACAGAAGTTTCTGACCCAGTTTACGCAGAGCAATCTGCCGGCAGAGAAAAAAATACGGAATGTAAAGCGCGAGCCGCTTCAGGTTCTGGATGAGGAAAATAATATTGTCGATCTGAAGTTTTCTTTTTCCCTGGCAAGCAGCGACTCTGAGTTTTTCTCTTCCTGGAATGCCGTGATGACGTCATCGGGAAGTCTTTCCTGCGAGTGGATTGTGACGTTTAACCTGGAGGAAAGCACCGACCAGACATATTCGATCAGTGTGTCGACGATTCAGAAGCTCGAGGATTACAAGTCGGATGCGCAGACAGACGACACGTCAAAGTCCGGACAGGCCGATACTCAGAGCGGCACACAGACGACATCGTCGTCCAGCTATCTGTACCGGATCCGCAATTCGACGCTTCAGGTCTCCTATAACGGCGGCAATTCCTACACGAATGTCCCGCTGGAGGTGACGAGGCTGCCGTATTCCAGCACAAGCGCCGAGGAGCTGGCGGTGGGCAGCTACTATGTGTCTTCGGATATCACGGCGTTTCTCTCGGGCGGCATGGTCGTGGACGGAACCCGGGCCCCGGTTTCCCTCACGTACAGCACCGACATGGGACAGAACTGGAAAAGCGTTTCAATTGATGAAATTTATGATGTGGACCTGTATTATCTGCGCGTGGTTTCACCGGATGACATCATCGTCGCTCTCGGGTATTCGAGAACCGATCAGACGGAGTACAGCAAGTTCTATTATGTGGCAGGCGGCACGGTTAGAGAAGGAGGCAGCGGATACAAAAATCAGCCGCTGACCGGCATTATGTTCCTGAACGACAACATCGGCTTCTTCAGCTATGCTTATGAAGAAGGCGACGAAGGGACACTCTACGAGACCAGAGACGGCGGCAGCACCTATTCGCTGGTGCAGCTGGACAGCCAGCAGCTGGATTCCGGATCCGGCAGCCTGACGTGGAATTCTGTGTTTGTACAGGCACTGGTGCCAAGACTTGATGATCAGGGCAATCTGGTGGTCTATGTGACCCAGGGCGGCGGCACCAAATACAACAACGGAAAGACGATGGCACGGTATATTTCAACGGATGAAGGAAAAACTTTCACGTATACAGGACAGACTGACTGATTTTCTTGAAATCACGGACTGCCTGTGTTAGAATCCATTGAACGGTCAAAATGCAGGAAAGGGCGGGAATCCGCCGTTTCCTGTCTATATTAAGCGGGATCAGGAGTCTGCCTGACAAGCGGTACACGAAAAAGCAGGAACCTGGGTTCCTGCTTTCTTTTTAAGCGGAGGTTCCTTTTGATGAAAGCGTACTTGATACTGGAGGACGGAACGGTCTTCACAGGGACGTCGATCGGTGCACAAAAAGAGGTCATATCCGAGATTGTGTTCAACACATCGATGACAGGATATCTGGAAGTCCTCACGGATCCGTCCTACGCAGGTCAGGCTGTCACCATGACGTATCCCCTGATCGGGAATTACGGCATCTGCTATGAGGACATGGAGTCTGACAGGGCATGGCCGGATGGCTTTATTGTCCGGGAACTCTGCAGAGAACCGAGCAATTTCCGCAGTGCCAATACTGTGCAGAATTTCCTTCTCCGCTACGGAATCCCGGGCATTGAAGGAATTGATACGCGTGCCCTTACACAGATCCTCCGTGAGAAGGGCACATGCAACGGTATGATCACGACGAAGCTTCCGGAGAACATGGAGGAAGCGCTGAAGCGGATTCATGAGTACCGGGTGACAGGCGTTGTTCAGAGAGTGACGCACAAGGAAAAGACAGTTCTTCCGGGCGACGGCCCGAAGGTGGCACTGCTTGATCTGGGTGCAAAGAAAAACATCGCGCGGTCGCTGAACCGCCGGGGCTGTGAAGTGACAATCTATCCGGCGTACACAACCGCTCAGGAAATTCTGACCGATGGTCCGGACGGCATTATGCTCAGCAACGGGCCGGGCGATCCGAAGGAATGTGTAAAGGAGATCGCGGAGATCCGCAAGCTGTACTCCAGCGATGTTCCGATCTTTGCCATCTGCCTCGGCCATCAGCTGATGGCTCTTGCGACAGGCGCTGACACGTACAAGCTCAAGTACGGACACCGCGGCGCAAACCATCCGGTGAAGGATCTTACGACGGGCCGCGTGTACATTTCCACGCAGAACCACGGGTATGCCGTCGATGAGAAGACGTTGGATCCGGCGGTCGCTTCGCCTGCCTGGGTCAATGTCAACGACGGCACCAACGAGGGGCTGCAGTACAGAGGAAAGAAGATTTTTACGGTACAGTTCCACCCGGAGGCCTGCGCCGGGCCGCAGGATACGGGCTGGCTGTTTGATTCATTTGTCAAGGTGATGAAGGAGGGTAAGGCAGATGCCTAAGATTGCGGATATCAAAAAGGTTCTGGTCATCGGTTCCGGTCCGATCGTCATCGGACAGGCGGCGGAATTTGACTACGCGGGCACCCAGGCCTGTCGTTCCCTTCACGAGGAAGGGGTTGAGGTTGTTCTTCTGAACTCCAACCCGGCGACGATCATGACGGACAAGGATATCGCCGATGAGGTGTATATCGAACCGCTGACCGTGGAGACGGTCGAGAGAATCATCGAAAAGGAAAAGCCGGACAGCATTCTGCCGACGCTCGGCGGACAGGCAGGACTGAATCTGGCGATGGAAATCGCGGAGACTGATTTCCTTGAGAAGCATCACTGCCGGCTGATCGGCACGACGTCCCTGACCATCAAGAAGGCTGAGGACCGTCTGATGTTCAAGGAGACGATGGAGAAGATCGGCGAGCCGGTGGCAGCCTCCGAAGTCGTTCACGATGTTGAGGCGGGCAAAAAGTTCGCCGCAAAGATCGGATATCCGGTCGTTTTACGCCCTGCCTACACGCTCGGCGGTTCCGGCGGCGGTATTGCCCACAATGTGCAGGAGCTCGAGGAAATTCTGGCAAATGGCCTCCGCCTCTCCCGCGTGCATGAAGTTCTGGTCGAGCGCTCGATTGCCGGATGGAAGGAAATCGAGTACGAAGTGATGCGCGACAGTGCGGGCAACTGCATAACCGTCTGCAACATGGAAAATATCGACCCGGTCGGCGTCCACACCGGCGACTCGATCGTCGTGGCACCGAGCCAGACGCTTTCCGACAAGGAATATCAGATGCTGCGTTCTTCGGCGCTGCGCATCATCGATGAGCTGGGAATTACCGGCGGCTGCAACGTGCAGTATGCCCTGAACCCGGACAGTTTTGAATACTGCGTCATCGAGGTAAATCCGCGTGTGAGCCGTTCCTCGGCCCTCGCTTCGAAGGCGACAGGATACCCGATTGCCAAGGTGGCGGCCAAGATTGCCCTCGGTTATACGCTTGACGAGATAAAGAATGCCATCACCGGCAAGACATATGCTTCATTCGAGCCGGCTCTGGACTATGTCGTTGTCAAGATCCCGAGACTGCCGTTTGACAAGTTTATTTCCGCAAAGCGCACGCTGACGACGCAGATGAAGGCGACCGGTGAGGTTATGAGCATCTGCTCCAACTTCGAGGGCGCCCTGATGAAGGCGATCCGTTCCCTCGAGCAGCATGTCAACAGCCTGATGTCCTATGACTTCTCGAAGATATCTGACACAGAGATTCTCGAAGATCTGAAAGTGGTCGATGACCGCCGGATTTGGAAGATCGCCGAGTGTCTGCGCCGCCATATGGATCCGGTTCAGCTCCACGCGATCACCAAGATCGACATGTGGTTCATCTACAAGATCCGCAATCTGGTCGAAATGGAAGACCGGCTTAAGAATGAGCCTCTGACCGAGGCACTTCTGCGCGAGGCCAAGCGCATGGAGTTCCCGGACGAGGTGATCTCGGATCTGACCGGGCGCAGCACGCTTGAGCTTGCCGAACTGCGCAAGGGATACGGAATTCATCCGGTGTTCAAGATCGTAGATACATGCGCGGCGGAATTTGCCGCGGCGACGCCGTACTACTACTCGATCTATGGAAACAAAGACGAGAAAAACGAGTCCCGCGAGTCTGGAAAGGACAGAAAGAAGATTCTTGTGCTCGGCTCCGGCCCGATCCGCATCGGCCAGGGCATCGAGTTTGATTTCTGCTCGGTTCACTGCACATGGGCCTTCAAAAAGATGGGATACGAGACCATCATCATCAACAACAACCCGGAGACAGTATCCACGGACTTTGACATCGCGGACCGCCTGTACTTCGAGCCGCTCACCGCGGAGGATGTGAAGGCTGTCGTCGACATTGAAAAACCGGACGGCGCCGTAGTTCAGTTCGGCGGCCAGACGGCCATCAAGCTGACACAGGATCTGATGAAGATGGGGGTTCCGATTCTCGGCACATCGGCGAAGGATGTCGACGCGGCCGAAGACCGCGAGCTCTTCGATGAAATCCTGCAGCAGACACAGATTCCGAGAGCCAAGGGCGCAACAGTCTACACGACCGAAGAGGCCATCAAAGTCGCAAACGAACTGGGCTATCCGGTTCTTGTCCGTCCGTCCTACGTGCTCGGCGGCCAGGGCATGCAGATCGCCGTGTCTGACGAGGATGTAACCGCCTATATGGCTGTCATCAACCGGTACAAGCAGGATCACCCGATTCTCGTCGACAAATATCTGATGGGCAAGGAAATCGAGGTCGACGCAGTGTGCGACGGCCAGGATATCCTGATCCCCGGCATCATGGAGCATATCGAGCGGGCCGGCATTCACTCCGGCGACTCGATTTCCGTATATCCGGCACAGGATCTCGGAGAGAAGATTGAAAAGAAGATCGTCGAGGACACCGAGAAGCTGGCGAGAGCTCTTCACGTGAAGGGCATGATCAACATCCAGTTCATCGACTATCACGATCAGGTCTATGTCATTGAGGTCAACCCGCGCTCGAGCCGCACCGTTCCGTACATCAGCAAGGTGACGGGCATTCCGATCGTTCCGCTGGCCACACAGGTCATCATGGGCAAGACCATCCGCGAACTCGGATACCGGCCGGGACTTCAGAAGAAGGCGGATTACTACGCCATCAAGATGCCGGTGTTCTCGTTCGAAAAGATCCGCGGCGCGGATATTTCCCTCGGACCGGAGATGAAGAGTACCGGTGAGTGCCTCGGCATCTCGAAGAACTTCGACGAGGCGCTCTACAAGGCCTTCCTCGGGGCCGGAATCCGGCTTCCGAAGCACAAGCAGATTATCATGACGCTGCGCGATGCAGACAAGGAAGACGGCGTCGACATCGCCCAGAGATTTGAGAAGCTCGGTTACAAGATCTACGCTTCCCGCGGCACGGCCAAGGTTCTGCAGGAGCACGGCGTCCATGCCATCCGGGTGAACAAGATCGGCCAGGAGGCTCCGACGCTGCTGGATCTGATTCTCACGCACAAGATTGATCTTGTCATCGATACCCCGGAGAGCGGAATCGAACACGCGCGGGACGGCTTCACCATCCGCCGCACCGCCATCGAGACGGGCGTTCACTGCCTGACGAGCCTTGACACGGCACACGCTCTGATCAGTTCGCTGGAGCACGCATTTGCCAGCAATGAGCTTTCCATCATCGACATCGCAAAGATCGATCAGAGAGCGGAGATGGAACACGAAGCACAGTGATTTAAAAAGCAGGAAATAAATAGATCCCGCGGGGGGAGACCGGAACGGTTTCCTTCCGCGGGATTTTCATGTCCTTTATTTCTTTTTCTGTGCTTTGACCTGCTCGGTGTACATACTCGGCGTGATTCCGGTTTTCTTGCGGAACAGCTGCGAGAAGTACTGCGGATTGTTTCCAAAGCCGACTTTTTCGGCAACGTCGGCGATCAGGACGTTCGGGTTGCTCCCGATGATCTGCTGTGCGCGGCTGATCCGCACATCGGTCAGATAGGCGGAGAATTTCTGCCCCATTTCATGGTGAAATTTCCGGGATACATAGTCCACGTTCATGTACAGGTATTGTTCACAGATGTACTTGAGGGTGAGAAGCGGATTGTCTATGTTGCGGTTGACGTAATCGCAGATGCGGTCCGTCAGGCTTTCGTCGACTCCCATCTTTTTGTGGCGCGCCGCGAGGATCTCAAGGATTTTTCCGCTCACCTTGCTGTGAAGCACTGAGACGGAACTTTCCGTTTCAATCCCCTTCAGCCATTCGATCATGGCATAGCTCTCGGCAGTGTCGTTTGTGATTTTCAGCAGGAAACTCACGGCCGTCTGGCGGTAGAGCACAGGGTCCTGAATGGCACCGAAAGCCGTGATCAGATTTTGTGCGTCCTCCTCGCTGCCGTGTTCCGCCTTTTCATACAGACTTTCAAGCTGTCGTGAGATGCCGGTGTAATTGATCTCCATGAACGGCTGGAAATTGTTGATGTAGTAGAAACTTCCGTAGCGGCGGATCTTGCTGATCAGAACCGTGAGAAGTTCACGGCCGTTTTCCATCAGAGAGTCTTCCCACTCCAGCGTGGTCGGCCCGAAATCGCCCTTCACGCGCTCCAGAAAATTGGTCACGTATCCGCTCTCCATTTTCGGGTCGGAATACATGAGCATATACGTGTTTCGGACGTAAACCGAGTAGAGAGTGACCTGCGGCATCCTCCGCGTGTATTCTTCCTTCAGCTCCGCGAGGAAGGCATTCAGCTTTTCCGGCGGCAGATAGTAGATATAGAACAGCCGGAAGGCGCCGTGCTTAAAGTCAAAATACGCCTCGTACTGCCGGATGAGATCATCAATCGGCTGATCCTTGAACATTGCCTCATTGATGATGGAAGCCATAACACCCTGTCTGGCGGTGTCCAGAAGCAGGAAAACATCGTTGTCGACCGGGTGCTTTTCCTTGGCTTTGCGCGCATCCTGAAGCGCTTCGGCCGTGGCTGCCGCAATGTCGTCCTTGCTGCAGGGCTTGAGCAGATAGTGGCGGACGCCGTATTTCATGCTCTGCTGGGCGTATTCAAATTCACTGTATCCGGACAGAATGATGAACTGCGTATCCAGATGAAGCTCGCTGCAGTTGCGGATCAGGTCCAGCCCGCTCATGCCCGGCATCCGGATGTCCGCGATGCATACATCCGGAGGGTCGTCCGTGATGGCAGTCATGGCATCCAGACCGTTGCTGTAGGTGCCGGCAAGCTTGGCACCGATGGATTCCCAGTCAATCATTTTTGAAATACCTTCCAGAATAATCGGTTCGTCGTCGACGATCATGATTTTCTGCATTTACTCAACTCCTGTTCTGGAATTTTCATTTGTGTCACCCGTTGAAGTCTGGAATGGAATCCGGATTTCGGCCACGGCAAATCCATTCTCATTGTAAAGACGCAGGCCGTAGGAATCTCCGAACAGCAGATGGATACGGGTTTCAATATTGAGAAGCCCGATGCCGAATCCGTGTTTTCCGTGCGCATTTTCCGGAAGATTTTTCTGGCTCTGGCGGAGGTGCTCAAGCAGATTTTCCTGAAAGGCCGAACCGTCATTTTTCACGAGGCAGACAAGGTCATCGCCTTCGTGATGCGCCTGCACGGTGATGTGACAGGTATCGATCATTTCCTCCAGACCATATTTTATCGCATTTTCCACGAGAGGCTGAAGACAAAGCGTCGGAATCAGTGCCTCTTTTGTTTCATCATCCACGGCAAATGTGAACACAAGCCGGTTGTTGTAGCGGATTTCCTGGATGGTGATGTAGGAGTGAATAAGGGACAGTTCTTCTTTGAGCGGAATCAGGGACTTGTGGGAAGAGAGCGTGGCGCGCAGCATCTTGCCCAGGGATTCCGCCATCAGCGAAATTTCCTCGCTTCCGGAAAGCTGGGCTTTCCAGTAGATCGTGTCGAGCGTGTTGTACAGGAAATGCGGATTGATCTGGGATTCCAGCGAGCGGATCTGCGCTTCCCGGTACAGGATTTCGTTTTTGTAATTCTGATCGATGAGTGTCGTGATCTGATGCGTCATATCGTCAAACTGCCGGTGCAGAACGCCGATTTCATCCTGCCGGAAGCTGTAGTCGGGCATGCCGGAGGGGGCAGGCTTCTGACGGGAAAAAGCCTGAATCTTGTCCACAAGGCGGTCGATATGAACGAGTATCGAATCGATCAGCCGGTCGGTGATCTGCAGCAGAAGCAGCACACCGATCAGAATAACGACGAAAATCAGGATTACAGTGCGGTACAGATTGCTGGTGATAACATCGTAGGGGATGAAAGCCGAGATGGTGAAATCGCTGTACCCGGGAACATAGGAGCAGGCGGCAAAGTAATCGTGGCCGCCTGCGCGAAGCCGCGCATAGCTGCCCGGCTCCATGTGCCGGATATCATCCGGCAGCACAGCTGTTTCATCCGACAGGTTGACACGGACAGCGCCGTTATAATTCAGCGCTGTATTGTACTGGCCGAATGTCCGGATCATGATGTCGGATTCCGCAAGAAGATCAGACACGTCCAGTGCAATGATGACACAGCCCAGATCATCGAGAGACATTCCTTCGATTCTGCGGATTTCCCGGACGAGATACAGATATCCCGAATCTTCGGAGCCCATCACCCAGCAGACAGCCCCCCGGGCTGCGCTGGCCTGCGCCTGCGCCGAGGTCAGAATGGACAGATCAATATTCTTTGTGTACGGACTTGTGGTGTACTCATTGCTGCCGCTTCGGATGGAAATGTAGGATATGGAGCCCCGGTTTGTCTCATACATCGTGAGAAGATATGACGACAGTGTGTTGTACACCGACGCAATTGTGCGCGGTGTAGGCTCTTCTTCATCGTTCAGTTCACTCAGGGCTTCCTGCACCTGAGAAGAGGCGAGAATCGTATAGGAAAGACTTTCGGTCTGCTGAAGCTTGTCGTGAATGGAGGACCCGGTGAAATTCAGGTTGGCGGCAAAGGAACGGTACGAAACCTTGTCGTAGGCCGATGCCAGGAGCCGGTAGCAGAACGAGAAGAGAAGGATGACCACCAGAGAATACAGAAGGAGGATGGACAGAAATTTTCTCCGCAGCGGCAGATTTGAAAACATGCGGTGCAGTCTGCTGGTTTTACCTGAATCTTTCATGTCCACCTCACTTGTGCAAAGGATTAGTCCTGTTTTTCTGCTTCTTTGATTTCACTCAGGGTTTCGCCCTGGGCAGCCTCGAAGTCAACGCCGGTTGGATTGGGCTCGTCGTTGTCGAAACGGTAGTCTTTGCCAGGCAGAACTGCATTCAGAATAATGCCGACAAGAGATCCTACGGCCAGGCCTGAGAAACTGATGGTCACGCCGCCGATGACAAAGCTGATGGCACCGGCTGCCGAATAGTTGATGCCGATGGAAAGTACGAGAATCAGGGCCGCGATGATGACATTGCGGCTTTTGCTGAAGTCCACGCGGGTCTCGACGATGTTGCGCACGCCGACGGCGGAAATCATACCGTAGAGCACCAGAGAGATGCCGCCCATCGTGGCGGCCGGCATGACTTCGATGATGGCGGCGAATTTCGGGCAGAAGGACAGCAGGATCGCGAGGACGGCCGTGATGCGGATGATCATCGGATCATACACCTTTGTGAGTGTCAGAACACCGGTGTTTTCTCCGTAGGTTGTGTTGGCCGGTGCGCCGAACAGGGAGGCAATGATCGTCGCAAGACCGTCGCCTGTAAGAGTTCTGTGAAGGCCCGGGTCCTTGATGAAATTTTTTCCCACGGTGGAAGAGATGGCGGAGATATCACCGATATGCTCCATCATCGTGGCGAAGGCGATGGGGACAATGGTGATGGCCGATGTCACCAGCAGGCCCGTGTTCACATGACCGCTGGTGAAAATTGAAAACACGGTGCGGCTGTAGTCGATGGGACTGCCGAACCAGCTGGCCTCACGGACCGGCGTGAAGTCAATGACGCCGGCGATGGCAGCGGCGATGTAAGAGCCGATGACACCCAGAATTACGGGAACGACCTTGATCATGCCGATGCCCCAGATATTGCAGACTACAATGATGACAATGGCGGTGAGAGCAATCCACCAGTGGGTGGAACAGTTGTCGATGGCAGACTGCGACAGGTTCAGGCCGATGGCAATAATGATCGGTCCGGTCACAATCGGCGGGAAATAGCGCATGACTTTGTTGGCGGTAAAAAGCTTGAACAACGCCGCCAGCAGCAGGTAGAGAAGTCCGGAGCACGCTACGCCGAAGCAGGCATATGGCAGCAGTTCCGGCTCTCCGTTTGGCGCAATGGCGGCATAGCCGGCAAGAAATGCAAAGGAAGATCCGAGAAATGCCGGAACCTTTCCTTTTGAGAGCAGATGGAACAGAAGTGTTCCGATACCGGCAAACAGCAGCGTGTCACTCACGGAGATACCGGTCAGAACCGGCACAAGCACCGTGGCTCCGAACATGGCGAACAGGTGCTGAAAAGCGAGAATCAGGATCCTTCCGGTCCCCAGCTCCCGCGCGTCATAGATCGGTTCTTCTCCGATCCGCACTTTGGCTTTGCTCATACGTTTCCCTCCTCATTGTGCGTATGATTTTTCAACTCAAACTTGTAAAAGTATAGAGCAATGAAGCGAAAAAAGAAAGTCCGGACCCGTAAGGGTTTTTCTTTTCGGACGGGGCGGTTATAATAAAGGACAACAGCGGCGGAGCGTGAGTAAGGATGGAAGACGACTTGCTGCTGTATTCCAAATTAAGAGGGGATTCCTGTATGCGAAAAACAAATCTGCTTCTGAGGTGGACATCCATATTCTCCCTGCTTCTGGGGGTGTGCCTGCTGGCGGCCGGCATCTGCACAGCCGTTTCATCCCACAGCGCAGCGGCAGCGGATATCCGCGGGGTGATGGACATCTATCTTGACCGGCTGCTGACCACAAGCGCCATCCGTTCATTCGGCGGGCAGGACATGATGCTGGCGGCAATTACCGTCGTGTTCGGCGTGATCTATCTGCTGCTGGGAGTGGCCGGTCTCACGAACAGGCGCCTTCTGGCCACTGTGATTTCCGCGGCACTCATCATTCTGCTTGTGATTGCCAGCATGCGGGCCGGTTATTCGCTGCTCATCAGTGCTGATTTTCTCCTGCTGGTGCTTTATTTCATCGGGAGCCTCCACACCGCAAGAAGATAGCACATTCCGGCATTTGTCAAATATGTATGAAAATTATACACAGGCCTGCCTGAAAAGTAGGCAATTTGTTCAATCAGGTCATTTTTTTGTATACCTCTCCGGAAAGACTGACATATATAATATATCCAGTATTCAAGTTATTGTAATATGCTTTTCTATCTCGGGGAGGGGTAACATGAGCAGATTAAAGAGAAGTGCAGCTGCAGCACTGGCAGCTGCCATGAGCGCCGGGCTGCTTGCCGGCTGCGGAAGCAGTGCGTCAGGCACTACAACAACAGGTGCGGCAGGAAGCACGACAACAGCTGCTGCAGGCGCGACGACAACAGCGGCTTCCGGGAGCTCATCCGGCGATGCAAGCATGGTATTCGCCTGGTGGGGCAACCAGACCAGAAACGAGAGAACATCCAACGCGATCACAAAGTACGAGGAGCAGAATCCGGGTGTCAAGATCGAGGGACAGTTCTCGGAGTGGAATGACTACTGGCAGAAGCTTGCGACCAATTCGGCCGGCAATGCTCTTCCGGATATCATCCAGATGGACTACCAGTATTTGAATCAGTACATGAACACCGGGCTTCTGTATGATCTGACTGAGTTCACAAAGGACGGGACGATCGATACGTCCAAGTGGAATCAGAACATGATCAATGCGGGCACGATGGACGGCAAGCTGGTAGCTGTCTGCGCCGGCATCAACGCACCGGCTCTTGTATATGACAAGACAATCACAGACAAGGCCGGCGTAACCATCAAGGACAATATGTCCATCGATGAGTTCATCGAGGCATCCAAGAAGATTTACGAGACGACCGGCTACAAGACAAACATCCAGTACGGAACAGCACAGGAGATCTTCAGCTACTGGTGCCGCGCGGACGGCGCAATTCTTTTCAACACCGGAAAGGTTGACGCGACGGCCGAGAATCTTGCGAAGTACTTCAAGATCTACGAGGACGGCGAGAAGGACGGCTGGATGATTTCCCCGACCGTATTCGCAGAGATTACAGTCGGATCGGTTGAGCAGGATCCGCTTGTATATGGCGACAATCCGGAAAATCAGTCCTGGTGCACATTCTGCTGGTCCAACCAGTATGTAGCTGTCACGAAGGCAGCCAAGGAAGGCCAGGATATGCAGATGACCACATGGCCGAGTGCAGATCCGAAGAAGTCGGATTTCCTGAAGCCGAGCCAGTTCTTCTCTGTATCGGCAAACGCCAAGGATCCGAAGGCAGCTGCAGCATTCATCAACTGGCTGACCAACAGCGAGGATGCAAACAACATCCTGCTCGGTGAGCGCGGAATTCCGATGAACAGCGACATCGCTGACAAGGTATCGGCACAGCTTTCTGAAAACGATCAGAAGACTTACTCATTTGTCAATGAGGTTGTTGCGAAGAACTGCTCCGACATCAACCCGCCGTATCCGGACGGATACACGGAAGCCGGCAAGGCTCTGAACACGATTCTCGAGGCAGTATGCTACGGGCAGGAGACAGCAGAACAGGCAGGCCAGGATCTCGTAGATCAGGGCACGGCAGCTCTGGCGGCCAAGGCGGCAGCGAGCAAGTAACATAAGGCTGGGGTTCACAGCTGATAGAGGGGAAGGACGTACAGTCCTTCCTCTTTTTATTGAAAATAAAAGTCTGCATTCAGACTTTCTTTCCTGGTATGAGAATGTGAAAAGATAAATTGCATAAAATAGCTATGATGAAATCTTTTTAGTCGGCAATATGACCAAATTAGTCGGTTTTTTCACCTTGTAAGGAAATGAAAGCCGGACTATTCTATCTAATATACAATATTAGTTCGTGAGGAGGCTTTTATATGACGAAAAGAGGTGCAGCAGCCGCAATGGCTGCACTGATGGGAGTAGGAATGCTTGCAGGCTGCGGCAGTACGGGAGGAACCCAGACAAGTGCTGCGGCAAAGACATCTGCAGCAGCGGAGAAAACTACTGCGGCAGCATCGGCAGCTTCCGGAAACAGTTCGTCCGGCGATGTCAGCATGGTTTTTGCCTGGTGGGGCAATCAGACGAGAAATGAACGCACCCAGAATGCGATTGAAGCGTATGAGAAAGATAATCCGGGCGTGACCATCGACGGTCAGTTTTCCGAGTGGAATGACTACTGGCAGAAGATGGCAACGGCTGCAGCCGGAGGGCAGGCACCGGACATCATGCAGCAGGACTACCAGTATATTAACCAGTATGCGAAATCCGGTCAGCTTCTGGATCTGAAGCCGTATATTGATAACGGAACCCTGGATGCTTCCAAGTGGGACAAGAATATGCTCGAAGCCGGCACGGTGGATGGCAAAGTCATCGCTATATGCGCGGGCATGAATGCGCCGGCTCTGGTTTACAATAAGACCATTACTGATGAAGCCGGAGTTACAATCAAGGATAATATGACCCTTGATGAATTTGTCACGGCTGCAAAGACGATTTATGAAAAGACAGGATATAAGACGGATCTTTCCTATGGTACTGTTCAGGAACCCATGAATTATCTGCTGAGATCGGACGGCGTTGTCCTTTTTGGCGACGGGAAGCTCAATGCCACGAAAGAACAGCTGACGAAGTACTTCCAGGTATACGAGGACGGAATCAAAGAAGGATGGGAGCTCGGACCGGATGTCTACGCAGACATCACAATCGGTTCCATCGAGCAGGCGCCGATAGTGGCAGGAACGTCACCGGATAAATCGGCATGGAACACTCTGATGTGGTCCAACCAGTACACAGCGATGAACAAGCTGGCAAAAGAGGGAATGGATCTGGAGATGACCACATGGCCGAGCCCGGATCCGAAGAAGTCTGATTTCATTAAACCGGGTCAGTTCTTCTCTGTGACATCAGGCACAAAAAATCCGGAAGAAGCTGTAAAATTCCTGAATTATCTGATCAACAGCACCGACTGCAATGATATCCTTCTCGGCGAGCGGGGCGTTCCGATCAATTCTGATGTAGCCGACAAGATCAAGAGCCAGCTGGATGAGACGGATCAGAAGATTTACAACTACATCTATAATGTTGTTCAGCCGAACTGCTCTGTTATCAATCCGCCGTATCCGGACGGATATGCGGAAGCCGGCAAGGCACTGAACAACGTAGTGGAAGAGCTCTGCTACGGACAGATTGACGCTTCGCAGGCAGCGGAGGAGTTTATCACTCAGGGCTCTGCAGCACTGGCGGCCAAGGCTGGCAGCTGATGCGGGAATCCGGAATTGACAGGCGGGACTGCAGGGATACCCTGCGGTCCCGTTTTTGCGGCAGCAGCGGTAATTGGATACATTTTACAAAAGTGTGTAAAAATATTATGAAAAAGTAGGAAATTTTGAAGCGACGGGTAGGTTTTATGAGTTATAATGAACAAAACAAGATCGTATAATAATGTCATATTCAGAAAAAGGAGTGATAGAAATGGGCAATAAGCAACCTGTGAAGACTGCCGCCTCTGCGCCTGCCAAGAAGCGCAAGATCGGCAATCCGATCAATAACGAGAAAACGGCCGGCTACATTTTCACCCTGCCGTTTACGTTCGGCTTCCTCATGTTCATGGTCGTTCCGATGGCAATTTCGCTGTACTACGCTTTCTGCCAGTACAACATCCTGCAGCCGCCGGTATTCATCGGCTGGGATAACTTCGCAAAAATGGCCAGCGACGCGATCTATCAGAAATCCATCGGCGTAACATTTTACTTCGCCCTGGTTTCCACACCGCTGAGACTGATCTTCGCGCTTTTTGTCGCGATGCTTCTTCTCGAGAACAACAAGCTTTCCGGCTTCTACAGAGCGACATACTATCTGCCGTCCATCATCGGCGGATCCGTGGCCGTATCCGTTCTCTGGAAGCGCATGTGGGCTACCGACGGAACCATCAACCGGATCCTTGGAATCAACTTCCCGTGGCTCGGCGATACAAGAACCGCCATCTGGGTTCTGATCATCCTCGCTGTTTGGCAGTTCGGCTCTTCGATGCTGATTTTCCTGTCTGCTCTGAAGCAGATCCCGCAGTCTCTGTATGAGGCGGCGATGGTTGACGGCGCAAACGGCTGGAAGAGATTCTGGAAGATCACATTCCCGCTTCTCACACCGACCATATTCTTCAACCTGGTTATGCAGCTGATCAACGGCTTCCTTGCATTCACACAGTGCTACATCATCACACAGGGCAAGCCGATGTACTCGACAGAGTTCTACACCGTTTACATGTATGATCAGTCCTTCACCTATTACAACACCGGTTACGGCGCCGCAATGGCCTGGGTAATGGTTCTCATCATCTCGGCTGTCACCGCGGTTCTGTTCGCAACCAAGAAGTTCTGGGTATATGACGGAGGATTATAAAATGAAAAAGAGAAGTAAAGCAGGATTTATTATCAAAAATATTTTCATTTTTGCCTTCGCGATCGTGATGATCTATCCGCTTCTCTGGATGCTGTTCAGCTCCTTCAAGCCGACCAACACCATTTTCGCGACGGCAGGACAGCTGATCCCAACAACGTGGACGACTGAGAACTACATCAACGGCTGGAAAGGTTTCGGCGGCGTAGGATTCGGAACCTTCATCGGCAACTCCCTGATCATCGCTCTGAGCGCGACACTCGGTACAATCGTATCCTCGTCTCTTGTCGGATATGGTTTTGCGAGATTTGAATTCAAGGGAAAGAAGATCCTCTTCACAGCAATGCTCCTTTCCATGATGCTGCCGGCACAGGTTCTCATGATCCCGCAGTACCTGTGGTACAAACAGCTGGGATGGGTTAACTCCTACATTCCGCTTATCGTACCGTACTGCTTCGCAATTCAGGGATTCTTCGTTTACCTGTTCAGCAACTTCATCGGAGGTATTCCGAAGGACCTGGACGAGGCAGCGAAAATCGACGGCTGCTCCTACTGGCAGATTTTCATCCGGATCATCCTTCCGCTGATGGTACCGGCACTTGTAACGGGCACGATTTTCTCGTTCATGTGGAGATGGGATGACTTCCTTTCCGCCCTCATGTACGTAAACAAGTCAGCTATGTACCCTGTATCTCTGGCTCTGAAGCTGTTCTCTGACCCGGGTACATCGTCCGACTACGGCGCTATGTTCGCCATGGCCTGCGTATCCCTGATTCCGTCCGTTGTTCTGTTCCTTACATTCCAGCGCTATCTGGTGGAAGGTATCTCGACATCCGGTCTGAAAGGCTGATCTTCAGACAATTACTATCTGCTCCTGCCAGCTGTACCGGCAGGAGCTTTTTTTTGACAAATTTACTTGTGAAACGGGAGGTAATGATGAGCGAAACTAAGGCTGAAACCGGACTGTCATATTCAAGAGACGAACTTCTTGACGCCGTGGACCGGATTGTGAAGCGTACCATGCAGATGGACATGACGTGGGAGTGGCCGTGCGGCGTGGCATATTACGGCATCTGCCGTGCGGCGGAAGCCACCGGGCGGGATGAATACCGGAAGATGGTGCAGGAGAGAGTCGACGAACTGATCGATCTGGGCGTCCCGGGTCTCAATGTCAATACCTGCGCAATGGGACACTGCCTGCTTGATTTATATAAGGCGACAGGTGACGAAAAATATCAGAAATATCTGAATGCCCAGATTGATTATCTTGAGAACAAGGCTCTGCGGTTTGGCGACGGCGTTCTGCAGCACACGGTCTCGGATCGCGACGATTTTCCCGAGCAGTGCTGGGCGGACACGCTGTTCATGGCTGCCTACATGCTGCTGCGGGTCGGGATTGAGAGAAAGGATGAGACGCTGATTTCTGACGCGCTGAAACAATGGTACTGGCATATTCTGTATCTGCAGGATAAAAACGGACTGTTCTTTCACGGGTATTCGAATGTGAAGAAAAGTCATATGTCCGGCATTCACTGGGGACGCGCAAACGCGTGGGCAGCTTATACCATGTCGCATGTGAAGCCGGATCTTCCGGGCTGGTATCTGTATCCGGAGTGCATGGATATCAATGGCAGCCTCGATCTGCAGCTTTCAGCGCTGAAAAATTATCAGACGGAAAACGGACTCTGGCGCACAATCATTGATGATCCGGAGAGTTATGAGGAAGTTTCCGCCTCTGCCGGCATCGCAGCGGCGATGACGATCGCAGGCAATCCGCTTCATTACAAGTACGTAAACAAAGCTATCGAAGGAGTCCTTGCAAATGTCGCAGAGGACGGCACCGTAGAAAATGTATCCGGCGGAACCGCTGTCATGCGGGATGCGCAGGGGTATCGGAACGTGACAAAAAGATGGATCCAGGGCTGGGGCCAGGGACTTGTACTGGCATTTTTTGCTGCGGTTCTCAAAGCATGAATATGAACTGGTTATGGGAACAATTCTCAGTACTTCAGTATCGCATTCAAGAAGTTTACCGGCAGGATCCGTCCGAATATAAGAAGCTGTTAAGGAGTTGATTCAAAATGAAAATCTGGTGTGCAATCGGTGATTCGTTTACTTATCTGAATGATCATCTGGACGAGACAGGATACCGGCTTCACAAGGGGTATGTCAGCCGCACGCTTGAAAAAATAATGCCGGAACTGGGAACAGTACATGTAATCAACCGGGGGATCAATGGCGCGGCGACGGAAAATTTTCTGGATGCGGCATTTCCTTCCGCTGATTTTTACACGATTCTTCTCGGAACCAACGACTGGTTCTCGTTTAAAACACCCTGCGGGACAAAAGAGGATTTTGACGGGCAGCGGCCTGGTACGATTGTGGGAAATCTGGCCTGCATAATCCGAAACATCCGTAAGACGAGCACTTCACCTGTAATCGTTATGAATCCGGTAGAAAGAAGCGATTTCATATATATTCTGGACCATCATCACATCGATCATGGAAGTTATGCTCCGGAGGCGGGGCAGAAGCTGTCTGACGTGGCAGGGGCGATTTTTTCCTGTGTGCACGGTGAGAGAGTGTATCCGATCAATCTGCACGACCGTTCAGGCTTTACGGTGGCAAATGCCGTAAAGTTCCAGAGAAAGCGTGTGAATGGAAAAGAAACGGATCTCGCATACCCGGATTATATCGGCGTTCCGTATGACCCGGATAAGGATGAATACCCATATCCGGAGCAGGCTATCGGCATGACATATGATGGATTGCACCCGTCAGATGAAGGAGCTGATATTATCGCCGGAATTCTGGCAGAGGAGATTCTGAAAGTTATATACAAGTAAAAAACGGGGCTGCAACAGCAGCCCCATACTATAAAAGGTTCTCCGGCATTCCGGAATTTATTTTTTCTTTGCGGCTTTCTTCTGCTGACGGCGCGCGACGGCGGCAAGCTGCTGCAGCGCCTTTTTGGTCTGCGCTTCTTTTGAATCCTTGTTTTTCTTCCCCATTTTTGACATATAAAAAAGCCTCCGATATAATGAATTCAGAAAATTCGTGACTATTATACCACGTTCCGTGCCGGCGCATGTTTTCTTTTTCGTGCAGACGGCAGCAGGGGATGATGGTATACTGAATAACTGTGTTGTATCGCGCAAAGCGAACGATAACAGGAGGAAAATTTATGAGAACTTCAGCGGGAAGGAACCAGTCCGGTCAGGGCGGTTCACTCAGAGTACGCAAAAAAACGGCAGACCTGGTACTGCTGGCCTTTTTTACGGCGATTATTGTCTTTATGAGCATTACACCTTTCGGGTATATTCCTCTGGGTGTCATCAATGCAACCATTGTTCACGTTCCGGTCATTCTCGGGGCGATTCTGCTCGGGCCTTCACAGGGCGCGTTCCTGGGCTTCATTTTCGGTCTCACCAGTTTCCTGAAAAATACATATATGCCGTCGACACTTTCTGCGTTTGTATTTTCGCCGGTGCTCGCGTTTTCCGTCATCGGACCGTCCGGTATCTGGAAGAGCGCATTCATCTGCTTTGTGCCCCGGATTCTGGTCGGTGTTCTGCCGTACTACGTCTTTAAGGGCATTGGAGCGCTGAATCGTTCCGGAAAAAGAAATTCAGGCCTGATGCTTCTGAACATTCTTGTTTCGCTTCTTGTCGCTTTCGGCGTGAGAGCATTTGCCGGAAGAGCCGGGCTTGCAGCAGCAGCGTCAACTGTCATCGGACTGGCCGGCGGCGCGGCGGTCTTTATTCTTGTCTGGCTGGCGGTGAGAAAGCAGAAAGGCGACGTGCTCGCGTATACGCTTTCAGGCATCACAGGAGCGCTGACCAACACACTCATTGTCATGCCGTCGATCTACATTTTATACAGAGATTCGTATGCGGCAGCTCTGAGTGTTTCACCGGACATGGTTCTGACCGTGATTCTGGGCGTCATTTCGTTTAACGGCGTAATTGAGGCGATCATCGCCGGAATTCTGACACTTGGCATCGGAAAGCCGCTTAAGAAGGCCAGAAACAGAGCCGTGTAATTTTGTTTCAAGGAGAGTTGATTTGACAGATCCGGCGTGTGCGCACCGCGGCCGGTTCTGGCTTGGGAGGTATCATCATGAAGGAAAACCGCCGGGGCACGATACTGGCAATCGACATGGGCAACACCAACATTGTGGTGGGAGTCGCAGACGGAAAGAAGATATATTTCGAGGAACGGATTTCGACCGATCACACGAAGACGGCACTGGAATATGCTGTGTCATTCAAGATGCTGCTTGAGCTGCACGGGATCAGTCCGGATGCGATTCAGGGGGCAATCCTTTCGTCCGTTGTTCCGCAGCTGAATCACCCGATCCGGGAAGCCGTGGAAAAAGTTACGGGCATCCGCCCGCTGCTGGTCGGCGCCGGCATCCGCACCGGACTGAACATCCGCATGGATCAGCCAAAGCAGGTTGGCAGCGATCAGATTGTGGACGCGGTGGGTGCTCTTGCAGAGTACGGCGCTCCGGTTATCATTATCGACTTTGGCACGGCGACGACATTTTCTCTGGTGGATGCTGCCGGAAATTACTCGGGCGGTGTCATAATCCCCGGTCTTCAGGTGGCCGTCGATTCGCTTGTCACACGCACGGCTCAGCTGCCGCGCATTTCTCTGGAGGCGCCGCAGAAGGTTATCGGGAAAAACACCGTCGACTGCATGCAGAGCGGAGCGGTCTACGGGTACGCTTCCATGATTGACGGGATGCTTGCGCGCATCGAGGAAGAAGCGGGGCTGCGCGGCGCAGACTGTCTGATAAATCTTCCGGGACGCTACCATGTCGTGGCGACAGGCGGTCTGGCGCGCATCGTGATCCCGGCCTGCCGCCGGAGAGATATTGTCGTCGACAACAGCCTTCTCATCAAAGGCCTTGAGCTTATCTATCTGAAGAATGTGGAGGAATGACATGCTGAAAGGAAAACATGTACTGCTGGGCGTCTCCGGGTCTATCGCCGCCTACAAGGCGGCGGATCTGGCCAGCCGGCTGGTAAAGGCGGGCTGCGATGTTCACGTCCTGATGACGGAAAATGCCTGCCATTTCATCAATCCCATTGCATTTGAGACACTCACGTCCAACAAGTGTCTTGTCGACACATTTGACCGGAACTTCCAGTATTCGGTGGAGCATGTGTCGCTCGCCGCACAGGCGGATGTGTTTATCACAGCCCCCGCAAGTGCCGATGTTCTCGCGAAGTTTGCCTGCGGGATCGCCGATGATATGCTGACCACGACATGGCTTGCATGTGAATGCCCGAAGATTGCGGCGCCGGCGATGAATACCCGGATGTACAGAAATCCTGTCACGCAGGACAATCTGAAGCGGCTGTCCGGATATGGAGTGCGGGTTCTTACGCCTGCGAACGGGCGCCTGGCATGCGGAGAGACCGGTGACGGGAAACTTCCGGATGTCAGTCTTCTTTTTGAGGCAGTGCGGGCGGCCTGTGAGTTTAAAAAAGATTTTGCAGGCAGAAAAGTGCTTGTGACAGCAGGACCTACAGTGGAATCAATTGATCCGGTGCGGTTTATCAGCAACCATTCGACAGGCCGGATGGGATACTGTCTTGCGGAAAATGCCATGCTGCGCGGAGCCGATGTGACACTTGTCTCCGGACCAGTAAGTCTTCCGGCTGTGCCGTGGGTGAGAATGGTTCCGGTTCAGAGCGCCCGGGATATGTTCGAAGCGTGTATGGAATATGCCCCTGAAAGTGATATCATAATAAAAGCAGCAGCCGTGGCCGATTACACCCCTGTGACAAGGGCGGATGAAAAGATTAAAAAGGGCAGTGGCGATCTGACACTGAACCTGAAAAGAACCGATGATATTCTCGGGCAGCTCGGGAAAAACAGACGGCAGGGGCAGTTCCTGTGCGGATTCTCGATGGAAACCGAGAATCTGATAGAAAATTCAAGGAAAAAACTGCAAAAGAAGAATGTAGATATGATCTGTGCCAACAGTCTGCGGACACCCGGGGCCGGATTCGGAACAGACACGAATGTCGTGACAGTGATCACGAGAGATTCCGAGACGCAGCTTCCGCTGATGAGCAAATCGGAAACGGCGGAAAAAATCCTGGACCTGATCTGCGCACAGATGCAGTAAAGGAGTATCAGAGTATGTGGCAGCCTGACAATGGAGACGGAACCTATTCAAACCCGATTCTGTTCACGGATTATTCTGATCCGGACGTGATCCGTTCCGGGCAGGACTTTTACATGACAGCATCGAGCTTCAGCAATGTGCCCGGACTTCCGATTCTGCACTCAAAAGATCTGGTTCACTGGAAAGTGATCAGCTATGCGCTCAGACGGATCCCGGAGTTCCGGTACGAAAATCCGATACATGGATGCGGCGTCTGGGCTCCTGCGATCCGCCAGCACGAAGGAAAGTTTTATATCTATTTTCCGATGCCGGATGAGGGAATCTACGTGACAACGGCAGATGATCCGGCCGGAGAGTGGAGCGAACCGGTGAACATCCGGCCTGGCGCCGGATGGATTGACCCTTGTCCGTTCTGGGACGACGACGGGCGGGCATATCTGGTCAGTGCCCTGGCAGGTTCGCGGGCCCACAAAAAGAGCGTTCTGTATCTGTCGGAGATGGCACCGGACGGCATGAGCCTGATCTCCGGGCCGGAAGTCGTCTTTGACGGTTCGGTGAACGGCAATCCTACTGTGGAAGGGCCGAAACTCTATAAGCGTGGCGGCTGGTACTATATTTTTGCACCGGCCGGCGGCGTGAAGACGGGATGGCAGCTGGCACTCAGGAGCCGCAGTATCCACGGCCCCTACGAATACCGGGTAGTTCTTCACCAGGGAAACACGGCAGTTAACGGCCCGCACCAGGGGGCCTGGGTGACAACACCGGCGGGAGAGGACTGGTTTATTCATTTTCAGGATCAGGAGGCTGCCGGACGGGTGATTCACCTGGAGCCGATGCGCTGGGTATCAGACTGGCCGGTGATTGGCCAGGCATTGCCGGGTGAAACCTGCGGGGTTCCGGTCAGGAAATGGAACAAGCCGAAGATCCTGGGCAATCTGGAGGAAAATGCGGCTCTTCTGGCGGAACAGTCCGGCGTAGAGCCGATCTGCTCTGACTTGTTTGAGACGGGAGAGCCCGGACCTGCCTGGCAGTGGAATGCCAATCCGGATCCGTGTTTTACGGATACACAGAAACACGGAAAAGGACTGGTTCTCAATGCTGTACCGGCAAGCCATCTGCGTCCGACCGGTGATCTGCGCAATCTGCTTCTTCAGAAATGGCCGGCGCCGCAGTTTTACTGGGAGTGTGAGCTGGATGTGAGCGATCTTCACGACGGCGACCGGGCCGGCATTATTTCACTCGGACAGTATTACCAGGTTCTGCAGGTCAGAAGACAGGGCAATTCATATCTGCTCGAGACGATTGAAGGCAGACAGGAATTTGATCATCAGAACTGCTACACGCAGGAATATAAAGAGAGCAGCATTCTTCCGGCGTCATTTGCCATGAAGAAGGAAAAAATCCTGTATTTCCGGATGAGTGTGGTGCCGTCGGGAAAGATACCGGAAGAGAAAGACGCAAACGGGGACGTGGTGCCTGAACATACGCGCTGGATTGTGTCGCTTTCGGCGGGGCGGACCCGGGATGAGAGCGAGAGCATCCTGCGGGGCGAAGCTGTGCCCGGCCGGTGGGTCGGCGTGAAGAGCGGCCTGTTCTGTTCACACGACGCAGATATAAAAACGGACCCCGGGCGCGTTTGCGCCGCATGGGTCCGCTATGGAAGAAATACCGATTTGTTTTAAGATCAGTAGTAAACGTTGCCGCCGATGTTGGTTCCGCTGATACCGCGGGCGGCAGCGGTTTTTGCTGACACGAAATGCACATACGGATGCGTGATGGTCCCGGAGAGGACGGCGCGGGCTGCTTCATAACAGGAGGCGCTGGCACCTCTTGCGAGAATCGCCTCAAACATGTAGGAATACTGCGAGGAGGCGATGAACTGTCCCGGCGCGTAGATGACTTCCAGAACTGAGCTGCCGTAGGAACCGGAATTCAGACGGTTCATGACGCAGGATCCGACGGCTACTTCCGCATCGTAGTTGCTCGGACCGGCTTCGCCTTCCATGAGGGCGGCCATAACGTCAAGCTCTGTCGCGGAGTAGGAGGCAGATGAGGAACCGGATGAAGCAGCAGAAGAAGAACTGCTGCTTTCAGAAGACGATGCCGGTGCTGTCGTTTCTTCCTGTGACTGGGCCGCGGAGGTTTCTTCCCCGGATGAAGTCTCTGCCGGTGTCTCTGCAGCTGCAGAGGAAGTTTCAGACGATGTGTCTGCCTGGGACGAAGTGTCGGCCGGAACACTTGCCAGTGTGGAAGCGGATGCCGTAGAAGACTGACTTTCTTCACTTGCACGGGCAGACTCAGCGACGATGCGCTCATTGTCAATCTGCTCCTGCTCTGCTTCCATCTGTGAGCGGTAAACTTCTACAAGAGAATCAGCTTCCGCCAGAAGCTGCGCGTTCTGCTGAAGCTCTGCCCGCTTCTGGGCAATCATCTGCTCAAAACCGGCCTGGGCGGCTGTCTGGGAATCCTTGAGCTCATTGAGAGCGGCAAGATCACTTTCCTGCTGCTCTTTTTTCTGCTGCTCACCGTTGATGATGCTGCTCAGCTCCTCGAGCTTGCTCCGGTCATACGTACTGATCGAGACAACATAGGATGTGCGCTTGAGAAACTCCGCAAAATCCTGAGAGGAGAGAAGCAGTTCGACTGTTGAATTGGAACGGCTGTTTTCATACATGTAGCGGACGCGGAGGGCCATCGAATCATACATATCCGAAGCCTTTGCCTGATCCTCGGCGATCTGATTGCTCAGATCCGCAATCTGCTGATTCTTCTTGGAAATCTGCGAATCAATATCCGCCAGATTCTCCATGGATGTGTTCAGGTCTCCGAGAAGCGAATCAAGCTCACTTGACAGCTGGGCACCGGACGCACTGTAGCTGTCCGCCTGCTGCTGCGCCGCATTCAGGTTATCCTGCGTGTCGGCAAGGACAGTGTATGAAGGAAGCGCGGCCGAAAAGATCCCCACAGCCGCGGCAGCCGCGGTGATGCGGAACTGGATATTTTTACTGGGTCTGAGTTTCTTCATTAACTGAATCTTTGCTCCTTAAACATTGTCAAATAAATGTTACGAAATTTAACAAATATGTGACGAAACTTCTACAAGTATATAATGAATCATCATAATTTGCAAGCCCTGCCCATTTTGACCTGGCAGGACGCCGATTTGTGCTATTATGAGAAGCATGGACACATCAAAATGGCAAATGGAAAATGGCTGCCTGGAGAAAATTACAGAGCAGTCTGAAAAATTTGAGATTCCCGAAGGGATCCGTGAGATTGCGCCTTTTGCGCTGGCAGAGCACCGCGAGACGCAGGAACTTTTTCTGCCGGACAGTCTGAAAAAAATAGGCGCTCACGCATTTTACAACTGCAGGAGTCTGGCGCGCATTTCATTTTCGGACGGACTGGACGACATCGGCGACGGTGCCTTTAAAAACTGTGAGAAGATCAGCTGCCTTCTCGTCCGCAGCAGGAGCGGCAATATGCGGGGACTCAAGGATATTCTCGCAGATCTGCATCAGGAAATCGAAGTTCGGATAACGGACGTGAGCGGAAAAGAAGAGGCGCGCCTTATCTTTCCCTATTATATCATGAACTATGAGGAAAACACCCCGGCGCGCATTGTAAACCAGATCGCAGAAGGGTCTGGTGTCGAATACCGCAACTGCGTCGGCAGCGGTGGGATCGACTACCTGTTCTATGACAGGCTGTTTGACAGCAATCTGGCGGTCGATCTCAGGGGCTGTTCAGCCCGGATCGCCATGGCCCGGCTCACTTTTCCAGCCGGGCTGACGCAGAAGGCGCAGGAGAAGTACAGCGGATATCTGAAAGAACATGGCCGCAGTATCGTGAGAAAGCTGATTGATTCGGACCGGGAGCAGGAAGTGATGGAGTTTCTTGATCTGCGTCTCACAGATCAACAGTTTCTGACAGATACGATCGAATACGCAAGGGCGGGAGATCACAGTCAGATTCTGTCCGTTCTGCTGAATTATGAAAGGAGCCATTTTGGCAGGAAGAGAAAAAGCTACGACTTCTTCTGAACAGTGGAATCTGCTGGGAGAACAGATCCTCGGGCAGGCGAGGCAGGAACTTTTTCTTTCCATGCGGCAGCTTTTTCCGGCGCTTTCCCGTTTTTCCTTCAAGGCAGAAAGCCGCTTCAGGTATCTGGCAGATGACGCGCGGACGATTTATTTCAATCCGATCCGTCTGGCGCAGGAGTACACGGACCGGCCGGTAAAGGTTAACCGGGCATTTCTGCATATCACACTTCACGCTCTTTTTTTCAACTGCTTTCCGCCGGAGGGTGTCAACCGCTGTCTGTGGGATCTGGCTTCGGACATTCAGACAGAATACATCATCGACGGGCTGGACACAGAGGCAACACGGCTTGTGCAGAATGAGACGAAGGAAAATGTATACCGGGAGCTGACAGAGGCCGTTCATGTGCTGTCCGCAGGGAACATCTACCGCTATTTGTCCGGCAGGCCTGACTGGGAGATGCAGGCGGCATTTCTGACGCCGGTCTTTGCAGAAGACGATCATTCTCTGTGGTACACAAAGAAAGACAAGAATCAGGAACAGCAGCAGGAAGAAGACAAAAAAGACTGGAAGAAACGGTCAAAAACGCTCGCTGCATCGCTTCCTGCACCGGCCGGGGGACGGGGAGACGGAAGAAGAAGGCTTGTAAAGCTTCTGGGAAGCGCTGCCCATCCGGCCGGTTCTTACCGGGAATTTCTGCACAAATTCACCGAGCGCAGGGAAGAGATGAAGGTGGATCCGGATTCGTTTGACTACGGATATTATGAGCTTGGCATAGAGCTGTACGGAAATATTCCTCTGATGGAGGAACTGGAGTACCGTGACACCGAGAAGATCGGAGATTTCTGCATTGTGCTGGACACATCCGGCTCCTGCAGCGGCAGTATGCTGAGCCGCTTTCTGTCTGTAACTCTGTCGATTCTTTCGGATGAGGCCTCATTTTTCGAGAACACGCGGATTCATGTCATCCAGTGTGATAATCAGATTCAGGATGACAGAGTGCTGAAAAACAGGCAGGATACCGGAAAGCTGCTGCGGGAGCTCGAAGATAAGACGTTTCAGGTAAAGGGGTACGGAGGCACCGATTTCCGGCCGGTATTCCGATATGTAAAGGATCTGATACGGGAAAAGAAGCTCACACGTCTGCGCGGAATGTTGTATTTTACGGACGGGTACGGCATTTTCCCGAAGGAACGGCCGTCCTGGGACACGTGCTTTGTGATCCCGGGCGATTATGACAGTGAAATTCATGTGCCGGGCTGGGCCGTGAGGATGCAGCTGGGTGCGTGGGAGGATTTTGAGAATGAACATTAAACGGGCAAAGGAAGAAATCCGGAATACTGTAAAAGCGTATCTGGCAGAAGATGCGTCTGGCAGGCCGCTGATCGCCAGAGTGCACCAGAGACCTGTTCTGCTGATCGGCGCACCGGGTATCGGTAAAACGGCAATCATGGAGCAGACAGCGCGCGAATGCGGAATTGCACTGGTGGCATATACGATGACGCACCACACAAGGCAGAGCGCCCTCGGACTGCCGCAGATCTGCCGGGAAGAATTTGACGGCCGAGAGTACTCGATGACTGAATACACGATGAGTGAAATCATAGCCTCGATCTACCGCAAGGAGAAAGAGACAGGACTGCGCAAGGGAATTCTGTTCATCGATGAGATCAACTGCGTGTCGGAGACGCTGACGCCGGTCATGCTGCAGTTTTTACAGGAAAAGATGTTCGGTTCGCACCGCATTCCCGACGGCTGGGTTATCTGTGCGGCGGGCAATCCGCCGGAGTACAACCGTTCTGTCCGGGAATTTGACGTGGTCACGCTGGACCGTGTGAAGAAAATCGACGTGGAACCGGACTACGCTGTCTGGCGGGAGTATGCGCTCTCAGCAGGCGTTCACGGAAGCATTCTGGCGTATCTGGATGCCAGGCAGGAAAATTTCTACAAGGTCGAGAGGACACCGGAAGGACAGCATTTTGTGACGGCCAGAGGCTGGGAAGACCTTTCGGAACTGATGAAAGCCTATGAAAAGACCGGGCTTGAAAT
>OMUP01000182.1 GCA_900314255.1 uncultured Lachnospiraceae bacterium | reverse complement strand
GCTGTTCAGCCTTGGCTAAGAAACAAGATATGCCGGTCTACCTGTTCACAGGCTTCCTGGAGGCAGGCAAGACCCGCTTCATCCAGGAGACGCTGGAAGACAGGCGCTTCTGCAACGGGGAGAAGACCCTGCTGCTGCTGTGCGAAGAGGGCGAGGAAGAATACGCGCCGGACGAGTTCGCCTCCAGAACGGTACAGATCCGCACCCTGGAGGACCAGGCGGAGCTCACGCCGGACCGCCTGATGGCCCTGGCGGAGGAGACCGACGCCGAGCGCGTCGTGATCGAATACAACGGAATGTGGCTGCTGGACGTGCTGTACACGGCGCTCCCGGAGGGCTGGATGGTGTATCAGGAGTTCTTCTTCGCGGACGCCAACACGATCCTGCGCTACAACGACAACATGCGCCAGCTGGTCTATGACAAGCTGAAGAGCTGCGAGCTGGCGGTGTTCAACCGCTTTCAGCCGGACATGGACAAGATGGCGTTTCACAAGCTGGTGCGCGCCGCGTCCCGGCGGGCGGATATCGCCTATGAGTACCCGGACGGGAAGGTGGAATATGACGACATCGTCGATCCGCTGCCCTTCGACCTGGACGCGCCCGTCGTCGAGATCGGAGACGACGACTATGCCACCTGGTACCGCGACATGTCGGAGGAGCCGAAGAAGTACGAGGGGAAGACCGTGCGCTTCAAGTGCCGCGCCCTGGTGCGGCAGAAGCTGCCCGCCGAGACCTTTGTCGCGGGACGGCACGTCATGACCTGCTGCGTGGAGGACATCCAGTTCGCGGGCCTCGTATGCCAGTGGAAGGATGCCAAAACCATCCGGGACGATACCTGGATGATCCTGACGGCGAAGGTCAACTTCAAGTTCAACCGCGCCTACGGAAAGCGCGGCCCGGTGCTGACGTATCTGTCCGCGGAACCCTGCGAAGCGCCGGAGCAGCCGGTTGCGACCTTCTACTGAGATGAGATACCGCTGCCTCGTATTTGATCACGACGACACAACGGTAAACAGCACCGCGACCATCCACCACCCCTGCTTTGAGCGCTTTCTGGAGGAATACTATCCGGGACGGCACTGCAGCCTGGAGGAATACTTTGTCAAGAACTTCTCTCCGGGCTTTCTGCCGATGTGCCGGGAGGAATACGGGATGGACGACGGCATGCTGGAGCTCGAGACCCGATACTGGCAGGATTACGTCCGCTCCCGCATTCCCGACGCCTATCCGGGCATCCGAGAGATCATGCAGCGGCAGAAGGAGCAGGGCGGATACACCGCAGTGATCTCGCACTCCTTCCGGGAGAACATCCTGCGGGATTACGCGAAGAACGGCCTGCCGGAGCCGGATCTGATCTTCGGCTGGGAGATGCCGCCGGAGCAGAGAAAGCCCTCGCCCTGGCCGCTGCAGGAAGTCCTGAAGCGGCTCTCTCTGCGGCCGGAGGAAGTCCTGGTAATCGACGATCTGAAGCCGGGCTATGACATGGCACGGGCCTGCGGGGTGCCTTTCGCCGCCGCGGGCTGGGCCAACGACATCCCGGAGATCGAAGGGTTCATGAGAGAAAACTGCAATCTCTACTTTAAAAAGGTGTCCGACCTGGAAGCGTATCTCTTCGGACAGCAAAACAAAGGAGGCGTGTGCGCATGACCCCCATCCTTTATATCGTGATTCCCTGCTACAACGAACAGGCGGTTCTCCCGGTGACAGCCCCGCTGTTCCTGAACAAGGTGAAGAGCCTTGCCGCCGCGGGAAAGATCAGCGAGGACAGCCGCGTGTTGTTTGTCAATGACGGCAGCCGGGACGATACCTGGAAGATTATCAAAGACCTGGCAAAGCAGGACCCGCACTATCTCGGCATCTCGCAGAGCCGCAACCGCGGCCACCAGAATGCCGTGCTGGCGGGTCTCATGGAGGCTCGAAACCGCTGTGACATTACCATCTCGATTGACTGTGACGGCCAGGACGACATCAATGCCATGGACGAGATGGTCGACGCGTATCTGCAGGGCTATGACGTCGTCTACGGCGTTCGTTCCAGCCGGGAGACGGACAGCTTCTTCAAGCGCTTTACTGCCCAGAGCTTCTATAAGCTCCTTTCGGCGATGGGGGCGGAAGTCGTGTACAACCATGCAGACTATCGCCTGATGAGCGCGAGGGTGCTGAAGGAGTTTGCAAATTTCAAGGAAGTGAACCTCTACCTGCGCGGCCTCGTGCCGCTGGTGGGCTTTCAGAGCACGACGGTGAGCTATTCCCGGGCCGAGCGCATCGCAGGGGAGAGCCATTACCCGCTGAAAAAAATGCTGGGTCTGGCCATAGACGGGATCACCAGTCTCTCGGTGAAGCCGCTGCAGATGATCACGGGCTTTGGCGTCTTTGTGGCGGTCGTCAGCTTTATC
>OMUP01000174.1 GCA_900314255.1 uncultured Lachnospiraceae bacterium | reverse complement strand
AGGGCCCTCCGTTCTTTTTCTGTCAGAATCTCACGCTGAATCTCTCCGTTTTTCCATTTTTCATAAACGGAGCGATTCGGAGCAACTTTTCCTTTCAGATCTCCATAGACCCGCTCCATCTGGGTCTTAAGTCCCATCGTCCGGCTAAAGTCCCGGTACTCATCCATCTGAGCCTGATATTTGCACTTTTCGATGGTAATATCGTCCGGGTCTGCTTCAGTGGCCTCCATGAGCTTCACGGTTTCCCGCTGTGCCCGCATTCTGGTTTCCAGCTGGCGCTGTTTCTGTGTGGCCTGATAGGTGTTATATTCCCGGCCGCGAAAAGTCGTTGTTTCCGCTTCCTTCGCGTTTTTCTTTGCCAGCCACTCATCTGTATACGTTCTCTGACTTCCCGGGAAGAACAGGTAATACTCATGTCGGCAGTTCCATCCAAGCAGTCCGGGACCAGTTCCGAGACCGCAGATGTCAATAAGCTGCTGTTTTGTATATACCTTTCCCTGCCATGCGGCATGCTCCGGTCGGGCTCCATATGCCAGGACACCTCGAAGCGGTCCACATGCAACGCTTCTGCATTCATGTCCATGATCTGCCCAGTAAGCTGGGAGAAGCCCGTCAGAAGCGCTCTCCTTGCCGCCACATCGATTCGATTGTGCCATCCGGAAGGATAGTCAATGCCGCTCTTATCCTCGGAATTTTCGGCAAATGGGCGCTCTGTGCGCAGACCACTGTTTGTCATCTGCTTCACCAGACGGCGGACAAGCGTGTTGTAATCATAGACTCCGGACGTCATGTCTGTAATGGCCTGATCGAGATACTCGTTGTACTTTTCGCCCAACGGTGTAAATTCAAGCTTTCCTGTGGCATTCCGCACCATGAATCCCATTGATTTAGTGATATTGTTCAAATCTTCATTTGACTGCTGCGTCAGCGCTTTTGTGATCTGCTGCAGTTCTTTATTTTCTTCATATGGCACGAATTTACGATTGATTTTCAGATACTGGTCTTTGTACACCGTATACTCGTTATCGACCACCTCCCGATACAGGCGCTCAACCTCATCGTCATCAAACTGGACCGCACTGGCGACAATCTTGCGAAGGTCCGCTGTGCTTTTGCCGAGAATCTGCATGCGCTGCAGTTCCCAGTCCGCTGTACTGGTTATTTTTCCGGCTTTCTGGATCCTCCGGACGATATCCGCCATCACTTCATATTCCAGATTTTGAAACCGTTTCTCAATGCCGGCCGCCAGCGCATTCTGATACGATTCTCTCATTCAAGTACCCCGGAAGACTGTTCTGGAAGATTGGCTTCTGCTGTCGCTTCGTCTTCCTGATACCACTTCATCCGGTACTCTTTGAGGCTCATGGCACCCATGGCCACATCCTTGCGGTCCTGATCCCGCTCTGTCTCCTCATCTGTAAGGATAGAATCGTTAAACAGGCAGGAGAACTGATAGCCGGACGTGTACTGATCGTTATAGAAGGCCAGCGCATCCACAAAATCGGAAAGACAGTTCCGGAGATTCTCCTGAATCGTATTGACGCGGTTGTACTTTCGCTGTTTGGAAGCTTTGATCTCCGTCGCTGTCTTGTCGACATCGGAAGTATCGGAAAGATCTCCATAGGAAAGCCCGACAACAAACTCGATCGACCGGTATGCTTTCTCGAGGCCACGGATAAACGCGTCGTCCCGCATGGCCGGGCTGTATTCCTTGTACAGCTCTCCGCCATTGCCGTTCTGGTCCAGATTCAGTCCGCGATACAGTCTCTGCTTCCCGGCCGGGATGGATACTTTTCCGCCAGTGGTGTGGCGCAAAGCCCGCTCGTCCACGTGAACAGCACGCTCTCCGGAGTTATACTCCCAATCCAGACGCCCATACTGAATATCGGCCTGTCGGATAAGGTCCTCTGCCTCTGCGAAAATAGAAACGCCGCATGGAGACCCATCCACGCGGTTTCGAAGCGGCACCCGGAAGTATCCGTAATCATTCTGCTGCATACCCGGATATGTCACCGGCCCCGGATCGATGTCGGACCATTCCGGGACAGATGTCAGACTGCATGGGAGACCGATATCCGATTCATCGGAAGAGTGATAGCAAGATGTCTCGATAGTCAGAAAACC
>OMUP01000123.1 GCA_900314255.1 uncultured Lachnospiraceae bacterium | reverse complement strand
AGCGGGCAGAGAAAGCACTTCATTCTCTGCCCGTAATTTAGCACATAAGCCAGCATCGAAGCCAGGACCGGACGGACTGCTTGCAGTTCGATCCGGGATGGCTTCCGTTGAGCATCGCGGGAGCACGAAGTGCGTAGCGATGCGTGGCTTATGCGCGGTGGCAGACTTTGTGAGCCAGCGCCAGAGCGTTTATGCGTGTGGATTGATAAGTTCCGTGAAATGTTTCATGACGTCCGTTATAATTTTGTCCTTGTGCCATACAAGAGAAAAATCCTGCTGCAGGGAGAAATTTTTGAACGGGATCTGCACGAGATTTCCTGCCTGCAGGTCAGGTTCTGCTGTCATGTGCGGCAGGACGGCAACGCCGAGACCTTCCTTTGCGGCCGCAAGGATTGCCTCCCAGCTGCCGGATTCCCAGACTGGTTCGCAGGAGAGACCTTCTTTTGCAAGAGCTTCGTCAAGGATTGTACGGGTCCCGGAGCCTTTCTCGCGCAGTAAAAGCGGGCAGGAGGAAAGGCCTCTGGCCGTCAGCGTTCCCTGGATGCGGCTTCTCAGACCGGCGGACGCACAGGCGATGAGCCTGTCCGAGAGGATGGTTCTGGACCGGAGTGCAGCATTGTGAACCGGGATCTCACAGACGGCAAGGTCCAGTTCGTTTACAAGCAGCTTTTCTTCAAGCCGCAGGGAGGCCTCTGTGATGACATGGACATTTACGTCCGGGTACTGAACGTGAAATTGTCCGATGAGCCGCGGCATGAGGAAGGCGCCGCTGCTGACACTTGCGCCGACGCGCAGACTGCCGGCAGAACCAACGCTCATGACGGCGGATGCATCGTCCACCAGAGCGCAGATCCGGCTGGCGTATTTCAGAAACTGTTCTCCTTTTTCTGTCAGATACAAATGACGGTTCAGCCTCTCGAAGAGCCTGACGCCATACTCTTCCTCCAGCTCGCGGATGGCGACGCTCACCGCCGGCTGAGAAATGTACAGCTTTCTGGCTGCTTCGGAGACGCTGTTTCCGCAGCTGGTCACCTGCAGGAATATTTTGAGATTTCGGATTGTCATATCTGACTTCCTCCTGTAAGACAAAATATACCATAATTAGCAATATCAAACAATACATATTTAAAGCATTATGAATTCCATAATACAATAGTATTTTACATATGAAAAGAATCCGCTATACTTTGGAATCACAGGAGAACGATAAAGGGAGGGAAAGTATGGCTGAACCCAAACCAAAGCAGGAACTGAGCCTGCCGGTGAGACTTCGGAAACTGTTTTTTTCTACGCTGTATCTCAGCACATTTACGTTCGGAGGCGGATATGTGATCGTGTCGCTTCTCAAGAAAAAATTTGTCGATGAGCTGCACTGGATCGATGAGGACGAAATGCTCGATCTGGTTGCCATCGCGCAGTCGGCCCCGGGCGCCATTGCTGTCAACGGCGCGATTGTGGTCGGATTTAAAATCGCCGGGATTCCGGGGATTCTCGTGTCGGTACTCGGCGCCGTTCTGCCGCCATTTGTCATTCTGACGGTGGTCTCGTACTTTTATTCGGCGTTCAAGAACAATTTTGCCGTGCAGGCGATGCTGTACGGGATGAAAGCGGGAGTGTCGGCGGTCATCATCGATGTGGTGTTTGACATGGCATCCGGCATCGTGAAGGGGCGCGACGCACTGCTGATCATCATTATGATCGCATCATTTATCGCCAATTATTTTCTGAAGGTGAATGTGGTCTGGATTATTCTGGTGACGGCGGGGATCGGCGCTCTGATTACCATCGTGCGCAGCCGCAGGGAAGGAGGCGCGAAATGATCTATCTGGAACTTTTCCTGGCGTTTCTGCACATCGGCGCTTTTTCCTTCGGCGGCGGATACGCTGCCATGCCGCTGATCCAGGAACAGGTAATTGACAAGTATCACTGGATGACGATTGCAGATTTTACAGATCTCGTGACGATTTCACAGATGACGCCGGGACCGATCGCCGTCAACGCGGCGACATTTGTCGGCACGCAGATCGCCGGGATCCCCGGGGCAATCATGGCGACAGCCGGCGTGTGCCTGCCTTCGTGTATTTTCGTGTCAGTGCTTGCCTGGCTGTACGTGCGCTACCGGAATCTGAGCATCATGAAAGGCGTGCTCACCTGTCTGCGCCCGGCGGTGACGGCGATGATTTTTGCCGCGGGACTGCTGATCCTTGTGCCGGCGCTGTTTCCGGACGGCATTGCGGCAGGATTCGCCAATTTTCAGGTCCGGCAGCTCATCTATTTTGTGGCAGCGCTTGTCTGCCTGAGAAAATTCAAGATCGGACCGATCAAGGTCATGGTTGGATGCGGAGCAGCCGAGCTGGCCGTGCGTCTGATCATGATGGCAGCAGGAATGTGAGATGCGGCAGAGTGTCCATGTATCCGGCATGGAAAATCTGATATAATACATGGCAGGAAAGCACACAGCAGGGGTGAGCGGCCCCCGCGTTTATCCTTTTGCGCGAAGCGTAAAGAAAGGGGATATTATGATCGATGAAGAACTGGTCAGATCCATGCCCAGACTGGGATTCGGTCTGATGCGGCTGCCGAGGGCAGATGTAGAAAAAGATCAGATTGACATTCCACAGACCTGCCGGATGGTGGACGCATTTCTGGCGGCCGGCGGGAAATATTTTGACAGTGCTTATGTGTACAACGGAAGTGAAGAGGCTGCAAAGGCTGCGCTGACGAGCCGTTATCCGCGGGACAGCTATTTCATCACGTCCAAGCTGAATGTAAATGCGAAGGGAATCACGGACGAATCTTCAGCAAAGGCAGAGTTTGAAGAGTCGCTGCGGCGCGAAGGAGTGGACTATATTGATTTCTATCTCCTGCACGCGGTGAGCAGCCGCAGTCTCCCAAAATTTGACAAATGGCATCTCTGGGATTTTGTCAGAGATCTGAAGGCACAGGGGAAAATCCGCCACTACGGATTTTCCTTCCACGACAAGGCTGAGGTGCTCGACAAGATCCTGACGGATCATCCGGATGTGGAATTTGTTCAGCTTCAGCTGAATTATGCGGACTGGGAGAGTCTGTCGGTTCAGAGCCGGCTGTGTTACGAGACGGCCAGAAAACACGGCAAGCCGATCGTTGTGATGGAGCCGGTCAAGGGCGGGACACTGGCTGATCCGCCGAAACCGGTGAAGGAACTGCTGCACGCCGCCAATCCGGACGCTTCGTACGCTTCCTGGGCGATCCGCTTTGTTGCGTCGCTGCCGGGCATTCTCACAGTACTCTCCGGCATGTCGGACATGCAGCAGATGGAAGATAACCTTTCATATATGAAGGACTTTAAGCCACTGACAGAAGAGGAAAGGGATGTGATTCGGAAAGCACAGGACATTCTGGAGACGATCGAGCAGATCCCCTGCACCGGATGCCACTACTGCACCGGCGGCTGCCCGGAGCATATCAATATCCCGGACATTTTCTCGGCGATGAATCTGAAGCTGATTTACGACAATGAAGTGCAGGCAAAGAGGAAGTACAGCTTCCAGGTCGGAAACGGACACGGCGGCGCGGGTGACTGCATCCACTGCGGACAGTGCGAGATTCAGTGCCCGCAGAAGATTCATATCCGTGACTGGATGGACCGCATTGCGAAGGAACTTGCCTGAATTCTGCGGAAACAAGGAGAAAAGATTTTGAAGCTTCTTTATCTGGATACCGGAATGGGGGCGGCCGGCGACATGCTGAGTGCCGCCCTGCTGGAACTGTTTCCGGCAGATGAACAAAAGAAAATCCTCGGGGAAATCAACGGGTGCGGCCTTGAAGGTGTGCACTGCGAGGCGGAGACTGTCAGCCGCTGCGGCATAAAGGGAACTCTCATGCGGGTTCTGATTGACGGGGCGCAGGAGGAGGAAAGCTCAGAAGCGGCTGAGCATCACCATGATCATCATCACGCTGTGCATATGGACGATATCGTCCGCCGCATTGATTCTCTGAAACTGCCGGAAACAGTCCGGGAAGATGCCAAAGCGGTCTATCAGCGGATTGCCGCAGCTGAGGCGAAGGTGCACGGCGCAGAAGTTAGTGAGGTTCATTTCCACGAAGTCGGCATGATGGATGCACTGGCGGACGTCATCACGGTCAGTTTTCTTATCCGCCGCCTCGCGCCGGAAAGAATCTGCGCCGGCACGGTGACTACGGGATTTGGCAGTGTGCACTGCATGCATGGCATACTTCCGGTACCGGCACCGGCTACGGAAAAGCTGCTTGAGGGAATTCCGGTTCAGGCCGGAACAATTGAAGGGGAACTCTGCACCCCGACCGGCGCGGCGCTTCTCGGCTATTTTGTCGATGATTTCGGACCGATGCCGCCGATGATTATTCAGAAATCCGGATACGGCTGCGGAAAGAAGGAATTTCCGAAGGCGAACTGTGTACGCGCTCTTCTGGGAGAAATGGTTTCTGATGGTCAGCCGCAGGGGAATATTCTCTGCATCAACTGCAATGTCGATGACATGACGCCGGAGGAGATTGCATTTGCCACAGAGAGAATTGCCGCGGCCGGTGCAGCTGAAGTTTATACGGTTCCGGCCGGCATGAAAAAGGGCAGGCCAGGCATTCAGATCACGGCATTCTGCGCTCCGGACAGGAAAGAGGCCGTGCTTTCTGCGTTTTTCAAACACACGTCTACGATCGGCGTGCGTGCGTTTTTTCAGACGGGATACCGGATGGAAAGCCGGGTGCGGAAGCTTGAAACTCCGGACGGGACCGTGCACATTAAGGAAAGCACGGGATTTAATCAGACACGGCGCAAGGCGGACTATGACGATGCGGCTTCACTTGCCATCAGGGAAAATATCAGCCTGCGGGAAGCCAGAGAGAGAATCAGGGCACAGGAAGTACGCATATGAAAGTGACCATTCAGGATATTGCGCAGCTTGCCGGCGTTTCAAGAGGTACTGTTGACCGGGCGATCAACCACAGAGGACGCATCAGCCCGGAGGCGGAGGAAAAAATACTGAAGGCGGCGAAGGAATTGGGCTATGTTCACAAGACCCGCCGGACAAAGGGTGCTGCCGGTGATGAGAAGAAGGGGCTGTACCGGATCGGCGTGATCACGCAGCTTGGCAGTGCACCGTTCATGGTTGACGTCAACAAGGGAATCCGCGACTGTGAGGCAGAACTCAGAGGGATGAATATTGAACTGCTCATCCGCACGGGCGACGGAGTGGATGCGGACGAACAGGTGCAGATGCTTGAAGAACTGGCGGAGGAAAAGGTCGACGGCATCGCAATCATGCCGGTGGACAAGGAACGAGTGCGCCGGAAGATGAATGAGGTGATTCAGACGAAGGGCATTCCGATGGTCACCTTCAACACGGACATTCTCGGGACAGACCGCGCGTGCTTTGTGGGAATGGATAACCGCAAGAGCGGCCGGACCGCGGCGGGACTGATGGCTATGCTGCTGCACGGGAGCGGAAAGGTGCTGATCATCACGGGACATTTCGGGAGCGCGGCGGCCAACCGGCGCGTGGAAGGATTTGTGAGCGAGGCGAAGCGGTCTTTCCCTCAGATGGAGACAAGCGGCGTAAGCATGAGCTTTGATGACAGCGAGGAAGTCCGCAGCATCATTGACAACGCCATGCGCGAGACGTCGGGCATCTCCGGTATTCTTGTCGTATCAAGCGGTCAGAAGGGAATCGGCGAGGCGTTCGGTGATCTGGGCATCACCGATCACCGCCCGTACGTGATCATTTACGACCAGACGGCCGGAAATGAAAAGCTGCTGCGGGACGACGTGGCCGATTTTATTATCGATCAGAACGGCTACATGCAGGGCCGCGAGGCGCTCAGGATTCTGGCCGCCATGGTAAAGGATGGAAAGAAGCCGGAAAAAGAACACTTTTACACGCAGATCAACATCAAAACAAAGTACAATCTCTGACAAGCAGATACATAAAATAGTTTCCCCGGGACCTGTTCTGACAGCTCCCGGGGAAACTTTCTGCTGTCGGAAGGTTTTTGTTGCACACCTGCCTGATGCGTGCTAATATAAGCCTGTGATAATTAGCACGTGAAAGCACACAGAAATGTGTGGATATTTCAGGAGGCAGTTATGTTTGACAAGTCAAAGGTAAAACTCGGCATTGCGCCGATCGGATGGACGAACGACGATATGCCGGATCTCGGATCGGAGAATACATTCGAGCAGTGCGTGAGCGAGATGGCACTGGCAGGCTTCCAGGGATGTGAAGTCGGCAACAAGTATCCGAAGGATCCGGTTGTTCTCAAGAAAGCTCTGGATCTGCGCGGACTGCAGATCGCCAACCAGTGGTTCTCCTGCTTTCTGCTCACAAAGCCGTTTGAGGAGGTGGAGAAGGAATTCCGCGCACAGTGCGCATTCCTGAAGGCTGTGGGCTCCAAGAGAATCGGCGCATCCGAGCAGAGCTACAGCGTACAGGGACAGCTGAATACACCGATCTTCGGCCACAAGCACATCATGAACGAGGATGAGTGGCATACTCTGACGACAGGCCTCAACAAGCTCGGCAAGATTGCCATTGATGACTACGGCATCACGCTTGTATATCATCATCATCTCGGCACTGTTGTTCAGACGGCGGAAGAGACAGACCGCCTGATGGATGAGACCGACCCGAAGTACATGAATCTTCTGTTTGATACCGGCCATTTCTATTACTGCGGCGTTGATCCGGTTATGATGTGCAAAAAGTATATCAACCGCATCAAGCACGTACATCTGAAGGATGTCCGCACAAAGATGGTTGAAGAGGTCAAGGCAAAGGACATGAGCTTCCTTGACGGTGTCCGCGCCGGCACTTTCACAGTTCCGGGCGACGGCGACTACGACTTCACCGACGTATTCAAGGTTCTTGAAGAGGGCGGCTATGAAGGCTGGCTTCTGGTCGAGGCTGAGCAGGATCCGGCAAAGGCCAACCCGCTTGAATATGCCATCAAGGCGAGAAAGTACATCGGCGAGAAGACAGGACTTTAATAGAAAATACAGACACCGCCCGGCGTCTGTTATCACAAACCAGAAAGGAAAATCAAAATGGTAACAGTAGGAATCATCGGAGCAGGCCGTATCGGCCAGGTACACATGACTTCCATCAGCACCCGCGTTCCGAACGCAAGAATCAAGTATGTTGCGGATCCGTACATGGATGAGAAGAAGGAAGCATTTGCCAAGGCTCACGGCGTTGAGATCGTGACCAAGAATTACAAGGAAGTTCTTGCCGACAAGGACGTAGATGCTGTTCTGATCTGCTCCTCCACCGACACGCATTCCCCGATCTCTCTTGAGGCGATTGCAGCCGGAAAGCATGTTTTCTGCGAGAAGCCGATTGACCACGATGTTGCGAAGATCAAGGAAGTAATCGAGGCTCTGAAGAAGAACCCAGTGAAGTACCAGGTCGGCTTCAACCGCCGCTTTGATCACAACTTCCGCGCCGTTCGCGCTGCCATCGATGCAGGCAAGGTCGGCGAGGAGCACATCATCCGCATCACGAGCCGCGATCCGGAGCCGCCGTCACCGGCATATGTAGCCGTTTCCGGCGGCATGTTCATGGATATGACCATTCATGATTTCGATATGGTCCGCTACTTGGCAGGCTGCGATCCGGTCGAGGTATTTGTCGAGGGCGCTGTTCTTGTTGATCCGGCGATCGGTGAGGCAGGCGACATCGATACGGCAGTCATCACCATGAAGATGGAAAATGGCGCCATTGCCACGATTGACAACTCCCGCAAGGCAGTTTACGGCTATGATCAGAGAGCTGAAGTATTCGGCTCCAAGGGCATGGCAGCAACTGCGAACGATGCAGCTTCCACCTGCGTCATCTCCAATGAGAACGGCGTGACCGGCGAGGTTCCGCTTCACTTCTTCCTCGAGAGATACATGGATGCATATGCTCAGGAGATCATCAGCTTCGTCAATGCCATCGAGAATGACACGGATACCGAGCTGAATGTATACGATGGTCTCAAGCCGGTTCTCATGGCTATGGCCTGCAACAAGTCTCTGAAAGAGCACCGCGTTGTAAAGATGTCCGAAATCGAGGCATAAAAAGATTTAAGCTTGAAAGAACCGCATGGAAGAGAGGATTTCCTCTGTTCTGTGCGGTTTTTCCATAAGCCGGTTTTATTGTTGCACGCGCAGGCGATGCGTGCTAAAATGTATTACATAGAACGATGTGATTAAGCACGCAAATGCACATGACAATTACGTGAAGGAGAACAGAAATGAAGTACATTGAGTTCGATGAGAGCAGACCGCTTGATCTGATCCTGCTCGGAAGAGTTGCCATTGATTTCAATCCGGCGTGGTCTGATGAAGTGAAGGAAGACTTCAAGCCTCTCAAGGATGTCCACTATTTTGAGAAATTTGTCGGCGGTTCACCGGCCAATATCGCAGTCGGCGTCACAAAGCACGGCCTCAAGGCCGGATTCATCGGCAAGGTTTCCGATGATCAGTTCGGCGATTTCGTGACGGAGTATTTTGACAAGAGAGGAATCGATACGTCTCATATCACCCGCTGCACAGGCGGTCAGAAGCTCGGCCTCACCTTTACCGAGATGCTTTCCCCGAAGGAGAGCAGTATTCTGATGTACCGCAATGACATCGCGGACCTTCAGCTTTCGGTTGACGACATCGACGAGGATTACATTGCTTCAGCCAAGGCACTTCTGATTTCCGGAACGTCTCTGGCTGAGAGCCCGTCAAGAGAAGCGGCCATCAAGGCGGCCATGCTGGCCGAGAAGGTCGGAACGAAGCTGATCTTTGATATTGACTACAGAGCTTACAACTGGAAGAACGCAGATGAGATTTCCATCTATTACTCACTGATCGCCGGCAAGGCTGATATCATCATGGGATCCCGCGAGGAGTTCGATCTGACCGAGAAGCTGATCCGCGAGGGAATGAGTGACGAGGAGTCCGCTGAGTACTGGCAGAAGAAGAACGCAAAGATCTGCGTGATCAAGCACGGCATGCAGGGCTCGACTGCTTATACATGCGACGGAAAGAAATTCTCCATCAAGCCGTTCCCGGTGACAGCCCGCAAGGGATTCGGCGGCGGCGACGGATACGGCAGCGGTTTCCTGTATGGCCTGTTCTGCGGCTGGGACATCCAGGACTGCCTGGAATTCGGCAGCGCCGAAGCTTCCATGATGGTAAGAAGCAACAACTGCTCGGATTCTCTTCCGGATTCGAAGCAGGTTCAGGAATTCATCGACGAAGAAAAGAAACTCTACGGAGAAATGGTTGCCCGCGTATAAGCGGAGCAGAAAGGCAGAGTATTCCAAATGGAAAAGAGATATCATCTTTCAACCGCTCAGGCGATTGTCAAGTTCCTCGACAATCAGTATGTAAGCTACGACGGCGTGGAGACAAAGTTTGTTGAAGGCTTTTTCACCATCTTCGGACACGGCATTGCTCTGGGACTGGGCGAAGCACTTGACACAAACCCGGGACAGCTTAAAGTGTTCCAGGGACGCAATGAGCAGGGTATGTGCCATGCTGCGACAGCATTTGCCAAGCAGAATAACCGCAGGAAGATCATCGCGTGCTCCTCGTCGATCGGACCGGGTGCAGCAAACATGGTGACCGGCTGCGCGACTGCCACGGCCAACAACCTTCCGCTTCTGGTATTCCCGGGCGACACATTCGCGTCCCGCCAGCCGGACCCGGTTCTGCAGCAGCTTGAGCAGACATACAGCCTTGCTGTGACGACAAATGACGCATTCAAGCCGGTCTGCAAGTACTGGGACCGCATTCAGAGACCGGAGCAGGTTATGCCGGCTCTTGTAAACGCAATGCGCGTGCTCACCGATCCGGCTGACTGCGGCGCTGTTTGCATCGCGCTTCCGCAGGATGTCGAGGGCGAGTGCTATGACTATCCGGAATATTTCTTCCGCAAGAGAGTGCATCGTATCAATCGTCCGGCTGCTGTTCCGGAAGAGGTCGAGGATATCGCAGAGGTTATCGCCGCTTCCAAGAACCCGATGATGATTGTCGGCGGCGGCGTGCGTTTCTCCGAGGCCGGTGAGACGGTTGAGAAGTTCGCGGAGGAGTTCCACATTCCGTACGGCGAGACACAGGGAGGAAAGTCAGCCTGCATCTCAAGCCATCCGTACAACATGGGCGGTATCGGTGTAACCGGTACGTCTGCATCAAACCGCCTTGCACAGAAGGCTGACTGTATCATTGCTGTCGGCTCCCGTCTCTCTGATTTCACGACAAGCTCCAAGTGGCTGTTCCGCAACCCGGATGTGAAGTTCGTGACGATCAACTACAGCCGCTATCATGCCTATAAGTATGATGCGACAAAGGCTGTCGGCGACGCAAAGGCAACGGTTGAAAAGCTCGCTGAGAATTTGCGCGCAAAGAGCTATGATTCACAGTGGGGCGATGCAATTGCCAAGGCAAGAGCAGACTGGGACAAGGAATATGACCGTCTCGCTTCGATCGTTTACACGGGCGATGACTTCGAGCCGGAAATCAAGCCGAGAGATCCGCGGACGATTCCGGAATTTGTCAAGAAGTTCGACACGACCCTGACGCAGACCGCTGCGATCGCAACGCTGAATCAGGTGATCGACAAGGATGCCACGATGATCACGGCCGGCGGTTCGCTTCCGAGCGACATGCAGCGTCTGTGGAGAACGGACAGAAGAGGCGGCTATCATGTTGAGTACGCTTATTCCTGCATGGGGTATGAGATCGGCGCTTCGCTGGGCGTAAAGCTGGCGGATCCGGATCATGAAGAGTACACCGTGATCGGCGACTCCGGCTTCCAGATGCTCAACTCCGAGCTGGGCGCGATCATGCAGGATCAGGTCAAGACCAACATCCTGGTATTTGATAACTGCGGTTTCGGCTGCATCAACAATCTGGAGATGACGCACGGCGTCGGCTCTCTTGCAACAGAGTTCCGCTACTTCACAGGCAAGAAGCCGGACGGCGATCTCGTGAGAACCAACTACGCACTGATCGGCCAGGCATATGGCATGAAGACCTACACCTGCCGCAGCGTGAAGGAATTGAAAGATGCCCTTGAAGATTCCAAGAAGCAGACGGTTGCGTGCCTGTTTGACCTGAAAATCATCCCGAAGACCATGACCGACGGGTATGATGCATGGTGGAACGTCGGAATCGCAATGACATCGGAAAAAGAAAGTGTCCGCGAAGCCGCAGAAGACGTCAAAGAACATCGCGACCAGGCAAGAAAGTATTGATGGATGTGATAAGTCCAGTGCCGGAGCAGACGGCCAGATGGACTGCTTGCAGGCCAATCTGGCCGGGCTCCAGGCACGACAACAGATCTGAGCATGCAGGCGCGAAGCGCCGGAATGCGAAGATCTGTTGAGCGGCGCGGGAGCTGCCGAAGGCAGAGAAGCGCCGCGTGGACTTATCACTTGGATGGTAAGGCACGACAACAGATCTGAGCATGGAGGCGCGGCAGCGCCGGAATGCGAAGAAAGAAAGGAGATTTTCGTATGAGCAAGGTATTCGGCTATCCGCAGTTTGATGCGAATGGTGAGGAAATTCTCACAACATATACGAATGACTATTCGGACATGATGATGGACATCCGTGTCTATCGCATGAAGTCCGGAGAGACAAGAAATTTCACGACTGACGGCGAGGAAGCGGCTGCGCTGCTTCTTTCCGGAAGAGTAGAGTTTTCCTGGGACGGGACGACGCAGGAAGCATCCCGCAAGGATGTATTCACCGAAGGCCCGTGGGCACTGCATGTTGCGACGGGAAGTGCATTTGCCGTGAAAGCACTGGCGGATTCTCAGATTCTTGTACAGCGCACGAAGAATGACACGAAGTTTGCCGCAAAGCTTTACAAGCCGGAGGATGCTCCGTGGAAGTGGTCGGCTGTCGGCAAGTACGGCAACACAGCGAAGCGCCGCGTGAACACGATCTTTGACAAGGACATCTGCCCGGAGAGCAACATGGTTCTCGGCGAGGTGCTCAATGACCGCGGCAACTGGTCGGGATATCTGCCGCACAGACATCCGCAGCCGGAGTGCTATTATTTCAAGTTTGACCGTCCGGAAGGATTCGGCGCAAGCTTCGTAGGCGATCAGGTATTCAAGAGCGTTGACAACAGCTTTTCGGCGATCCCGGGCGGGCAGCTTCATCCGCAGTCGGCGGCGCCGGGTTTCCAGATGTACACCTGCTGGATGATCCGTCATCTTCCGGACAATCCGTGGCTGCAGACGAGCCGCTTTGAGGACGACCGGTATCTCTGGATGAATGACGCGAAGTTTGACTGAAGACGTGTGGCTTAACCACAGAGGAGACAGACAATGGCAAGAGAATTTATTGTACCTGGACAGATTATCAACGGCAGCGGTGCTCTGGACCTTGCAAAGGCAAAGTTTCCGGGCTTCGGCAGGAAAGCTCTGATCGTAACGGACCCGATGATGGTCAAGCTCGGCAACTGCGGCAAGGTTGAGGCAGCTCTGAAGGACGAGGGGGTTGACTACGCGATTTATTCGGATATCACCGGCGAGCCGACTGACACCATGATTGCGGCAGGCCTTGAGAAGTACAAGGCAGAGAAGTGCGATTTCCTGATCGGCCTCGGCGGCGGCAGCCCGATGGACTCCATGAAGGCGATCGGATCACTTGTGGAAAATGGCGGAAGCATCGACGATTACATGGGCAAGGTCATCGATGTAAAGATGCCGCCGCTTGTAGCGATCCCGACGACAGCCGGAACCGGTTCTGAGGCAACACAGTTCACGATCATCAACAATACACAGAAGCAGGTCAAGATGCTGCTGAAGGGCGCATGCCTGATGTCCACTCTCGCGATTATTGACCCGCAGTTCACAATGACGGCACCGGCAGGTGTTACCGCTCACACCGGACTGGATGCTCTGTGCCACTGCACAGAAGCTTTCACATCCAGAAAGGCACAGCCGCTTTCGGATACATTTGCCCTGTCTGCTGTGAAGAGAATTTTCACATATCTGCCGAAGGCTTACAAGAATGGCAAGGATGAAGATGCCAGAGTTCAGATGTCTATCGCAGCTCTGGAAGCCGGCATCAGCTTCAACAACTCATCCGTTACCCTGATCCACGGCATGAGCCGTCCGATCGGCGCAATCTTCCACATAGCACATGGCCTCAGCAACGCAATGCTTCTGAAGGAGTGCTTCAAGTTTGCTCTTCCGGGCGCGTATGACAGATTTGCCATCCTGGGACGCACAATCGGCGTGGCGTCAGCAGAGGATGATGACAAGACGGCTTCTGAGAAGTTCCTGGCAGCTGTCTGCGGCATTGTTGATGAGCTGAATACACCGACACTCGAGCAGTACGGCGTGAACCGCGACGAGTTCTTCGCACAGATTCCGAAGATGGCTTCGGATGCGCTGGATTCTGGTTCTCCGCAGAACACAATGCGTGATATCACGAAGGAAGACATCGAGCAGATGTACCGCAATCTCTGGGCCTGATAAGGAGCACACATGGCACTTGTCACAATGAAAAAGCTGATGCTGGATGCACAGGCGCAGGACAGAGGCGTAGGTGCATTTAATGTCGGCAACATGGAAATGGTCATGGGTGTGATCCGGGCGGCGGAAGAGATGAATACGCCGGTGATCATGCAGATTGCCGAGAAGCGCATGGCAGCATCCCCGTTCCGGCTCATGGGACCGATGATGGTCTCCGCGGCCAAATCGGCAAAGGTTGACGTGGCGCTGAACCTGGACCACGGCCTCACGATGGAGGTTGTTCAGGAGGCGCTTGATTACGGATTTACGTCCGTGATGTTTGACAGCTCGACCTATCCGTTTGAGGAGAATATCGAGCGCACAAAGGAAGTTGTCAGACGCGCGGCAAAGTACGGTGCGACGGTAGAGGCAGAGCTCGGTCTGGTCGGCGGCGCAGAAGGCGGCGAGGAGCACCAGATCAAGTACACAGATCCGGCAGCGGCACAGCGCTTTGTACAGGAGACCGGGATCGACTGCCTGGCAGTTGCAATCGGCAACGCGCACGGCAACTATCCGACAGCTCCGCATCTGGCATTTGACGTGCTGGAGGAAATCCACAAGAGAACCGGCGATCTTCCGCTCGTACTGCACGGCGGAAGCGGCATTTCGGACGCGGACTTCCAGAGGGCGATCGGATGCGGCATCCGCAAGGTCAACATTGCGACGGCCAGCTTCAACCATCTGACCGCGTCTGCGGAAAAGTACCTGAAGAGCGACGGTGCACACAACTACTTTGACCTGAGCGAAGCCGAAGTACAGGGCGTATACGAAAACGTAAAACACCACATCGAAGTGTTCAACTGCGGCAAAGACTTCCGCTGACAGCACTTCCGCGGCAATGATTCAGAAAACAGCTTTTTAACAGTCTTAAAGAAAACGTCCTGCTTTTTTTACGCAGGGCGTTTTTTGCCGCAGTGAAATACCGGATCCGCGCTGTTTTACGTGCAGAAATCGAGTGGAAGCCGGCTGACTTTCCTGCCCTTATTGGCGTATAATAACAGGAAGGTAGAAAACTAACGGTGATGAAAGGAAGCAAAATATGAAACCTGCACTTGTTGTTTATTTCAGCATAGATGGCGTGACAGCGAAAGCGGGAAAGCGCATCGCCGGCCTTTCCGGAGCAGAGGATTTCCGGATCGAGGCTGAGGACCCGTATTCACATGAAGACCTCGACTGGACAGCCGCTGAGGCGCGCTGCAACATCGAGATGGAGGATGAGGGATGCCGCCCTGCAATCAAAGGCAAACTTCCGTATGTTGACGGTTACGGAACCATCATCGTCGGCTATCCGATCTGGTGGGGCAAGGCACCGAGAATCATCGACACATTTCTGGACAGCTTTGACCTTGCCGGCCACACGATTCTGCCGTTTGCCACGTCCGGCGGAGCAGCGGTGGACCAGAGTGTGGCAGAGCTGCGCAGACTGTATCCGGACGCGAAGATCGGTGACGGCCTTCGGGTGACGGGGAATACAAGTGACGATGACATTAGAAACTGGCTGGCACAGTAATCTGCAGATTGGAACCAGAGAGAAATGGCAGATCGTATATTTGATTTCAGCAATGGCGGTGTGCCGGCTGAACAGGAAAAAAAAAGACAGGAAGAAATCGCCGCAAAGGTGACCTACACGGAATTTGACGCGGACAATCAGACCTGCGACAGCGGTCACCCGATGCTTGTGATCGCGGAGAAAAATGGTCCCCTGGATCACCATGTCACGGGATTGTTCACAGATCCGAAGAAAGGCACGGCGTTTGGATACGGCCGGCCGGACAAGCGCAGAACAGAAGACATTCTGAAGGTGGATTCCCGGTTTACAAGACTCGTGAACTGGCTCGGCACCAATCAGATTCTGGTAAGACTGACGGGACAGTCCACACCGGAAGGGTACGCAGTCTACAAGATCCGCGAAGTGGATTCCGGCGGCGTCGCCAAGCTTTCGGCAGAGGACGGTTTCCTGCAGTACGTCATCCGGCGTCTGCTGGAGAGCAAACCTCCGGTGCGCGAAGCGGCCGATTCAGATGCCGACGAAGAAGACAGCGATGAGATGAAGCTTACGAGCCTGCAGACGATTTCAGACTATCTGACCTGCGCCGGCGACACGCTTCCGCTCAACATCCGGAAATGGGCAAAACGGAACCTGGCGGTAGCACGCTCCCGTGAGGTGGGACCGGACGAGCGCCGGCACGCTCTGCGCGCTCTTTCCATCATGCTCAACATCCGCTGGAAGGAATCGTACTTCGGCTCAATCGATCCGGTGAAGGCAAGGCAGATTCTGGACGAAGAGCTTTTCGGACTTGAGAACGTGAAGCAGCGGGTTATCGAGACGATTATTCAGATCAACCGGACACATACTCTGCCGGCATATGGCCTGCTTCTTGTGGGACCGGCCGGAACGGGCAAATCCCAGATCGCCTATGCGGTGGCCAGAATCCTGCAGCTGCCCTGGACGAGTCTGGATATGAGCTCCATTCATGACGCGGAGCAGCTGACGGGAAGCTCAAGAGTTTACTCAAACGCAAAGCCCGGATCCATCATGGAAGCGTTTTATCAGGCTGGTGAGAGCAACCTTGTATTTATCATCAATGAGCTGGACAAGGCTGATTCCAGGACGTCGCAGGGCAATCCGGCAGATGCGCTTCTGACGCTGTTGGATAATCTCGGCTTCACCGACAACTACATGGAGTGTACGGTGCCGACGACCGGCGTGTACCCGATTGCGACGGCCAATGACCGCAGCCGCATCAGCGATCCGCTGATGACGCGGTTCGCTGTGATTGAGATACCAGACTATACGCCCGAGGAGAAGAAGACAATCTTCCTCCGGTTCTCCCTTCCCAAGGTTCTGCGCCGGATGGGAATGCGCCCGGAGGAATGCGTGGTGACAGACGACGGCGCCGCGGCGGTTGTAGAGCACTATATCGACCTGCCGGGTGTGCGCGATCTGGAGCAGGCAGCCGAACATCTGGCGGCTCACGCACTCCTGGAAATCGAGGAGAATAAGAAGACTGCCGTGCGCTACGACGCGGATGAGGTCAGACGGATTCTGGAGTAAAGGCGGAAACATATGATTCGGGATATTACAGAATTCGGCGCTGTGGGAGATGGAAAGACGAAAGCCACTGCGGCCATTCAAAAGACAATCGATACCGTGGCAGACGCCGGGGGCGGAACGGTCCGTGTTCCAGCCGGCACGTTTCTTTCCGGTTCTCTTAAGCTGCGCTCACATATCAATCTGCATCTGGAGACAGGGGCGAGGCTTGTATCCAGCCTTGATCCGGCTGACGTCATCGACTTCACGAAAGATTTTGATGACGACAACGCGGATACAGGCTGGGAAGGCGGATGCTTCCTGTTTGCGCGGCATGAAGAAGATATCACGATTTCAGGAGACGGCACAATTGACGGGCAGGGAAGACTGGCGTTCTGGGATGATGATGCAGACGACGGTTTTCACGAGTGCCCGCTGGCGGTGAAAGGCTTCCGGCCGAGAATGAGTTTTCTGGAAGATGTGAAGAAACTGACGGTGCGCGATGTCACATTCGAGGATTCGGCGTACTGGACCCTGCATCTTGCCGGCTGTCATGACGTCCTGATCGAAAACATCCGCATTCTGAACAATGAGCGCGGCGCCAACAATGACGGAATTGATCCGGACTGCTGCAAAAACGTGGTCATCCGCGGCTGTATCATCCGGACCGGAGACGACTGCATTGTGGTGAAGACGACAGCCCCGATGACAAAAAAATACGGCCCTTCGGAAAATATCGTGATCAGCGGCTGCACCATGCGTTCCCGTTCCTGTGCTCTGAAGATCGGAACGGAGACGTGGGGCGACATTCACCACATCATTCTTTCGGACTGCGTGCTGTCAGACTGCACAAGAGGATTCGGCATCTGGAGCCGCGACGGCGGAAATGTGTCAGACATCATGATTCATCACGTGACAGGAAATACAAGACGTTATGCTGACTGCAGCAAACGTGACAGCGGCGTTCATGTGTGGTGGGGCAAGGGCGATCCGGTCTTTATTTCCGCGACAAAGAGAGCGGGTGTCGACCGTCTTCCGGGAACCATCAGCCGGATTTTCATCGATCACCTCTATATGGACGGTGAAGGGACATCCATGATCGCGGGGGAAACCTATTCCGTGATCGAGGATGTGCATTTCTCAGATGTGGTCCTGAGACTGAAGCGCCAGAGCAGCCACGTTCCGGATGTCTTTGACGAGATGCCGTCGGCAAGAGGCGTATACCCTCATGAAATTGCGGTTCTCTACACGCGCAGTGTGAAGAACTGCACGCTGGAAGGCAGATTTGAAATTGACGACAGCATGAAAGAATTCTGCCGCAGACAAATAATCCAGGATTCATCCAATTAAAACAGGAGGATGCTATGCGCGACGTATTTACATTTTTTGAACCGACGCACGTGCTGTTCGGGTGCGGTGTTTTAAATGATCTTCACAAGCAGGAGATGCCGGGAAAAAAGGCACTTCTTGTGACGAGCGGCGGGAAATCCGTGATCAGAAACGGGTACCTGGCCCGCACCCAGAAAGAGCTTGAAAAAGCAGGAGTCAGCTATATTCTTTTTAACAAAGTCGAAGCCAATCCGGTGAAATCGACCGTTGAGGAAGGCGCGCGGCTGGCCAGAAAAGAGAACTGCGATTTTGTGGTCGCTCTCGGCGGCGGCTCGGTTCTGGATGCCGCAAAGATCATGGCGATGTTTGCGCCGCAGCCCTCTGATGATTTGTGGGACTATGCCGGCGGTCTGACCGGAAAGAACAAAACTCCGGAGAACACTCCGCTTCCATGGATCGCAATCCCGACGACAGCCGGAACCGGTTCGGAGGCGGATGCAAACGGAGTCGTCACAAACCCGGTGACAAATGAGAAAATCGGCCTCGGCCGCATGGATTCCCTTTTTGCGAAGATTGCCATTGTGGATCCGGAACTCACTGCATCGGTTCCGCCGAAATTCACAGCTTATCAGGGATTTGACGCGCTGTTTCACAGTCTGGAGTGCCATCTCTCTGTGAATGCCTGCGCTTTCAGCGACATGGTCACGAGAACAGCAATCGAAAATGTCGGAAAATATCTGGCAAGAGCCGTGAAGGATGGAAACGACATGGAGGCGAGAGAGGGCATGAGCTTCGCCAGTATGCTGGGCGGCTATGCCATGATCACCAGCTCCTGCATCGGCGAGCACGCTCTGGAGCACGCCATGAGCGCATATTACCCGGCTCTTCCGCACGGTGCCGGACTGATCATGATTTCTCTGGCATACTACCGGCACTTTGTAAACCTGCACTGCGCGGATGAGACATTTGTCGACATGGCGCGTTATCTTGGAAAGCAGGATGCATCAAAGCCGGAGGATTTCCTCGACGCCCTTGCTTCGCTTCAGAAGGCATGCGGTGTGGACAATCTGAAGATGTCGGATTACGGAATCCGCAGAGAAGATGCGGCAAAGATGGCAGACAATGCGATTGCGACGACGCAGAGACTTCTGAAGTTCGATCCAGTTCCGCTCACAAGAGATGAGTGTATAAAGATTTACGAAGATTCGTGGAAATAAGGAAAAGAAAAAGCCGTCAGAATCGGGATAAACCGGTTCTGGCGGCCGTTTTGCTTCCTGTGAGACGGTTCGTTCCGCTTTCTCAGAGATTGGCTTTGATCTGATCGATCAATGCCTGATATTCTTCATCGCTAAGTTCAACTTTGTGCGGATTCATGGCAAATACGTCGCCCCACTCGGCCTCATCTTTGTACTTCGGGACAAGATGGACGTGCAGATGATGCATGGTGTCACCGTATGCTCCGAAGTTGATCTTGTCGGGGTGGAATGTCTTGTGCAGGCATTCTGCGGCGCGGCTGATATCTTCCATGAACTGGGCGCGCTCTTCTTTTGTGAGCTGTGTCACATCATCAACGTGCTTTTTGCATGCGACGATTACGCGGCCTTTGTGGGTCTGTTCCTTGAACAGAATGAGCTTGGACATCGGCATCTCGCAGATTTTGATGCCGAATGCGGCGAGCTTTTCGCCTTCTGCACAGTATGCGCAGTTTTCATCAAACATAACGGTAAACCTCCGATTTGAATTTACTCTGATTATACACCGGAATGATCTGTCCGGCTGAACAGATTGCCGTACAAGTTCCAGAGCAATCGTGGTATTATAGTTTTGAAAATATAAGGAAGAACAGGAAAAAGAGGACTTTAAGATGGCCAGAAAGTCAAATACGCAGACAATCACCCAGGAAGAAATGCGGCAGTTCGTAAGGCTTGAAAAACCGCTGTCACAGATCATCGGAACCAAACACAGGCCGGACCGGATCGTCGTGGAAGACGGCTATAATTTCACGCTGAAAGATATTGAGGCGCTTCTGGCCAATCTGCGCGATGACGGCATGAGCGTTGATGCATTTGAAAATGGCTGGGCAAAGCCTCTCAGAGAACTGTTCCGCGAGTCCACCGATTACACCGTGTACACGACCGGAAGCCCGGACAGAACAACTTTGCCGGATACCGATGACAAGGTTATTGAGATTATCCTGGAGCGTCTGGACAACATGTGGGTGGAATGCGATGACGAAAGCAGAAGCGTTGCCAGTCAGGCAGACATCCTCTCCCTTCAGAACCTGATTGCGATGTACCGGTCAAATGCTGAAAAGACAGCGCTGGAGCGGGACTATCCGGACGGCATCAAGCTGCAATATATCCGCAGCTGCGGCAGTGCGCAGGAGATGAAACGGCTGGATGAGACGGGCCGGAAACTTTTTGCGCGCTTTGCCCGTGAACTGGCCGAAAAGAATGTGCCGGACGCGCTTGAGGCAGAGGCGGCTGGCAGCTACGGCGGCAATGCCGTTTTCCCGTGTGACTGGAAACTGGCTTCCGAGGACCTTGAGCGTCTGACGCAGCTTCAGCCCGGAAACCACAAGGCCGCCAACATGCTCGGTTATATCTATTACTATGGCCGGATTTCCGAAGGAAAGCCGGATTATCAGAAAGCGTTTTATTACTTTACGATTGCGGCGGCAGGCGGCGATATGGAGGCTGAGTACAAGCTGGCGGACTGCTTCCACAAAGGCAACGGCGTCGCTGTGAACGATGACACGGCATTTCTTCTGAACGACCGTGCGTATGAGACGACATTTGAACAGTTCACGAAAGGCGACACAGACTGCCCGTTTGCCGATGCGGCCAGACGGAAAGGAAACTGCTATCTGCGCGGAATCGGTGTAAAGAAAGATGTCCTGGAGGCCTACCGGCACTATCTGATGGCGGACCTCGCCATTCGCATGCGCGTGGAAAATGGCGCCCATTACGGCGATGACTCGGTTCAGGCCAAGATCGTGAATGCACTTTCGGAATCAAAGGATATTCTGGTAAAATCGGGCACATTTGCCGAGAAAGATTTCTCGAAGAAGCGTCTGAAGTGCTCGTATCCGCTCGGACTTCACGAAGCTCTGAAGGACGGATACGCGTGTGAGATCAAGGTGAACCGCAAGGATTCGGGCAAGGTGCTGAATCTGACACTGCACCGCGTGCGCAAGCACAATGACCGGACTCCGGCGAAAATTCTGCTGGCGGTTCCGCAGTTCGGCGCATGTTTCCTGACGGACGTGCTGGAGTGGCGGCTCAAGAACTGCGAGAAGTGCGATGTCACCGGCGGAAAGGATAAATTCCGGTTCAATGCGTGGGAATTTGACGCAGCTCACGGCCGTGTGTGGTTTTTCTATGATGATCGTATGACCGCGTCCATAACGGGCGGTATGTATATCGTGAAAAATCCGGATGCCGAAGAAGGAGGACTTTTCGGCTGACGAAAATAAAGGGGGGTGTATGAATGCCCAGAGAAGTAAATCCGAGGATCCATGTAAATGAGCGTGATTTTCCGCATACGGACTATGTGGAAAAGGATCCGGAAAAGCGGGAACTGGTGAGAAAGCTGGCGGTACTGATCACGGACAGCATCCCGCGCAAGATGCCGGGGGGCATGCACGAAAATCACATGGATTTCTGGATCCTTGATCAGCTTCTGACCAAGGACGAAGTGCGGTTCATGCTGAGTTTCAGGAAGCGGCGCGTCGGACTCACGGCGCTTGAACTGTCGGTCCGCAATCACATGACGGTCGATGAGGCGCAGAAGGTGATCGATCATCTGCTCTGGATCGGCATCCTCGAGCAGAACCGCGACAATGCGGATCACCACATTCAGTACATGATCCCGAAGTGGGTCGTTGGCTCCGGCGAGTACATGGTCGAGCATCCGACGCTGATGGATGAACACCCGGAAGTCGCGACGATGTTCAATCTCGCTCCGCAGGAACCGCTGGAACTGGCGGCGAAACTGGTTCCGCCGGGCGGTGCCGGCATCGGAATGCATGTCATTCCGGTCGAGAAGGCGATCGAGGCGCAGAGCCAGTCTGTGAGTGTGGAGCATCTTTCGCACTGGCTGAAGAAATACGACAAGTTCTGCAAGATGGTCTGTGCGTGCCGCAAGGCCCAGAGACAGAGAGGCGAAGGTGTCGGCGACATCGAAGGATACATGTGCATCGGCGTCGGCGACATCGCAGAGTTTCTGGTCGAGTCCGGAAAAGACGCAAAGTATATCACCCGCGACGAGGCGATGGACATAATCATGCGCGCCGAGCGCAAGGGCTATGTGCATCAGATCACCAATCTGGACGGCCCGAACCGGATCGTCGGCATCTGCAACTGCTCACCGGGCAGCTGCTACGGGCTGCGCACTTCTCAGCTCTTCAACACGCCGAACATGTCGCGCTCCGCATACCGCGCCCACGTCGATCCTTCCAAGTGCGTCGCCTGCGGCAAATGTGTCGAAGTCTGCCCGGCCGGCGCCGCGCGCCTCGGCCAGAAGCTCTGCCGCAAAGACGGCAGCAAGGTGAAATATCCGATGCACGAGCTGCCGGACGACATGCCGTGGGGCGAGGACAAATGGGACCCGGATTATCGGGACCACAACAAGATCAACTGCTATGACACCGGCACGTCTCCGTGCAAGACGGCCTGTCCGGCTCACCTGGCCGTACAGGGCTATATCGAGATGGCCTCGGAAGGGCGGTATGACGACGCGCTTAAGCTGATCCGCCAGGACAATCCGTTCCCGGCCGTGTGCGGCGCCATCTGCAACAGAAGATGCGAGGACAGGTGCACCAGAGGTACAGTCGATGCGCCGCTTGCCATCGATGAGATCAAGAAATTCCTGGCCCGCCGGGAGCTCACGAAGGAATATCAGTACATTCCGCCGTGTGAGAATCAGGACGGCGGGCAGTGGACCGATTTCCCGGTCGCCGTTATCGGCGCCGGCCCGGCGGGACTCACGGCGGCCTACTATCTGCGCCAGGAGGGGTATCCTGTCACGGTGTTCGAGAAGGAAAAGCGCCCGGGCGGCATGCTGATGAACGGCATCCCGGACTTCCGTCTGGAAAAAGACGTCGTCGAGGCAGAAATCGATATCATCCGGCAGATGGGAGCCGAGATCCGCTGCGGTGCCACGGTCGGAAAAGATGTGACGCTTGACGAACTCAGAAAACAGGGATTCAAGGCATTTTTCATCGCGATCGGACTGCAGGGAGGCCGTGCAGCAGGGGTACCGGGCGAAGACGCGAAAGGCGTCGAGTCGGGTGTCTCGTTCCTGCGCCGCGTGACCCAGGACACTTCCGTGAAGCTGCATGGCGATGTTGTTGTCGTCGGCGGCGGAAATGTGGCGGCCGACGTCGCGAGAACGGCGAGACGCTGCACAGATGGCAAGGTCACGATGCTCTGCCTTGAGCAGCGGGACGAGATGCCGGCTGCAAAGGACGAAGTGGCCGAGTGTGAGGCAGAAGACATATCCGTGAACAACGGATGGGGCCCGAAGGAAATTCTCACGAAGACGGATGAAAACGGAGACCGCGTCGTGACGGGTATTGTCTTCAAAAAGTGCACTTCGGTCAAGGACGCAGACGGAAGATTCAATCCGAAGTACGACGAAAACGAGACGATCACAGTTTCCTGCAGCAGCGTGCTGATGGCCATCGGTCAGAGCGCCGAGTGGGGCGATCTGCTTAAAGGCAGCAAGGTAAAGCTGCGCCGCGGCGGGACAGCCGAGGCGGATCCGGTTACACTGCAGACGGCAGAGCCGGACATCTTTGTCGGAGGCGATATCAATCACGGGGCGAGATTCGCCATTGATGCGATTGCAGACGGCAGAGAAGGAATGGTTTCGATCAACCGGTTCGTGCATCCGGGCCAGTCGCTCACGATCGGGCGCGACCGCAGAGAGTTTATCGAGCTTGACCGGGACGATATCCGGATCGAGGCATACGACAATTCTCCGCGCCAGGTTCCGGGCATGAAGCCGGGCGATGCCGCAAAGACTTTCGAGGATCTGCGGCTGCCGCTCACCGAAGAGCAGGTGAAACAGGAAGCAAAGCGGTGCCTGCACTGCGGGGCGACCTGGGTCGATCTGAACCAGTGCATCGGCTGCGGGCTGTGCACGACGAGATGCCAGTTTGATGCGATTCATCTGAGCCGGGATATTCCGGAGGCCAGCAGCATGCACACGGCCGAGGAGATGATGAAGTGCGTCGGACCATATGCGGCAAAGAGAAGCTTCAGGATCATGAAATACAAAGCGACCGGTAAACACGACTATCCGACAGAACAGTCGTGACCGGCCGCGAAGAAAAAATCAGATTATGACAGAGAACTCCGGCAGATCAGCGTTTCAGCATTTCAACGACCTTCTGCCGGAGTTCTTTTGCTGCCTGCTGCGGATCTGGCTGGGCGAAAATCGCACTGATGACGGAGATCCCGACGATGCCGGTCCCCGCGAGTTCCGATACGTTGTCCGCGTTGATGCCGCCGATGGCGATGACGGGGATGGAGACAGCCGCGCAGATGTCTTTCAGCGTCTGCTTTGAGATGGTCTTTGCGTCGTCTTTGGAACCAGTAGCGAAGACCGCGCCGACGCCGAGGTAATCAGCTCCCATCTTTTCGGCGCGCACAGCCTGCTCGACAGTCTGCGCCGAGACGCCGAGGATCTTGTCCGGACCAAGTAAGGCGCGGACGTCATCCGCCTCCATGTCGGACTGCCCGACGTGCACGCCGTCGGCGTCAATTTCCTTTGCAAGTTCCACATTGTCGTCCAGAACGAACGGAACATGATATCTGGCGCAGAGTTTTTTGAGGGAAAGAGCTTCTTCCCTGAAATGCTTCTCATCCAGATCCTTTTCCCGCAGCTGCAGGAAGGTAGCGCCGCCCTTAAGGGCTTCTTCGGCGACTTCTGACAGACTCTTTCCGTTCAGCCACCTTCTGTCGGTGATCGCGTACAAAAGCAGGCTTTCGGCCGTACAGTTTGTTTTCTTAAATACTTTGTTCATGATATGCACTCCTGACTGATTTCCCTTATCTTACTACAGAAAACGGCTCACCGGGAGTATAATATAGAGACAGCGTGCCGCTCTCCTTGCGGAAGGCGTGCCGCAGCGGTTTATTTTGAAGAAGGATGAGGAAGAAATGGCACTGAATCAATATTCACGGACGGCTCTCGTGATGGGAGACGGGAACCTGGAGAAATTGCGCCGCGCGCACGTCGCGGTTTTCGGAATCGGCGGCGTAGGAGGGTATGTCGTTGAGGCTCTGGCAAGAAGCGGCATCGGCACCCTGGACCTGATCGATGATGACCGCATCTGCCTGACGAACCTCAACCGCCAGATCCTGGCGACCAGAAGCAGCATCGGAAAGTACAAAGTGGATGCCGCCAGGGAAAGGATTCAGGACATTGATCCTGAGATTAAAGTAAATACATACAAGTGCTTCTATCTGCCGGAAGAGCGGGATAAATTTGACTTCACCCAGTGGGACTATATTGTAGACGCCATTGACACCGTCACGGGCAAGCTCGATATCATCTCGGAGGCAGTCCGCTGCCGTGTTCCGGTGATCAGCGCCATGGGATGCGGAAACCGCATCGATCCGACGAAACTTGTGATAACCGATTTGTACAAGACTGTGAACGATCCGCTCGCCAAAGTCATGCGCAGAGAGTGCCGGAAGCGCGGGATCAGGAAGCTGACCGTCGTATATTCCACGGAGCCGGCGATCCGCCCGCTTGAGGATGAGAGCAATTCCTGCGCCCATCACTGCATCTGCCCGCCGGGCACAAAGCGCAAATGCACGCAGAGGCGGGACATCCCGGGGTCGACCGCATTTGTCCCGTCCGCAGCGGGAATTCTGATCGCATCAAGGATCGTGCGGGATCTGACCGGATTTGACGGGTCTGAGCGGACAAAATCAGCAATCAAAAACCGGAAAATGAAAGAACAGGAGAATACATAATGGAGAAGGCTAAGGTTTATTACACAGATTTCCGAACGACTGTCGGCACGAGCCTGACCGTCAAGCTGCAGAAGCTGATCCGCAAGGCCGGGATCGGCACCATCGACATGGATGGCAAGTTTGTCGCCATCAAGATGCATTTCGGCGAGATGGGCAATCTCGCGTTTCTTCGCCCGAATTACGCAAGGGCTGTGGCGGATGTCGTGAAAGAAAACGGCGGAAAGCCATTTCTCACGGACTGCAACACGCTGTACCCGGGATACCGCAAAAATGCGCTGGATCATCTGTACTGCGCGGAAGTAAACGGTTTTAACTACATGACGACCGGATGCCAGATCATCATCGGAGACGGTCTGCGCGGCACAGACGACGTAGCGGTTCCGGTCCCGAACGGCACGATTTTCAAGGAAGCGCTCATCGGCCGCGCCATCATGGACGCCGATGTATTCATCACTCTGACACATTTCAAAGGACACGAGGCGACCGGGTTCGGCGGCGCACTCAAGAACATCGGCATGGGCTGCGGTTCGCGCGCCGGCAAGATGCAGCAGCACAATTCGGGCAAACCGCATGTCATCACCGACAAATGCCGCAATTGTCACCGCTGTGCAAGTGAGTGCGGCAGCGATGCAATCAGCTACGAGACCGGAAAAGCGGTGATTCATGAGGATCTCTGCAAGGGCTGCGGACGCTGCATCGGAGCCTGCGCATTTGATGCGATCGAGAATACAAACGAGAACGCGAACGAGATTCTGGGCGAGAAGATTGCCGAGTACTCGGCAGCGGTTTGCGCGGGGCGTCCGTGCTTCCACATCAGTCTGGTTCAGGATGTATCACCGAACTGTGACTGTCACGGTGAGAATGACGCGCCGATCCTTCCGGACGTCGGTATGTTTGCTTCCTTTGATCCGGTTGCGCTCGACCAAGCCTGCGCGGATGCCTGCCTGAAGTCGCTGCCGCTCCCGAACAGCCAGCTTTCCGACAACCTGATCAAGCCGGGCTGGCACCATTATCATGACAATTTCCGCGATTCCAACCCGAACATCCGCTGGAAAGAAACGCTTGCGCACGCGGAAGAGATCGGACTTGGCACCCGCGAGTATGAACTGATCCGGATGAAGTAAGGAAATGCTGTACCAGAGCACAATTCATGTATTTGGCATCGTCCAGGGCGTCGGATTCCGCCCGTTTACAGCCCGGCTGGCAGGAAAATTTTCTCTTGCCGGCCGGGTTATTAACCGCGGCGCATATGTCGAGATCGTCGCAGAAGGGGAGAAGGAGACACTTGAAGCCTTTACCCGGGCGGTGAAGACCGACGCGCCGGAACGGGCGGTGGTTCTGCGGGTTGATTCTGACATGCGGCCGGCAGGAAAAAGCCGTTTCAGGACATTTACCATCGAAGAAAGCAAAAAGGAAAAAGGCGCGGCGTTTATATCTCCTGATATTGCCATCTGCGGCACCTGCAGCAAAGAGCTGTTTGACCCTGGAAACAGGCGCTATCTTCATCCGTTCATCAACTGCACGCAGTGCGGGCCGCGGCTCACGATCATGGAAGGACTGCCGTATGACCGGGAGAGAACTTCTATGAAAAGTTTCCCGATGTGCCCGGAATGCAGGAAGGAATACACCGACCCGGCCTCCAGACGTTACGACGCGCAGCCGGTCTGCTGTCCGAAGTGCGGTCCGCAGGTTTTCTTACTCGGAAGAGAAAGTGTGCGCGGAGGAGAGGCCATCACGCTCGTGCGCCGGACCATCATGGAAGGCGGGATCGCAGCCGTGAAGGGGATCGGCGGCTTTCATCTGGTCTGCGATGCGAAGAATGAAGAAGCGGTAAGTAAGCTTCGCAGACGGAAAAACCGCCTGAGAAAGCCCTTCGCCATCATGGCCGCGGACGAAGTGACGGCGGCCAGAGAATGCATTTTTATCGAGGAACAGAAGAAAATTCTGACAGGGCATCAGAAGCCGATTCTGCTGCTTGAAAAAAAGCAGGAGAGAGATCTTGCGCCGGGAGCGGCAGTACCTGAAACTGCACCGTCCGTTGCGCCGGACAATCCGTTTCTCGGTGTGATGCTGCCGTATGCGCCGGTACAGCTTCTGCTGTTCAAATATCCGGATGACGTGAAGATGACAGACATCCTTGTGATGACAAGCGCGAATGATTCCGGCGCGCCGATCTGCCGCACGGACGAGGATGCCAGGCGCGAACTTTCTGACATTGCGGATGTCATTCTGACCAATGACCGCCCGATCCTGATCCGTTCGGATGATTCCGTCATGGACTTTTACCGGGGAGAGCCCTATATGGTGCGGCGGTCACGCGGGTTTGCACCGCTGCCCTTTATCGTCGATCCCCCGGAAGAATACGGGGCAGGCAGTTTCAAGGGAACGGTGTTCGCGGCCGGCGGTGAGCTCAAGAATGCATTTACCATCGGGATAAACGGACTGTTTTATCCGTCGAGCTACGTCGGGGATCTTACGGACGAGCGGACACTTCAGGCGCTCACGGATTCCTCGGAGCGCATGCTGCAGCTGCTGGAGGCAAAGCCGGAGATCGCTGCCTGCGATCTTCACCCGGACTACACATCGGCCAGATTTGCAGAAGCACTGGCGTCGCGGCTGGGCGTTCCGCTTGTGAAAGTACAGCACCACTATGCACATGTGCTTTCGTGCATGGCGGAGAACAATTTTTCAGGTCCTGTCCTCGGCGTCGCGTTTGACGGAACCGGATACGGCACGGACGGGAGCGTCTGGGGCGGCGAGATTCTGAAATGCAGCTACAGCGGCTTCTCGCGCCTCGCCAGTATCGCGCCGTTCCTGCAGCCGGGTGGCGACCTGGCGGCAAAGGAGGGCTGGCGCTGCGCTGTCTCAATGCTGCTTGGGACGGACGATTCCGGCGGCGCAGAAGCGGCGGAACGAGCGGCCGGACAGCTGGGACTGGCAAATGGCTTCGCGGTTCAGGTGATCGGCGGGATGCTGAAGACCGGGGTGAATACCGTGCGCTCGACCAGCGCCGGGCGGCTGTTTGACGCAGTGTCGGCAATCCTGGGACTTGTCCGTCTGTCTTCTTTTGAGGGGGAAGCGGCGCAGATGCTGGAATTTGCCGCCATGCGCCATGCAAAGAACACTTCTGAAAGCGGGAAAATTCGCGAAGCTGCCACCTTACTGCGCCAGATAACGGAAAGACAGGAAGCGGATAGCCGGGCCGAAGCAGAAAGCAGCGGTGGCCGGCACCTGATCCGCACCGATCTGCTGTTTCAGGAAATCGCGTCGCAAAGGCTGAAAGAAGTCCGGGCCGGAAAAGCAGATGCGGACCATACGGAACGGCTGGCGTGGCTATTTCATGAAGGGCTCGCTGTGCTGACGGCGCGGGAAGTGCTGCGCCTGGCAGAACAGACCGGCGTGCGCGCGGCGGCCCTGAGCGGCGGAACGTTTCAGAACACATTGTTTCTCGGTATGCTTGAGGATAAACTTAAGGCCGGCGGCATGCATGTTCTGCGCCATCACCTGCTTCCGTGCAATGACGGAGGGATTTCTCTGGGTCAGGCGGCCGCAGCCTGTGAAAGACTGAAGTAAAGTCTGATATTCGCAGGCAAATAGGGTATAATAATTTCAGCAAAATCACTGCGAACCGAATAATAAGAGAAGGAGTCTTGTTATGAAAATCTGCCGGGAAGTCACATCAGTGACTGCGAAGGACAACTATGTGTCTGTGCAGACGAACGCGGTTGAAATCAGAATCTGGTTTCTGACCGATGACATCATCCGTCTGCGGGCCGGTTTTACGGGTGAGTGGGATGAGGCGTCCTACAGCCTGGTGCTGACCGCGTGGGATTCGCGCACGGACGCGCTGCTGGGAAACGAAAGAAAAAAGATCCATGTGGCAGAAAGCCAGCTGACGGACGGTGAGAAGGAAGCTGTGATCGCCGGACGGAAGCTCAAGGTTGTGGTGCAGAAGAAGCCATTTGTCATCCGGATTGTTGACGCTGACGGAACGGTGCTGCACGAGGATATTCCGGATCTGGCATGCCGCGAGGACAGTAACAGCCGGCGGTTCCACACGAGCTGGCTGGGCGACGAAGACTGCTATTACGGGTTCGGCGAGAAGTCGGGGGACATCAACAAGGCGCAGAAGATGATGAATATGGCGCCGGGCGACTCGATGGGCTACAACCCGAAGGAGACGGATTCGCTGTACAAGCATATTCCGTTCTACATCCGGCTGGCTGCTGCAAGCGGCAAGGCTACCGGATATTTCTATCACAATACGGCTGAGTGTTATTTCAACATGGGCCGCGAGCGGCGCAATTACTGGCATCATTATTCGACATACAGCACGGATGCGGGCGATATCGACCTGTTCTTCATCGCAGGCCCGAAGATCAGCGACGTTGTAAAGCGTTACACAGATCTGACCGGCAAATCGATGCTGCTGCCGAAGAGCGGGCTCGGGTATCTGGGCTCTTCCATGTACTATTCGGAGCTTCCGAAGGATGCGGACGACGCGATCACGGAATTTGTCGATACGGCGAAGAAAGAGGATATTCCGATCGACGGATTCCAGCTTTCGTCCGGGTACTGTGCGATTGAGACGCAGGAAGGCATCAAGAGGTGCTGCTTTACCTGGAACAACGAGCGCTTCAAGGATCCGGCGGCCTGGTTTGCCGGCATGAAGGAGCGCGGCGTTCTGGTTTCGCCGAACATCAAGCCGGGCATGCTTCTGGTTCATCCGCTTTTAAAAGAGATGGAAGACAAAGACATGTTAGTCAAGGCTTCGGACAGCGAAGCCCCGGGTGTGGGCACCTGGTGGGGCGGCCCGGGCGAGTTTGTCGATTTCACAAAGGAGTCGAGCCGTGAGAACTGGAAGCAGTATATCAAGGATTCGCTGCTTTCCTACGGCTGCCGCTCGATCTGGAACGACAACTGCGAGTACGACAGCATGGTTGACAAGGACTGCCGCGTTTCGTTTGAGGGCAAGGGCGCGACGATCGGCGAGATCAAACCTGTCATGAGCAATTTGATGTGCAAGCTTTCCGACGAGGCAATCGAAGAGTACACGGACGGCAGAGAAAGACCGTTCTCCGTGTGCCGTTCCGGCCACGCGGGCATTCAGCGCTATGCGCAGGTCTGGGCCGGTGACAACTTCACGTCCTGGGATACGCTCAAGTACAATATCGCGACGATCCTGGGCATGGGACTTTCCGGTGTGGCCAACCACGGGTGCGACGTCGGCGGTTTCTACGGCCCGGCTCCGGACGAGGAGCTGTTCGTGCGCTGGGTTCAGATGGGCGCGTTCATGCCGCGTTTCTCGATTCACTCTACCAACACCGACAACACGGTGACCGAGCCGTGGATGTATTCCGGCAGCAAGGATCTGATCCGCAAGGCGATTCAGTTCCGCTACCAGATGAGTCCGTACCTGTATTCGCTGGAATACCGTGCGCACACGACCGGTCTTCCGATCATGCAGCCGCTTTTCCTTATCGCGCAGGATGACCCGAAGACATGGAATGAAGGCGAAGTATTCTTCTGGGGCGACGGACTGCTTGCGGCTCCGGTCGTCGACAAGGGCGAAAGCGAGAAGTGCGTGTACCTTCCGAAGGGCAGAGATTACTATGATTTCTATACCCGCAAGAAGTACACCGGCGGACAGGAGATTGAAGTCCCGGTGGATATGAGCAGCGTTCCGCTGTTCCTTGCAAGCGGCGCCATTGTGCCATTTGCCATCAATAAGATCGGAAATCTTGCGAAGGATCACGTGACGGATCTCGGAATTCTTATTGTTCCGGACCGCGACAGCCAGTTCGTGCTTTACGACGATGACGGCGTGACAAATGAATACAAAAACGGCAGTTACCGCCGGACGACGATTGATGTCAAGTCAGGCGCGAGAACGTATATTCGGTTTGCATCCGAGGGCAGTTTCCCGTCGGCAGTTTCGAACATTTATCTGGACGTCGTGCACCGCGAAAAGGGACCGTTCTACGTACAGATCGACGGCCGTGAAATCCCGCACTTCCTGTACCGCCCGAAGTTCGAGGCGGCAGAAGAAGGCTGGTACTACAGCCAGACGAAGAAGTCCGTCGAGGTCAAGTACAAGAATCCGAAGAAGGATCACGAAGTCATGATTTCCTTTGAGCAGTTCGATCTGCTGGGAATGTGAGAACGAATTATGATAAGATGATGGCAGCGTGAAAAGAGCTGCGGAAGCTTCGCTCTCCGGCACCGGACGAGAGCGGAGCTTCCGTCATCAACCGGCAGGGCCGGAATATGACAAGAAGAGAGGAATAACAAATGGCAAAAGAGTCAGGTTCAGCCAGCATTTCTGTGGAAGATGGAAAAGAGATCGCAAAGGTCGTTCTGATGCCCGGTGATCCGCTGCGGGCGAAGTTTGTGGCCGATCATTTCCTGGAAAATCCTGTGTGCTTCAACACCGTCCGCAACATGCTGGGCTACACCGGCACGTACAAGGGCAAGAAGATCTCCGTGATGGGTCACGGCATGGGTATCCCGTCAGTCGGCATCTACACGAAGGAACTCTACGATCAGTTCGGCGTTGAGTCGATCATCCGCATCGGTTCGGCCGGCGGCATCGGAGAAGATATCAAGGTCGGTGACGTGCTGGTGGCAATCGGCGCTTCCACAAACTCGAACTACGGCAGCGCTTACGGTGTCCCGGGCGTTCTGGCTCCGACATGCACCTATGAAATGCTCAAGAAATGCATGGATTCGGCGGAAGAGCTCGGAATCAAGACGACTGTCGGACAGGTTTATTCATCCGATTTCTTCTATTATCCGCAGCCGGATCTGAATCAGAAGCTCCGCGACTTGGGGCTCATGGCCGTTGAGATGGAAGCTGCCGGCCTGTACTGGACCGCGATGGGCTGCCACAAGAAGGCACTGGCGATGTTCACGGTTTCCGATCACATCTTCACCGGCGAGGCGCTCTCCGCCGAGGAGAGACAGAATAACTTCACCGATATGATGAAGCTGGCTCTCGAGACCGCATGGAAGATGGTCTGAAGAGGTGTGCCGCGCAATGAATCAGAAACTGGACGAATTTTTTGAAAAGGTCATCACGGTAAAGCTTCCGCAGGACCGTTCGTATGTTGACATTATCGACCAGACGCTCCTTCCGGGTACAATCAGGCGCATAAAGCTTGACACGCGGGAAGAAATCTGGGAGGCAATCAAGAAGCTCAGAGTCAGAGGAGCTCCGGCCATCGGCGTGTGCGCCGCATACGGCATGGCTGTTCTGGCAAATAAATACAAGGCTGCAGACTACGATGCATTCTATGCGCAGTTCAAGTCGGACAAGGATTACCTGGCCACATCCCGCCCGACGGCTGTCAACCTGTTCTGGGCTCTTGACCGCATGGACCGCACCTGCCAGGCCAATGCTTTCAGGCCTCTTGACGAGCTGAAGGAAATCCTCTTTACAGAGGCGCAGGCGATCCGCGACGAGGACGTGCAGATCAGCCGCAATATCGGCGAGATCGGCTTCGGACTGTTAAAGAATCTGAAGGAAGACGGCAAAGAGCTTGGCATCATGACGCACTGCAACGCCGGAACGCTTGCGACCGCCAAGTACGGAACCGCGACGGCTCCGATGTACATCGCGCTGGAGCACGGCTGGGAAGGCAGTGACATGCACGTGTACTGCGACGAGACCAGACCGCTCCTTCAGGGTGCGCGCCTGACGTCTTTTGAACTGTACAACGCCGGTATCACGACATCTGTGCAGTGCGACAACATGGCGTCACTTCTGATGAAGTCCGGCCGTGTGAAGATCATCTTCGTGGGCTGCGACCGCGTGGCCGCAAACGGCGACGCCGCGAACAAGATCGGCACTTCCGGCCTTGCGATCATCGCGAAGCATTACGGCGTTCCGTTCTATGTGTGTGCCCCGAGTTCCACGATTGATCCGAAGACGCCGACCGGGGACCAGATTCCGATCGAAATGCGCGATCCGGAAGAAATCAAGACCATGTGGTACAAAGAGCCGATGGCGCCGGAAGGCGTCGACGCGTCCTTCAATCCGGCCTTCGATGTCACCGATCACAGCCTGATCACCGGCATCATCACCGAAAAAGGACTCTGCACAGGCCCGGATTACGGGGCGGAGTTCAAGAAACTTGGATTAATTTAAAATTAGCTTATCGCGATACTTCCTGCGTTTAATGCGGTGTGATACACCTGCTTGTGCCAAAGGAGTATCGCGATTTTTATCAGGTCGATAAGATGACACGGACAAAGAGGGAGAAACGACTATGAAACTCACACTGGAGGGAATAAAGGATAAAGCTGCCTGGAAGAGTGCAGGCATCACGTTGCCCGGATATGATATTGAGGGGCTGCGGGAAAAGACAAAAAGTGCGCCGGAATGGGTTCATTTCGGCATCGGAAACATTTTCCGTATTTTCATCGGCAGTATCGCGGACCAGCTGATTGAGAACGGGGAGCTTGCCACAGGTCTTGTATGCGTGGAAAGCTACGATTTTGAAGTCGTGGATAAAATCTACCGTCCGTTTGATAATCTTGAACTAAGCGTCATTCTGAACAATGACGGAACAAGAGACAAAAAAGTGCTGGCGCCATTTGCCGAAGCCCTGAAGGCAGACCCGGCAGAGCAAAACGACTGGGACAGACTGAAAGAGGTATTCACTTCCCGCAGTCTGCAGATGGTTTCCTTTACAATCACAGAGAAGGGATATTCGCTTACCGATTCGTCGGGAGCATATACGAAGCCGGTTCTTCAGGATTTTGAAAACGGTCCGGCAGGAGCTAAAACGGCGATGGCCATTGTGACATCGATGCTGTATGAGCGGTATGTGCACGGCGCCTGGCCTCTTGCTCTTGTATCCATGGACAACTGCTCTCACAATGGCGAGCGCCTGAAAACGGCTGTCAGGGCAGTCGCGAAAGAGTGGGTCAGCCGAAAGTACTGTGAAGAGGGTTTTCTGTCCTACATTTCGGATGAATCCAAAGTTTCTTTTCCGTGGACGATGATCGACAAGATTACACCGCGGCCGGAGGAAGCAGTTGCACAGGAACTGAATTCACTTGGCGTTGAAAACATGGACGTTGTCGTGACGGACAAGAAGACATTTATCGCACCGTTTGGCAATGCAGAGAAAGTGCAGTACCTTGTTGTCGAGGACCGCTTCCCGAACGGGCGGCCGCGCCTTGAAGATGCCGGGGTATACATGACAGACAGGGAAACGGTTAACAAGTCCGAGAGAATGAAAGTATGCACCTGCCTGAATCCGATTCACACCGCGCTCTGCACGTATGACTGCATGCTCGGATATGAGATGTTCGCGGATGGAATGAAAGATCCGGATCTCCTGAAACTCGCATGCCTGATCGGATATCAGGAGGGAATGAAGGTGGTGACAGACCCGGGCATCATTTCTCCGAAAGCATTTCTGGATGAGGTGATTCATGAGAGAATGCCGAATCCGTATCTCGGCGATACATCGCAGAGAATTGCCGTCGATATTTCCCAGATGGTGGGCATCCGGTTCGGTGAAACCATTAAATCATATGTGACAAAATATGGCAGCGCCGGTACGCTTGTGGGAATACCGCTGGCTATTGCGGGATGGATTCGTTATCTCTTGGCTGTTGACGACGAGGGAAAACGGTTTGAACTGGCGCCGGATCCCATGATTCCCGAACTGCAGGAAAGATTGAGCGGGATTGAGACGGCTGACGAAAACGGCATTCATGAAAGACTTCAGCCGATTCTTTCAAACGAGAACATCTTTGGAATCGACCTGTATCAGGCCGGAATCGGAATCAAGATTGAGAAGATGGCCGGGGAGGAACTGAAAGGACCTCATTCTGTCAGAAAGACACTGCAGAAATATCTTTGATGTCAAACAGAAGGGCGGCCGGCAGCAACAGGGCTGATAAAAAAGGCGCTGGCAGAAAAAATCTGCCGGTGCCTTTTTACGCAGAGACAATGTGAGAGATGCTGTCCGTCGTTTATACGTATTTCTTGAGCACATCCGGATATGGCGTCTCAACAGTTTTTTTGATGAGTGCCTTCTGCTCTTTGGTGATGTCTCTGAACGGTCTGCGGCAGGTGCCGCAGTCTGTTCCTTTCAGGCTGCAGCCGTACTTTGTCGCCGGGAAGAGGCCGACTTTGACGATATTTTCCATGCGCCAGTTGATGTCCTGCTGCAGGATTTTTCCTGTATCAAGATCCCGTGCTTCAAAGGCAGCTCGGACACCCTTGAAGAGAGGATAGAACAGATTTACGGTCGTACCGATGGTCGCCTGGGCACCCATGCACAGAGCGGCGAGGAACTGTTCGTCGTATCCGTTGATCAGAATCTTGTCCGGATAGTCCGTGGCCATTCGCTCGAGATTATAAAGATCCTTCGAAGTGTGCTTGATACCGATGATGTTCGGATTTGCGAGGAGCTCCGAAGCATTGTCCTTGTTAAACTCAATGCCGGTGAACGACGGGATGTTGTAGATGATGACCGGGAGATCCGGGACAGCGTCGATGACATCCAGATAATACCCCGTGATTTCCTTCATGGAGAAATGATAGTAGTACGGCGGTATCATGGAAACGGCAGCACAGCCGGCTTCCTTCGCATGACGGGCGAGCTCGATCACATCGGCTGTTCTGACCGTTCCGCAGTGCGCAATGACAGGAACTCTGCCGGCCGCCTGCGCGATGACGCATTCCGTCACCTTCTCGCGTTCTTCGACGCTCATAAGAAGGCCTTCACCCGATGAACCGCAGACATAGAATCCTTCCACGCCTTCCTTGATTTCTCTTTCCACGAGCTGCCGGAGGGCTTCGTAGTTCACGCTTTCGTCCGCGTGGAACGGAACCATGAGAGCCGAGTAAATGCGCGTGAAATCAGACTTTTTGTATGAAAGCATAATTTGCTTCCTCCCTTTATAAATGTTCAGACAACACGATTCTGCATGACTCCCTGTATTATAAAACAAAACTGCCATATCAGAAA
>OMUP01000167.1 GCA_900314255.1 uncultured Lachnospiraceae bacterium | reverse complement strand
CCCTCATAAAAAATTTCACCGCTGCCTTTGCCTCTTTCGAGTGCGGCACCATCATCTCAAATGCGTGATAACACCCTTCAAACTCCCGGAATGCAGCCGGGACGCCGGCCTCTCTCAGTTTTCTGACATACTCTTTTGTTTCATCGTAGAAAGGCTCAATAGTCCCGGCAAAGGTAATGGCCGGCGGGAGACCTGAAAAGTCCGTTTCCTTGAGCGGAACGGCATATTTCGAGACGTCCTTTACGCCGTCAAGATACAGACTCCACGCGGCTTTGTTCTGCTTTTCGCTCCAAACCGGAGCGTTGTTGTCTTTCTGCGAATCTGTCACTTCGTTGGTCAGCATCGGATAGAGCGGCATCTGGCAGGCAATATTGATCTCACCTCTGTCGCAGGCAAGGAGGCAGAGCGCTGCCGTCAGTCCGCCTCCGGCGCTTTCCCCGCCGACAAAAATCTTGTCGGCACGAATGCCCAGGCTAGTGGCATGACCCACCATCCATTCCAGCGTAAGATAACAGTCATCGAGAGCTGCCGGATAAGGATGCCGGTCGGCCAGTCTGTATTCCGGCGAAATCACAAGTGCCTGTTTTACTATTTTCCCTGCCATAGAAAGATCCAATATTTCCGGCATGCCCGTGACATACCCGCCGCTGTGAATCCACAGAACGCCCAAATCTGAAGTTTTCTCCGGTTTCCGGATCATGACTCTCATCTTCGATCCGTCTTTTCTTGTCAGATAGACATTATAGGTGGACTTGGAAGAATCGGTGTTCCTTAATTTTACCGGTTTTTCCGGGCCTGCTTTTTTCTTTGCGGTCCCGCTAAGCAGCAGCTTGTACAGTCCGCCACACAGGCGCAGATCCCGCGCGATCATGCTAGTCGTAACCTTCATGGCGTGCCTCTTTGCAGTCACTTTGCGGAAAATTTCTTGAATCTCCCCGTGGGAGTTGAGTCATCAGACAATCTTATTATCGACAAGATACTGCGCAGTGTCCAGCACGGTCGTCTTTGCCGGGCGCGGATTCCAGCCGAGAAGCTTTCTGGCCTTCGTGTTGTCGCGGTGATACTTGAGGCCGATCATCGTATTGAGGACCTTCATGGGCACCTGGAATTTCGCCATGATGGAGATCACGAAATCCGGGATGACTATCGTGCTCACCTTCTTGTCCGGATAGGCCTCTTTCAGGACACGCGCCATCTGTGGCATGGTCATTTCTTCGGATTCGGCGATGAAACGCTGGCCGTCTGCCGCTTCCTTTTCCATGGCGAGGATGTGAAGATCTGCGAGATCGCGCACATCGCCCACCGGGTAGATGACATTCGGGCTCGGCATTCCTTTCAGGAGCATCTCGAAAATCTGATCAGTGCTGCTGCGCTTGCCGTCCATGTAAGGACCGAGGATCGCGCCGGGAAGGATGGTGATCCGGGAATCTCTTTACAAACTCCTGGAGAAGAAGCACCTCTCCGAGATCACGGTGAAGGAACTCTGCGAAGAGGCGGATATCAACCGGACGACTTTCTACCGGAATTATCTGGATATTTACGATCTGTACGAAAAGCTCGAAGAAGAGCTGACGGAGACAGCCTTTGCCGACGGCGATATCGAAGCGGATCGATGCAAAATGCTGAAGGTGATCTATGACAATCAGACCTTCTACCGCGAATTCTTCGATTCGAGGCTCGAGAGCCGGTACATCAAAAAGACGATTCAGAAAATGTACGACGAAATGAAACAGCTCCTGATGGATCGCGGCACATACGATGAAAAGACGTTCCGGATCCTGTATCAGTACAACTATCACGGGGCTGTCGGTGTCATCCGGGATTGGCTTGATACCGGATGCAAGGAAAGCCCCGAGGAATTCGGCAACATTCTCTATAAAATCGTAGAAAAACAGTACCAATGACAAATGTCATTTGTCATGAGGCCTTCTCCTGCTTTGCAAAGCGCGCCGACGGCCGGTAATACAGGAGAGCGAGCAGGATGAGAACAGCCGTGAGGCCCAGGCTGATCGGGTAGACCAGCATGATCATCCGGAAGGTCCTGTGACGCGGGAATACGGCGAGGATCCAGAAGAACCTCGTACCGCAGACGCCGATCGTCGTGAGCAGTGCCGGCATAAAAGAAATGCCGAACCCTCTCATATATCCGGACATGACCTCATAGCACATGCTGAATGCATAGGAGCCAAGGATCAGAACCAGCCGGACGTATCCGATGGCGATGACTTCCGGATCTGTGTTAAAAATCGACAGGAGTTGTCTGCCTGTGAGAAGGACCAGCGCCACGGTTGAAGCCGCAGCAATTGCGTCCTCGATAAGGCATACCCGCAGAACCTTTCGACAGCGCTCCAGATTCCCGGCGCCAAAATTCTGACCAGTAAACGTGGTGCTGGCCTGGCCGAAAGAACTGAGCACGTTATAACAGAAAATCTCGATGTTAAGCGCCGCGCTTGAGGCCGCAATAACGGTAGTTCCCAGAGAATTGATCGCCGACTGAATCAGAATATTGGCGATGGCAAAGACCGCTCCCTGAAGTCCTGCCGGTACACCAATCCGAAGAATCCCGGAAAGTGTTTCTGCGTGAAAACGGATATCGCACCACGCGATCCGGAGCGGCAGCTGCGTCCGAAACAGCATTACAAGAAGCATTGCTGAACTGACAGCATTCGAAATGACCGTGGCGTACGCCACGCCATCGACTGTCATGTGCAGGCCAATCACGAAGATCAGATTCAACACAACATTTAAAGCCCCTGACATCGCAAGGACAAGCAGTGGAAGCCTCGTCTCTCCTGCAGCGCGGAAAATGGCAGCCTCGAAGTTGTAGAGAAGAATGACGGGAAGACCGGCAAGGTAAATCCGAAGGTACAGAACAGCGCCGGGCAATACTTCCGAAGGCACATTTAAAGACGCGAGGAACGGAGCGGCAAACACCTCTCCGATCAGAGCTGTCAAAGCGCCCGTCAGGAATGAGAACAACACGGAAGTGCCGACGGCCTGTTTCACCGTTTCTTCATCTTTTCTTCCCAGAGCTGTTGCAATCACCACGGTGGCGCCGAGCGCAATGCCCATAAACAGGTTCAGAATCAGGCCCACAATCGCGCTGTTGGCGCCGACCGCGGCCATACTCAGCGTGCCCTGCGCGCCGGTGAAGCGCCCCACCACGGCGATATCCGCCGCGTTGAAAAGCTGGCCCAGGATCCCCGTCAGCGCCACTGGAATCGCAAACTTCGGCACGTTTTTCCAGAGGGAGCCCTCTACCATCTGTACTTTTGCAGAATGCTTCGATTCCGCCATGTTCCTTCCTCTTTTCCTTGGCTTCTGTCCGATCAGAGATACTTTCTCAAGTTCCGGAATACGATTTCGTAGGCTGCCGCGTACATGTGGACGCCGTCGATGGCAAATTCCTTCTTCTGCTCCCCGTTCTCATCGGTCAGTCCTTCGTTGCAGTCAATGTACTGATAACCGTATTTCTTTGCGAGCTTTGACACGCCTTCATTGCAGCGGGCGATGTTTTCCTTCGTTCTTTCTTTAAGCATGCCCCTCGCCCAGGGCGAATCGCTGATATGGTGATTGGTCGGGTAATAGGCCATGCAGTAAATCACAGTATCCGGCAGTTTCTCCTTTGCCGTCTGCAGAATTTTCTCATAATTTGCCAGCAGGTGATCCATCCATTTGTCACCGTAGACGCGGTCTGTCATGTCGTTGGTGCCGATGTTGAGGAAGACTTTCGAAGGTTCGAGATCCAGAAGTACCGTGTCAATCTCCCGCAGGAAGTCATCGGTTGTTGTCCCGCCGATCCCGCGGTTATAAATGATCTTCGTGATGCCATCGCTTGCCGCGATCTCCTGAACAGGAAACTGCTCCATCAGGGATGAACCGGTGAACAGGATCTGTCCCTTTTTTGCGTGGGCGTTCAGATCCTTGTAGTTTCTCACCTTCCGCGCCTGTTCCTGCCTCTGTCTTTCCATCATCTGCCGGCCAATCTGCTGTCCCAGCTCCGGATCCTTCATGATGTCTTCCAGTTTCATTTTCTTTCCTTCCTCTTCTATGGCAAATGCTTATTTCTTCCCTTTAACTGCGTCTGTATCCCGCCTCTTGCATACAACGGGATTTTCTTCACCTGCCAGCCGGCCTGCCGCCTCGCAGACGCCGGCCGTCAGTTCTGAGAGAACGTGAACCGTCTCATCCAGCGACGGTGCACCCTCGCGCATCCAGCTGTAAATCACGCTGCCCGCTCCCTGCATAAGGTAGGCATAGACCAGCTTCTGCTTTTCTTCAGAAAGCTTCGGGAGCTTCTTCTGCAGCAGGGGCAGCGAAAAGGATCGGATCACTTCCATCTGGCGGACCGTGAAATGCGGATCACCGTTCCATCCAGCCAGACCAATCCATGTTTCCTTGTTCTCTTTCAGACTGAGCAGCGTCACCCGGTACATATTCTCCAGAGAGTTCAGATTCAGCGACTCCAGACTTTTTCGTTCTTCTTCAAGGAACTGCTGTTCCAGCTTCTCAAGCAGATCATACACATCCGCATAGTGCTTGTAAAAAGTCGCCCGGTTGATCCCGCTCTTTTCGCAGAGTTCTTTCACCGTGATCTTCGCCGCCGGCTTTTCTTTGAGCAATTCCAGAAAGGATTTCCGGATCATTTCTTTTGTGTAGCGCACCCGCGCGTCCTTTTCATTCATGAAAAGCAGCACTCCTTTAGTCTCTGTCGATTATATTTCACTCTGCAGACAATTGTCGGTTGTTCGGAAACCGTCAACAGAAGTATACTGCAGTTAAAGCAAAATAAGCAACACCATGTATTTTAAATTTCATGATGTGTGGTTAAACAGTGTCCAAGCAGAAAGGCATTTGCAATGAAAAAGGATATGCGGCAGAGGCAGCGGGAGTTATACGAAAGCGGGAATATCTGGAAAAGTATTGCGGCTATGGCGGTTCCGTCCATGCTGATCATTCTCATCATGATCTGTTATCAGATCGCCGATATGTATTTTGTCGGAATGCTCGGCGACAATGCGCAGATCGCCGCCATCCCGATCGTCAGCCCGGTCTACAGCGTCATCATGGCCATCGGCAGCATGATCGGCATCGGCGGCTGCACTGTCATCTCCCGCGGACTCGGCTCCAGCGACAAGGATCAGGTCCGCACTTCTTCCAGCGTCTCCCTGACCGCAACCATTGCGATCGGCGTCACGCTTGCCGCTCTGATCATCCTGTTCCGGGAACCGCTGCTTACATTTCTCGGAACCAATGACGAGATCCGGCCTTACGCGCGCACCTACATGGTAACGCTCTCGGCCGGCGCTCCTGCCCTGCTTTTCACCACCGTATTCGGGAATCTCATCCGCGCAGAGGGTGCCATCAAAGAAGGCCTCATGGCCAATCTGACCGCCTCCCTTTCCAACATCGCGCTGGATCCGCTGTTTATCCTCGGATTTCACCTCGGTGTCGGTGGCGCCGCGCTCGCCACCGTCCTGGCCAATTGTATCGGCGTTCTGTTCCTTATTGCTTATGTTGTGAGAAAAAGTCCGTCTCTCACTCTGAATCCGGCAGCCGGCAGACAGCACCCGAAGGCGATTCTGGACATTCTGGCCGTCGGCCTGCCGAACGCCCTGTCCACTCTGATCGCCGGTTTTGCGAGTACCTTTGTCAACCAGACGGTCGTCTCCTACGGGACAACAGCCGTCGCGGCGATGGCCGCTGCCCACAAGAGTACATTTATCATCGCCATGCTTCAGATGGGACTCTGTATGGGCGTCCAGCCGCTGATGGCCTACAATTACGGCGCGGGCAATGCAGGCCGGCTTTCGGAGACGATCAAAAAGATGGCGCTCCTGACATTTATATGCGGGATCAGCCTGACCGCTTTCTGCTTCATTGAAAATGATCTTTTCGTCGGGCTGTTTCTGAAAGAGGCTTCCGCCGTCAAGCTCGGCGCATCGATCGTCCGCATCATCGTTCTCTCGGGACCGTTCCTCGGGTTTTACTATCTCTCGACGAACTTTCTGCAGTCCACCGGATCAGCCCGCACGGCTTCTCTGCTGTCTGTCATGCGCCAGGGCCTTCTGCTGATCCCGCTTCTGTTTCTCTTTCACCACTTTCTGGGATTTTACGGCGTCGTGTACGCGCAGGTCACGGCGGATACCGCCAGTGCGCTGACCGCCGTGCTGCTTGCCGTCCGGCACTACCGCAGGCTGAAAGCCGCGCAGCCCAAAAAAGAATCAATAAATAAGCCAGACGTCAGTCCTCTGCCGGATCGGTGATCAGCTTGAAAAGCACGGCGTGCGGATGGTCAGGAGATCATCATCTGACACAACCCGCGGTTCGCCGCAGAGCATCTCGGGTCTCGCCGCTGCTTCACTGAGCACGCCCTGGCGGGACAGCATGGTGATCACCGAGTCAACCGCATGCTGCGCACTGCCCGGGTCAAGATAGGGGCTGTTGCAATTCCATTTATTAATGGAGTGGCAACGGCCTCTCTTTTTTGA
>OMUP01000079.1 GCA_900314255.1 uncultured Lachnospiraceae bacterium | reverse complement strand
GGCAAAAGTCCTGGCGAACCCGGAAATGGCAGCGCTTCTGACAACGCTTGCCAGGAATCTGAAATAGAACAAGAATGGAGAAGAATCTCGCATTCGCTCACGTAAGGCACTTTCTCAGGAAGGTGCCTTTTTACATAGCCAGACAGGAACCACTCTCGAGAGCTCTCTGGCTCACAAATTTTATCTAAAGACTCCATATTTACAAAAGTGGAGTCATTAAGTAAAATAACTATTAGAGGTGAGGACAATGATGCTCTTTCAGAGTGCGAAACAATTTATATCTTCTCAAGAACTTCACGAAGCTGGATATTCTAATTATAAAATTCGACAGATGGTCAGCTCAGGTGATTTGATCAGTGTGAATCGAAAATGGTATGAGAATGTCAATTATTCTGGGGAAGTCAATGATTTTTATGCTGTTCCTGCTTATTCAGAGCAAGGCGTCATATGTCTGATCAGTGCAGCTGTATATTACGAACTGTCCAGTGAGCGTCCGAATCGTATTGATGTAGCGATACCAAGGAATGCCCGGATTCCGGATTCGCCCAAATGGCCGGCAATGAAGTTTTACCGTATGAGTGAACCGAGGTACAGCATTGGCATCGTTGAGATTGAAGAGGAAGGGAATCCGTTTCGTATCTACGATAAGGAGAAAACGGTCTGTGACGTGATTTATCATCGCAACAAAATGGGATTTGAGCCTGCTATGGAGATATTGAAGAGATATGTGCAACAGCCGGACAGGGATATTAACCGGCTTATATCTTATTCAAAACGGCTGCAGGTTGAGACTACGATAAAACAGTATCTGGAGGCAATACTATGAAAAGTGCCATTTCGGTAAAGGAACGTCTGAAGAACTATGCAAAGAAAAATAACCGCGTGGTACAGGATGTTTTTACGGTTTATGTACTTGAGCGAACGTTATACCGAATCTCTATATCAAAATACAAAGATAAATTCACGCTAAAGGGCGGTATTCTGCTGTATGGTATGTTTACTGAGGATTTTACCCGGGCCACGACAGACATTGACCTTCTTGGAGCGAAGATGAGTAATGAGGCCGAGAATATGAGAACAGTATTTTCGGATATTTTCAGTCAGGAATGTGATGATCCGATTGTCTTTAAACTGGATACATTGAAGGTAACGAATATCACAGAGTTTAAAGAATACCATGGCTTGAATGTTTCAATTCTGGCATTCCTTGATCGTACGCGCATTCCGGTCAACATCGACATAGGATTTGGCGATTCTATTTACCCGGATCGGGTGGAAATGGAATATCCTACTCTGCTGGGGGATAGCCCGGCCAGGATGTATGCGTATTCCATTGAGTCATTGATTGCGGAAAAGTTTGAGGCTATTGTCAGCCTCGGCGAAGTAAACGGAAGAATGAAAGATTATTACGATATTTGCACAATTGCCGAAAGAAGGGATTTTGACGGCTCGCTGCTTCAGACGGCTATCATAGAAACCTTCCGGCACAGAAACACAGGATTTGATGAAATAGTGGCTTTTCAAGAAGGATTCTGCGAAGATCCTCTCAGAGCGTCCAGATGGAAAGGATTTCTGAAGCAAAAAAATGTGCTGACACCCATCGATTTTAAAAATGCGATAGAAACAATTCAAGTTTTTTTAGATCCTGTAGTTCAGGCTATCCGCGAGGATAAGCAGCTCAGCGGGTCGTGGGATCATAAGGCTATGGCATGGAAGAAAATACAATCCGATGAATGATAGAGACATTATTCTAATATCGGCGATAGCTGCAAATGTTCCTTTTCCCTTTTTTAGCAAAATCTAAAAAACTGCTAAAATGAAGCCATGAATTTCTAACGACTCAGACGAACTTCTGTGAACCGAAATGAATTCGAAATGCGTAATAAGCTTGACGGACAGCGACTTTCTTGTACATAGGTGAACACAGATGACAAAGGTTCAATGGTTCTCCTAAGAATCTAATTTTGGCGAATGGTTGCAAGGCGTCAGAAGTTGATTAATGCTCATTTAAGTTCATAGATGCCTATCTGATTATGTGCATCATGCTTGTCAAGGATGTCACTTGAGGAATCGAGCGATGCAATTTTATCCAATGACTCCATTTTTACAAAGATGAAGTCATTGAGAAATATTCCAAAGCACATGACAATGTCAATACATTGTTATATAATAAAAACAGGAGGTGACAGATTATGGGAAGTACCTATGTTCAGATTAGAACGGATGA
>OMUP01000012.1 GCA_900314255.1 uncultured Lachnospiraceae bacterium | reverse complement strand
CCGGCGTTTCCGGATGCAGGATCTTGTCCACGGACTCCCGCAGAGATGAGATGCCGGCGTAAAGCACGATCACGGAGATGATCATTGCGCTTAAATTTTCAATGCGCCCGTATCCGAGCGGATGCTTTTTGTCAGGCTCTTTCCCGGCCAGTCTGGTTCCGATAATCGTGATGACAGACGAAAGCGCGTCGCTCAGGTTGTTGACTGCGTCCATGACGATGGCCACGGAGTTGGAGAGCATTCCGATGAATGCCTTGAAACCCGCCAGCAGGACATTGACCAGAATGCCGATGATGCTGGTGCGGATGATGATTTTACTGCGGTTTTTATCCATGATTTCCCCCTTCCTTTTCGAACAACCTCGGATTATATGCTGTTTTCCGGCATAGTTCAATTGTTATACTGTTATACAATGTCGGCAGTGTCGGAACCAGGGCGTGGGTTATTGTGATGACCGGAACGGATGAGTCTGATCCGCTGGTGCTTCAGGTGAAAGAGGCCGGGCCGTCCTGCTTTGAACGATATACGGGCAGTTCCAGGTATATCGAACACGGACGCCGGATTGTGGAAGGACAGCGGGCCATCCAGACAGCAGGCGATATCCTGACCGGATGGGTGCGGGTTCCGGATGCTGCAGGCGATATCAAGGATTACTATGTGCGGCAGCTGTGGGATGAAAAGGGGTCTGTTGATCTTGACAGTATCAGTGTGAGCGATCTGGACGGATATGCGGCTCTTTGTGCGAGAACGCTGGCACATGCCCATGCGAAAACCGGGAACCGCCATGAAATCGCCGGCTATGTCGGAAAGGGAGACGCATTCGCCAGTGCCATGACGGCTTTTGCCTCTTCATATGCGGATCAGAATGAAGAAGACTACAAAGTCTTTCTGAAACAGCTCGGAAAATCCGGAGAAACAGGCAGAATAGAATAAAACATATAATTTTGACAACTGTCAAAATGCCTGATTATCTGATGACGGAAAAATTTCTTTTTGCCCTGAATGCGTGCATAATGCACAATCAAACTATAAATTAATGTGCATTTGTGACAAATCATACAATCAGCTGCGAAAACCACTTGCATCTGCTTTGTGAAAGTGTTAGAAAATAATCAGAAACGTTACCGGAAACGATGCCGGTAACATTCACGGGACCGTTTACGAACACCCCGCGTGAAGAGTTTATGAAGCAACGGATGCTATAACGAAACAGCTGCTTCGGTTTGCCTCAGGAGGGCAGAAAGGGAAAACTTATGAAGAATGTGAAACGTTTTGCAGCGCTCGGAATGACTGCTGCCATGGCTGTGACCGCTCTGGCAGGCTGCGGTTCTTCAAGCTCGTCTGCAAGTGGATCAACAACGGCTGGCTCAGGAACTACCACTACAGCTGCGGCATCTGCCACGACAAAGGCAGCTTCCGGATCGTCGGGTTCTTCGACCGGAAAGGTCTACTACCTGAACTTTAAGCCGGAACAGGCTGATCAGTGGGTAGCTCTCGCAAAGAAGTACACAGAGAAAACTGGTGTACAGGTTAATGTACAGACGGCAGCTTCCGGAACATACGAACAGACCTTGAAGTCCGAGATGGCCAAGTCGGAAGCTCCGACACTCTTCCAGGTTAACGGACCGGTGGGACTGGCAAACTGGAAAGACTACTGCCTGGATCTGAAGGACACGGATATCTACAAGGATCTGCAGAGTGATGATTACGCGCTTAAGGATTCCGATGGTTCCATAAAAGGTATTGCCTATGTTATTGAGACCTACGGAATCATCTACAATAAGAGCCTTCTGAACAAGTACTGCCAGATGGACGGTGCCAAGATAAAGGACGCATCCGAGATCACAAGCTTTGACAAGCTGAAGGAAGTGGCTGACGACATCCAGGCAAAGAAGGACGAGCTTGGTGTTGAAGGTGCCTTCACATCCGCCGGTTTTGATTCTTCTTCCGACTGGCGTTTCAAGACGCATCTGGCCAACCTTCCGATCTACTACGAGTACAAGGCTGAGAACGAGACTTCGACAGATGCCATCAAGGGAACCTATCTTGACAATTTCAAGAAGGTGTTCGACATGTACATCACCGATTCGACCTGCGAGCCGACGCTTCTCTCCGGCAAGAAAGGCGATGACGCTTCTTCCGAATTCGCGCTTGGCGAGGCTGTGTTCTATCAGAACGGTACCTGGGCTTACAATGATATCAAAGGCAACGATGTGGCTGATGACGATCTTGGAATGCTTCCGATTTTCTTCGGTGTTGATGACGCGAAGCAGGGACTCTGCACAGGTTCTGAAAACTACTGGTGCATCAACTCCAAGGCAAGTGCTGAAGACATTCAGGCTACCAAGGATTTCCTGAAGTGGGTCGTTGAGTCCGATGAAGGACGCAACAGTCTCTCCAAGGATATGGGCTTTGTAACTCCGTTCAAGACTTTCTCGGACTACCTTCCGGCCAACCCGCTTGTCAAGGCTGCCAATGAGTATAACAAGGACAAGACACCGGTTTCCTGGAACTTCACCACAATGCCGAGTGAGCAGTGGAAGAATGATCTGGGCTCCGCAATGCTTGAGTATGCTCAGGGCACAGGCAGCTGGGATGCCGTAAAGACAGCATTTGTCGACGGCTGGGCTACCGAGTACAAGAATGCTCATTCATAAAGAAGACATACGGATTAAGCCGGTGTTTTAAAACAAAAGCTTGTGATGGCCTCCGGCAGGTAGTACAAATGCCTGACCAGAGGCCATTTTTACTAAGAGAGGAGTTCTTATGGAAAAAGCGATAAAACGGTATCTTCCGATTTTCGTTCTTCCAACACTCATAGCATTTACAGTCGGGTTCATCGCCCCGTTTATCGTCGGCATCTACCTTTCCTTCTGTAAGTTCACCACGATCACGGATGCACAGGTGATCGGATTTTCCAACTATGCGAAGGTATTCCAGGATGACACGTTCGTCCATTCTCTCTGGTACACGACCCTTTTCACGATCGTCACCATGGTTCTCATCAACTTCCTCGCATTTGTTGTGGCTCTTGCGCTGACGAAGAAAATCAAGGGAACCTATCTGTTCCGCACGATCTTCTTTATGCCGAACCTCATCGGAGGAATTGTTCTGGGATACATCTGGAGCCTGCTTCTCAACGGTATCCTTGCGTACTGGAGCAAGACTCTGACATACAACGCGACATATGGCTTCTGGGGCATGGTGATCCTGCTCCTCTGGCAGCAGATCGGCTACATGATGATTATCTACATTGCCGGAATTCAGAATATTCCGGGAGAACTCATCGAGGCGGCCAAGATTGACGGCGCAACGAAATGGCAGCAGCTTCGCTATGTGACACTTCCGATGCTCCGCTCGTCGATCACGGTATGCACCTTCCTGACGCTGACCAACGGCTTTAAGATGTTCGATCAGAACCTGGCCCTGACCAACGGCGAACCGTCCGAGAAGTCGGAGCTGCTTGCCATGAACATTTACACGACCTTCTACGGCCGTCCGGGCTGGGAGGGCGTCGGCCAGGCAAAGGCCGTGATCTTCTTCCTGATCGTCGGAGCGGTTGCCCTGACGCAGAACTACCTGTCCCGCAGAAAGGAGGTACAGCAGTAATATGAAAATCGCGAAGAAAAGAGGAAGTATAGCGCTGACTGTACTGTTTTCGATCATTTCCGTATTTTATGTGTACCCGATCGTTCTGGTAGTTCTCAACTCGTTCAAGAAAAAGACGTACATCTCAAAGATGCCGTTTACCCTTCCGAACGCGAAGAGCTTCGTCGGGCTTGATAACTATATCTCCGGCATACAGAAGACAGATCTGCTGAAAGCCGCCGGTGTATCGCTTTTCGTGACGGTTCTGTCGGTCTTTGTCATCATTTTGTGCACGTCGATGTGCGCGTGGTATATCACGAGAGTGCACAACAAATTCACGTCGGCCGTTTACTATCTGTGTCTGTTCTCGATGATCGTTCCGTTCCAGATGGTCATGTTCCCGCTCAGCAAAATCGCGAACATGCTTCATCTCACCAATCCGCTCGGCCTGGTGTTCATCTATCTGGGCTTCGGCGCGGGACTGGCGGTCTTCATGTTCACCGGCTTTGTGAAGTCCATTCCGCTGGCGGTTGAGGAAGCGGCCATGATCGACGGCTGCACGCCGCTGCAGACATTCTTCCATGTTGTCATGCCGATCATGAAGCCGACCTGCATCACGGTCGCCATCCTCGAGACGATGTGGGTGTGGAACGACTATCTGCTTCCGTCACTGACTCTGGACCTGAAGAAATACAGAACAATCCCGATCGCCGTTCAGTATCTGAAAGGCGGATACGGTTCGGTGGATATGGGAGCCATGATGGGCACCCTTGTGCTCTCCATCATCCCGATCATCATATTCTATGCGTTCTGCCAGAAATACATCATCGAAGGAGTTGTTGCAGGTGCGGTCAAAGGTTGACGTGGCCCGCCCAGTAAGAGTGCAGGAGGGGCGCGTATGAATACGAACACAGAACCAATGACAAATGATACAAAACGTGCCGCGGGAATCCTGATGCCGATCTTTTCGCTTCCGGGCCGGTACGGAATCGGCACGCTCGGTAAAGAAGCGTACCGCTTTGCCGATTTCCTGGAAAAGAGCGGTCAGACATACTGGCAGGTTCTCCCGATCGGACCGACGGGATACGGCGACTCGCCATATCAGAGCTTTTCGACTTTTGCCGGAAATCCGTACTTTATCGACCTTGAGACGCTTGTTGCAGAAGGACTGCTCACCAAAGAGGAGTGTGAAGAAGTTGACTTCGGCAAAGATGAGCGCCGGGTTGATTACGAGAAGCTGTATTTCGGAAGATTTCCGCTGCTCTTAAAGGCGTATCTGCGCTTCTGCAAAAAAACAGAGGACGGCAGTACGGAATCGGCCCGCAGGGAACGGGAGGATTACCTGGCTTTTCTTGAGAGATCTTCTTCCTGGCTTGTGGCTTATGACCGGTTCATGACAGAGAAGACCGGATACCCGGAAGCATTTTACGGCTTTACGCAGTACGAGTTTGAGAAGCAGTGGAAGAAACTGAAGGCGTATGTGAACGAAAAAGGGATCTCCATCATCGGCGATATCCCGATCTATGTCTCCGGTGACTCCGTTGATTTTACCGAGCACCCTGAGCTGTTTCAGCTGGGGGAGGACGGAAAGCCATGCAAGGTGGCGGGGTGTCCGCCGGATGATTTTGCGGCCGGCGGGCAGCTCTGGGGCAATCCGATTTATGACTGGGACTATCACAAAAAGACCGGGTATAGCTGGTGGATCAGCCGGATGCGCCGCTGCTTTGAGCTGTTTGATGTGGTGAGAGTGGACCATTTCCGCGGATTTGACGAGTACTATGCGATCCCGGCCGGAGCAAAGGATGCGCGCGGCGGAACATGGGAAAAGGGACCGGGGATCGAACTGTTTGATGCGCTGAAAGATGCGCTGGGGCCGAAACCGGTCATTGCAGAGGATCTCGGGTATCTCACCGATTCGGTGCGGAAATTGGTAAGAGATACCGGCTATCCGGGAATGAAAATTCTGGAATTTGCATTTGATTCCAGAGAAAATTCAGACTATCGTCCGTGCACCTGGCCGGAAAATGCGGTATGCTATACGGGAACTCATGATAATCAGACACTTGCTGCATGGTTCCGCGAGATTTCTGTCGAGGATCAGGATTTCTGTGCGAGATACTGTGAAGCCTGGCAGCTCGGGGACGGAGAAGAAGCCGGCGTGAAAGCGGTTACCAGAGCTGAGGATGTGGACAGAGTACTGATCAGTCAGTTCCTGAAATCGGATTATGTCGACAAGCTGATCCGGATGACGCTTGCTTCCAGGCCGGATACCGCAGTCATACCTCTGCAGGATTATCTTGAGATGGGAGCAGAAGCCCGTGTGAACCGGCCTTCTACGCTTGGCAGCAACTGGGTCTTCCGCTTCCGGAAGGAAGATTTTACAGAAGGTACGGCTGATCGCATCCGCCGTCTGACGGAGGAGAGTCACCGCGCCAGGAAGCAGTGAAGCATGGCAGCGAAAAAACTGACAATCAAAGAAATTGCGAAACTATCGGGCATCAGCGTCTCGACGGTGTCCCGGGCGATCAACAATCACTATGATATAAGTCCGGGGACAAAGCGCCGGGTACAGGAGGTCATCGACAAGTACGGCTATGTGCCGAACAATTCCGCGAGGAATCTGAAACTGAATGACGCGCGCAATATCGCGGTCCTGGTAAAAGGCATCACAAACCCGTTCTTCACCGGAATGCTCAAAGTCTTTGAGCAGGAGTGTACCAGTCATAACTATTCACTGGTTCTTGAACACGTGGAAGAGTCACAGGATATGACGGAAATCGCCGCACTTCTGGAGAAGGAAAAGCGGCTGAACGGTATTGTGTTTCTGGGCGGCAATCCGATTCTTTCGTCTGAACGGCTCAAACGTCTGGCGGCTCCGTACGTATTCTGTTCAGTTGCGGTGACGGACCGGAAGAAGTTCTCCCGGTATGCATATGTGTCCATCGATGACCGGAAAGAAGCGGAGGTCGTGACAGATTATCTGATCGGATGCGGGCGGAAACGGATCGCCATTCTGTGCGCCGATGAGCGGGATATCAGTATCGGTTCCCTGCGGCTGGAAGGGTATCTGAATTCCCTGAAAAAACACGGCATCGAGGCAGATCCGGAACTGATCTGCCGCCCGGAAAATGTCGAAGAAACATATACACTTGAGAACGGATATCAGTCAACTATGAAGCTGGTGAAATCCGGTGCGAAGTTTGATGCAATATTTGCCATTTCGGATTCGATCGCAATCGGATGTCTGAGGGCGCTTCGCGACTGCGGCATTGAGGTCCCGAAGCAGGTGTCCGTTGTTGGTTTTGACGGACTTCCCATCGGAAAATATCTGGTTCCCTCACTCACCACGCTGAAGCAGCCGGTTGAGGAAATGGCGGAAGCGTCTATGAAAGAGCTGCTGGCGATGATTGCGGAGCGGGACCGGAAAGAAGAGCAGCCTTCTTCTGAAAACAAGAAGACGGCTGTTAATATCCGAAAGTATCAGCAGATTTTTTCCGGGACCTTGCAGGAGCGCGAAAGCTGCCGGAAGGAATCATAATACGAGTTATTGCGGCGGGATGTTACGGATCATCCCGCCGTTTTTCTTTTTTCTGCAGATACAGATGAAGCAGATAGGCGGCAAGTCAGAAAAGAGCACTTGTGATCCGGTTTCCAGTGCGGCTTCGCAGAGGAACTCCTTCCGCAAAATGCCGGCTGCCAAGAATCAGAGCGCCTTGGTTCTGACAGGCTGCCTCACAGATCCGCGCGGCGTCTTTTGGCAGATGCTGACCATCCGCATCCATCGTCACGATGATGCTGTCCTTCTGATAATTGTCCCGGATGAATTCCAGGCCGGTTTTCAGTGCAAAGCCCTTTCCCTGATTGATGGCATATTGCAGAACGCAGGAAGCCCGGGCGGCCTGTGAAAAGCTTTCCTGCTTTACGAGTACTTTGGTATTCAAAGGAGTGCTCCTGGTTTTGACTG
>OMUP01000189.1 GCA_900314255.1 uncultured Lachnospiraceae bacterium | reverse complement strand
GCTTTCAAGAGCACGCTGGAAGAGGCGCGCTACGCCGATTTCCTGATCCATGTCGTGGACATCACCGATCCGGAGGCAGAGGACCACATGGACGTAGTGTATAAGACACTCACGGACCTGGGCGCCGCTGGCAAGCCGGTCATCACGCTTTTCAACAAGTGCGACCGCGTTCCGGCGGGGCAGATGCCACACATAGCGGACCCGAAAGCCGACCAGACATTTTTCATCTCAGCGGGAACGGGCGAGGGGGTCGACCGCTTCCTCACCGGTCTTGAGAGCCAGGTGCGCGCGCTGCGGGTGCACGTCGCGTGCGTCATTCCGTACAGCAAGACGGGGCTGGTGAACAGCATCCGCGCCGGCGGCGGAGAGATTTTAAAGGAAGAGTACGAAGAAGACGGAATCCACGTGCAGGCCAATGTGTCGGCGCGCGTGGCCGGGCTGCTTGGCGCGGCGGATGTGCGGAAAGGCGGCGGGAAATGATCCTTATTGCAGCGGCGGACAAAAACTGGGGCATCGGCCGGGAAGGCCGGCTGCTTGTGAAAATCCCGGAGGACCAGAAATTTTTCCGGCAGGAAACGCTTGGAAAGGCAATCATTGTGGGCCGCAGGACGCTTGAGACCTTCCCGAACGGCCTTGCGCTTGACGGACGCGACAATATTATTCTTTCCCGCGATCCGTCCCTTCGCGTAAAAGATGCGGCAGTGGTTCACTCGGTTGAGGAAGCGCGGGCGCTGGTGAGCGACCTGCCGGACACGGACGTCTACGTAGCCGGCGGCGCGAGCGTCTACCGGGAGTTTCTGCCGTACTGCACACAGGCCGACATCACCCGCATCGATTACAGCTATGATGCGGACGCGTTTATGCCGGACATGGACGCCGACCCCGCCTGGCGAAAGGTGCGGGAGAGCGAAGAGAAGACGTACTTTGACGTGACCTATCACTATGTCCACTACGAGCGGATTTCATGACAAATGCTACAAATAAGGCTCGACGATTGTCATGATGAAAACGATGAGAAAGACAGCGGCCGCGTCAAGAATCACGATCCCGGCTGCTTTCAGCAGTCTCCTTTTGGACTTGCACAGCGGCAGGAAGCGCTGGACGTCCAGGTAGTTGAATGAAATAAAGACGACCGACAGGCAGCACAGCGCGAAGCAGACGCGTTCAAGGATGTTCTGGCCTGAGGTCAGCTTTTCATTGGTCGTGAACGTAACGGACGCCAGAGCAATGAAAAGATAGGTGAAGAAGGCCGTGGCCATTTTCCATGGTGTGTGCGTGCGGAAGCCGGGCAGTGCGTATTTTCCGCCGCGCCGGCGGGAATCAAGGGCGTCGAGCAGATCGTCTGCACAGGAAAAGCGCTCTTTCGGATTCATCTGCGTGCACTTGTTTATGATGTTGTCGAAGCGGTGAGAAGGTTTCTTTAGCGACGAGACCATCTCTTTCAGAACGACGCCCAGAGCGTAAATGTCCGTCTGCGGGAGCGACGAGCCGAAGCCGTACTGTTCGGGAGCCGCGTACCCCTTCGTGCCGAGCAGCGTGGTGTCTTCCTGCGTGTCCGGCGAGTAAAACTTCGCCGCGTTGAAATCAAGCAGAACCGCGTGCCCGTACGGCATGATCAGGATATTGGACGGCTTGATGTCACGGTGAATGACAGGCGGCGCCATGGCGTGGAGCCGGCTGATGATGCCGCAGAGGTCGCGCATGATGACGGAAATTTCATCCTCCGAGAGCGTGCCGTCTGCGATCCGCTCGGAAAGCGGCGTGCCGGAAAAGTATTCCTCGACGGCGATCAGTTTCCCGTTTTCTTCTTTGCACGCCATGATGCGCGGAGTCCCTTCGACCGGCGATTCCATGAGTTTCCGGTAGATGCCGGCGTTGAATATATCCATGATTTTCAGGACATAAAACCGGTGCGTGAGCTGGTGCTGCACGAGAAAAACCTGGTGCTCCGGATTGATCGCGGCGACAGCTTTGCAGTTTGAAATAAATGATTCATCCATGCTTCAATTTCTTCCACAAATCTTTTGAAAAATTATAACAGAAAGGCAGGCCTATGAGTGAGAAAAAAACCGATGAACTGGCGGATGCGCTGGGCAGGACCCACGTTTCAGAGTTCCGGGATTATCTGAAAGAAAACGGGGACAGTATGCTTGGCGAGCAGAACTCATTCAGCAGTTATGTCAAGGATATGATCCGCCGCAACCACCTGACGCAGCAGACGGTTTTTCTCATGGCCGACGTCCCAGAGCGATACGGCTACAAGCTGTTATCGGGCGAAAAACGCACGGTTCAGCGCGACGTTATCCTTCGGATCTGCTACGCCGCCGAAATGACCGACGCCGAAGTGCAGCGCGCGCTGGAAAAATACGGCATGCCGAAACTGTACCCGAAAATTCCGCGCGACGCTCTGCTGCTGATCCTGTTTCGCTCCCGCCCCGGGAGCCTCGAGGACGTAAACGAAGCCCTCGAAAAAGAAGGCTTTTCTCCCTTGAAACCCTGCGGCTCGCAGGATTAATCTTTTCCTTCATTTTCCGCTCTTCCCCGGAAAATGTTCCCACCCCGCAGGGGACAAAATCGGCTGGAAATATATTGTAAAATCAATGTATCCATTCGAAGAGTTGAAGAACAGCAGAAGAGATGAAGGAAAGCACGTTCCTGAAAATTCAGACTGTCTGGCCGCTTGTTCTGGGCGGCGCTTTGTATTTTGCGCTGTCGCCGGACGTGTGGGCTGTCAAAGCCGTGATCTGTGTCCTGCACCTGGAGTACCACCCTCTGCTTAATGGGGCGGCGATAGGAATTCCAGCGGTGCGTTTTATCAGAAATTACGGCCTTGACATGCTGTGGGGGTACGCGCTGGCGTCGGCGATCCGTCTGACAGTCTGCCGGGGATACGCAGAATTTTCTGATTGGGGTGTTCTTTTTCTTTCTTTTTGCTTTTCCGGCCTTCTTGAAGTTCTTCAGCTTTTCCCATGGGCAGCCGGCACATTTGATGTTTTTGATATTGCCGCGGAATGGGCTGCAGAGTTTTTTGCGGTAATTATGGCCGTGAAAGGGGAAAAGATATATGAAGAAAAGTAAAGGAATCATAGTGGGCGTTCTGGCGGCATTTGCCGTTCTGGCAGTTGTCAGCAGTGCATCGACCGGCGGCTCAAAGAATAAGACGACAGAAACGGTCAAGGGAAGCGTTTCCTCCGAGACAGTAACAGCGGAAGAAACAACAAAGCTTTCAGAAAAGACAGAGACGCAGACTGAATCAAAAGAGACAGAAGCAGAAACAACAGAAGCAGCTGCAGATGCAGGAGCTACGGCATCGCAGAAGCAGGCGCTCCGGGCAGCCAAGTCTTATATAGACAAAATGCCGTTTTCTTATCAGGGACTGATTGACCAGCTTTCATCACAGTATGGAAACAAATTTTCGGAAGAAGATGCAACCTATGCGGCGGATAACTGCGGAGCTGACTGGAATGCGGAGGCACTGGAGGCGGCTGAATCTTATCTGCAGACCGGAAGCTTTTCTTATCAGGGCTTGATCGATCAGCTTTCATCAGAATATGGCTCAAAGTTCACCGAAGAAGAGGCGACATATGCAGCGGATAACTGCGGAGCCGACTGGAATGAGGAAGCGGTCGAGGCGGCAAAGAGTTATCTGGATATGGGCGGCTTTTCAAGAGACTCGCTGATCGATCAGCTTACGTCTTCTTATGGAAACAAATTCACGCAGGAGCAGGCAGAATATGCCGCAGATCAGTTAGGGCTGTGATTCCGCTGATTTTGCCTGCAGTATTGTGAAATTGTTCTTGACAGGAGCGGGTGACTCTGCTAGTATTTCAGTGTTATGAAAACGAAGCAGAGTTATCCACTCTCACCCAAGCACCTATAACTGCGGAAGAAAGCCGCACCGGTGACTTGGCGTTGATATTGAGAAGTGCCGTGAGAGCGGCATTTGTCATGATGTGGATGGACTCGCGTTCATCCTATTTTTTTTGCTTTTCTTGCAGGAGGAAAATACGATTACGGGCGACAATTACGGTAGGAGAGACGACAAGAAGGGAACGCAGATCAACGGAGATATCCGGGATCCGCAGATTCGTGTCATCGGAACGGCCGGACAGCAGCTTGGAGTGATGACTCCGGCAGAGGCCATGCAGCTGGCGGAAGAGGCAGGCGTCGATCTTGTAAAGGTAGCGCCGCTCGCGAAGCCTCCGGTATGCAAGCTGATCGATTACGGGAAGTTCCGTTATGAGATGACCCGTAAGGAGAAGGAAGCACGCAAGAACCGCAAAGTTGTCGAGGTGAAGGAGATTCGTCTTTCCGTCAATATCGACACCAACGACCTGAACACCAAGGCCGGCAATGCACGCAAGTTCCTTGAAAAGGGAAACCGCGTGAAGGTAACGCTTCGTTTCCGCGGCAGAGAGATGGCGCATGTGAATGACAACATGCATATTCTCACGGACTTTGCCGACAAGCTCAGCGACATCAGCGAGGTTGTAAAGCCTCCGAAGATGGAAGGCAGAAGTATGTCATTGTTTTTAGCGGCGAAAAGCAAAGACTCCGGAAAGAAGAAAAAGCAGGAACCGTTAGAATAATAGCAAGCAGGAGGATTATTATGCCAAAGGTAAAGACAAAAAGAGCAGCAGCCAAGCGCTTCAAGATGACCGGTACAGGTAAGCTGAAGAGGATGAAGGCATATAAGAGCCATATTCTCACCAAGAAGTCCACAAAGAGAAAGAGAAATTTACGTCACGCAGCGATGACCGATGCTACGAACGTTAAGACGATGAAGAAGATCATGCCGTATCTTTGATTTGAAGAGAAGGCTGACAGGAGGATTTGAGAAATGGCAAGAATTAAAGGCGGATTAAACGCAAAGAAGAGACACAACAGAGTTCTGAAGCTCGCTAAGGGCTACAGAGGTTCCAGAAGCAAGCACTACAGAGTAGCAAAGCAGTCTGTGATGAGAGCACTGAATTCTTCCTTCGCCGGAAGAAAGCAGAAGAAGAGAGACTTCCGCAGCCTCTGGATCGCCCGCATCAACGCAGCTGCCCGCATCAACGGACTTTCCTACAGCAAGTTCATGTATGGCCTCAAGGCTTCCGGTATCGAACTCAACCGCAAAGTTCTGGCTGACATGGCCGTGAACGATCCGGAAGGATTCGCAAAACTCGCTGAAACTGCAAAGGCAAAACTTGCATAAGTTTATATAATTCAGCAGAATTAAGTATCGCCGCGGGATGACAAGTCCTGCGGCTTTTTTTGAGCGCATAAGCCAGTATCGGACCGGTCAGACAGCCGGCGTGCTTGCACGCCAGGATGGATGACAGGTCCAGATACGGCAACGGAATTTAGCGATTTCCGGTGACATTTTGAGCCCGGGAGGAATGTCCTGATCATCGGAAATGCTTCTTTTCTTGTTCCCGATGACGATTTGAGCCGGAATAGCCTGTTTGTGTCACCGGAAACAAGCTTGTTTATGAATCCCGTTGACACCCTGTACGCTGGCAGTGCATTTGGCGCACCGGAAACAAGCTTGTTCCTCATTTCCGCTGACCCGGTCAGGCTGGGTTAGGCTGAGTCAGGCTGGGTCAGGCCAAAATGCACCCGGAATGCCCGAAAACCAGGCAAAAAAAGGTGCATCAAGCCCGGAAATCACAGGATTTCAGGCTCGAATGCACCCTGTTTGTTCTTTTACTGATACAGTTTCTTCCACCCGTCCGGAAGGTACGTGAGGGTGTTCTTGATCATGTCGTCGACAAGTGCGGATACGGCGGTGCGGTCGCTCGTCTTGGCCGCGACGTTCGGGTCGGCCAGGAAAGCTTCGACAACCTGATTCCTGTCGAAATCCAGGGACGCGCGCAGGATTCTCTCGTGGTTGTCCACATGCGGCTTTACAAGCGGAAGGATCTTCTCCGGGATCGGGCCGGCGTACAGCGGATGGATGCTGTCGCGCGAGAAAACGGCGTTGGTCTCGACAACGGCGTCGGCCGGAAGATTCGGGATCTGCAGCGCGCTGTTCGGAATGTTGACGTTGGAAACGAAACGGGAGAGGCCGCACAGAGCCTTGATAAGCAGGATGCCTTCCTCGCCGGTCGGCTCGAGCTTCATTTCTTCCTCGCCGCTCACCAGTCTGTGGCTGCGCGCAAGACGCTTCTGCAGATCATCCTTGCGCCACTGCACGGTCGTGAGGCCGAACTTCCAGGATGCGACGGTTTCAGGATCCTTCAGATACGTGTCGCCCGGCATGAACTCAGCCAGATGACGGTCGCCGGCCGCCGCGATGGCGCCGTACTTTTTGAACAGATCCATTTTCACGCGGTTGGCGCACTTGAAGCTGGAATTCATCCAGTTCTCGCCATCAAGCTGAAAACCTTCCTCGAAATGCTCATCGATATATTTGTCATAGATCGGGAAGAGATCGTCTGTCTTGTAGGAAGCTTCTGTGAACCATGTGAAATGGTTGATACCCACGACATTTACGAAGACGTTGTGCCAGTCGTCAACCTTCTTGCCCGTCTCTTTCTCGTAGATGCCGGCAAGCACCTTCTGCGTGCCGAATACTTCGTGGCAGCAGCCAAATGCCTTGATCTGCGGGAATACGTAGTAGAGCATCTTCACGCAGAGCGACATCGGGTTCGTGTAGTTGATAACCCAGGCATTCGGGCAGTAGTCGCGGATTGCCTCGGCAAATGTCACATACATCGGCAGGGTGCGCAGAGCGCGGATCATACCGCCCGGGCCGGCTGTGTCGCCGACGGACTGCCAGATGTTCAGGCGCTCCGGCAGATGAACGTCGGACTGCATCTCGTCAAATGTACCCGGCAGGATGGAGATAACGACGAAGTCAGCTCCGGTGAGCGCATCGGCAAGCGTATCGCTTACGGTGAATTTCCAGCTGCCATTGGCCTCAGGGCGGCTCATCAGATGTGAGCCGATTGTCTGATTGGCTTCAGCAGCCTTTTTGTCGATATCATAGAGGCGGATGGTGCCGCCCAGTTCCTTGTCCAGAGCCAGATCCGTCATGAACGTCCAGGCCCAGCCGCGGGAGCCGCCGCCTAAGTACGCGATGTTCAGGTCTTTTTTCGTGCGGGTCATAGTAATTCCTCCTTTTTGCTGCACGTTTTATTTCTGTCCGTATGATAGCCCCGAATAGATGAAAAGACTTATGAAATCTGCCTTTTCTTTACAACTTTTATCTTTATGGGTACAATAACCCGAAAGAGGAAGAGAGACGTGAAGTATGCGGATTGAAAATGAGACAGTTGTGTTCCGGGGCGAGCTCCCCGGCGTCTTCGCGGAAGAAGTGAGCAACCTCTCCGGCGGCTCCATGCAGACCCGGCACATCCACGAGAGTGTCGAGCTCTATTTTCTGCTGGAGGGAGAGCGGTATTATTTCGTGGCGCAGGATACGTATCACATCCGGCCGAAGATGGCGATTCTGATCAATTCAAACACGATCCACAAGACCAGCAGCTGCGTGCAGGGGCAGCATTACCGCCGCTTCCTGATGCAGCTTGACATGGAAACGCTGTCGCCGGCTCTATCAGCTCTCGGGTATCCGGCAGAGGACCTGGGAGAAAGGTTTGCCGGGCCGGCTGAATTTTCAGATAAAGCGTGGGAGACGGCGTGCGGACTGATCCGGGAGATCGAGAACGTTTTTGCCGCGGGAGGAACATTTGCAAAGCCGGAGGTGTGGGCGCTGACATTTCTTCTGATCGGAAGTTTCCTGGACGCGCGCATGGAAAGCGCGGCTTTAATCGGACCTTTGCGGGCGGACGGGAGCGGTGTCGAAGGGGAGACATTTGCCAGGGTTCATGAGATCGCCGTATTTCTGCAGAACAACTGCGCCGAGACGATTGACCTCGACAGCCTCGCGGCGCGCTATTTCGTCAGCAAGTCCTATCTGACGCGGATCTTCCGGCGCACGACCGGCTTTACAGTGACGGAATACCGGACGTACTGCCGGGTCGCGCAGGCCAAGACGCTTCTGGCTGCGACAGACGCTGATATCACAGACATCGCAGCGCGGACGGGGTTCGGCAATATCACGTATTTCGAGCGCGTTTTCCGGCAGAACGCCGGCATGACGCCGTCGCAGTACCGCAGGCAGCTTAAGGGAAAGCACGGAAAAACAAGTTTATAAAAGACGCCTGACAGAGTAGAATAGGTGGAAAATGCGGAAAGGACATGAGTCATGACAGATATTGAGCACCAGTCGGAAAAAGAGAAGCTCTCTAAGCTTCACGGGAAAGCGAAAGTGGAATACATCCTGACGTATTACCGGATATATTTTGTCTTTGCGCTGATCGCGGTCATTGCGGTGGCTGTTATCGTCAACGCGGTCGAGAACGCCAAACGAGAGTCCAAAATCGGCGTCGCGGTGTTGAATGCGACGAATTATGATCTCCAGGAGGCGGATGACTGGCAGAACAAACTGGCAGAGGAACTGGGATTCGGCGAGTATGAGTACGCGACGGTCACTATGCTGAACTACCCGACGGAGGACAGCCAGCTCACACAGGATACAATTGCCAGCCAGGAAAAACTGGTGACGATGGTGGCTGTCAAGCAGATCGACATGATCATCGCCCCGGAAAGCCTGAACCGCTCGCTTGCGGAGAATGTCGACTATTTCCTGGATCTTTCCGAATATCTTCCGGAGGACATCTACAGCAGACTGGAAGAAGAAGGCCGGATTGAAACCATGACCAACTCGGAAGGCGAGACCTTCCCGGCTCTGATCAATGTAACGCAGGAAGAACTCTCCTCAGAGCTTGAAATGCAGATGGATGACCCGACCATCGGAATTGTGGCCAATTCCGAGAATAAAGACAACACAATCCTGCTGCTTCGGAGATTCCTCGGGATGCAGGAAGGCTGATCCGGTATCCCTGCAGATCACAGATGGAAAATGCAGCGGAAATCAGATTTTTCTGATTCCCGCTGCATATACTGTCCCATGATTTTTTGTTGTTATCAGATTCAAAGAACTTCGCTTTCTTACCGCATGAAAGTCGCCGCGGCGATCAGCACGAAGAGACCGAGCGCAATGCGGTACCAGCCGAAAACTTTGAAGTCATGCCGGCGGATGTAGGCCATCAGGAAGCGGATGATGAGCATCGAAACAATAAAGGCGCTCACCATGCCGACAATGAGAATGGCAGCTTCCGCGCCGGTAAAGCCAAGACCGAAACGCACAAGCTTAAGAAGCGAAGCGCCAAGCATCACGGGAACCGAGAGATAGAACGTGAATTCTGCGGCGGCCGGGCGGGCGATTCCGATGAGAAGTGCGCCGATGATGGTGGCGCCGGAACGGGATGTGCCCGGGAAAACGGCAGCGACGACCTGAAACAGTCCGATGATAAGAGCAGCCTTGAATGAGATCTGCGACGGCTTCGTGACGGACGGAACGGTGTCGGCCAGATGATTTTCCACCAGGATGAACGCGATGCCGACGATAATCAGGGCAAGTGCGATCGGAACCGGATGATAGAAGAGCTCTTCGATTTTATCGTCGAACAGCACACCCACGATGGCGGCCGGAATGCAGGCGGCGATGATCTTCGCCCACAGACGGAGCGTACTTCTGCGGGTCACAATCTTCCCGTCCCTGCGTCTCCAGGGCCACAGCCGGCGCCAGTAGAGTGCCACTACGGCCAGAATCGCGCCAAACTGGATGACAACCTCAAACATACTGAAAAATCCGTCGCTGACATTGTTGAAATGCAGAAAGCTGTTCAGCAGGATCATGTGGCCGGTCGAGCTGACCGGAAGCCACTCCGTGATGCCTTCCACAATTCCGTAGATCAGCGATTTGATAAGATCCAGAATCATGATATCCTCCTTTTGATCACTACGGCTTCAGAATAGCATACAGGGCGGACTTTAGAAAGAAGAAAACAATGATTGCAGTATTTACGGCTCTTTATCCGGAAGCACAGCAGCTTCTGGACCGGTTCCGGAAACACGGCGCGCGGATGAAACGGCTGGAGGCCGGAAACCTTTCTGTCTGGAAAAGCGAAGATGAAAATTTCCTTCTGGCTCTCACCGGGAGCGGCGAGATTGCCTCGGCCGTCACTACGGCGCGCGTACTCACGCAGTTTCCGGCAGATTTTGCCGTGAACTTTGGCACGGCAGCAGGAAACGAACCGGCCGGAAGCTGTTTTTGCATCGATAAAATCACGGAAGAGGCGACAGAACGGGACTTTTATCCGGGACTTGAGTGGCGAATGCCCTTTGGCGAGCGCGCGCTCGTCACCGTGCCGCGGGTGGCGCCACAGAGTTCAGACTCCGGCATTTCTCATCTTATTGATATGGAAGGTGCGGGCTTTTTTCAGGCGGCCGCGCGTTTTTTGAGCCCGGACCGGATTGTGCTGCTGAAAGTGGTATCCGATGCCGGAAATTCTTCCGGTCTGACGGCAGATGATCTGCGCAAGGCCTGCGAGGTGGCCGCGGAGAATGTGGCCGGTTACCTGTTCTGGCTGCAGCAGGCGGCCGATGCGCGCGCCGGGGCGCATGCCGATGCCTGGGAGACGCAGCTCCTGGCTAAAGCAGAGAAGGATCTTCACGGATCGGAGGCGATGCGGCAGCAGCTGCGGCGCATCTTCCGGTGGCAGGCGCTGGCCGGTGAAGATCCGGAAAAGCTTGTGCACATGCTCTACGCGGACGGGAGTCTGCCGGCTTCAGACAAGAAGAAAGGAAAGGAGGTTCTGGAACAGCTTGAACGGGACATTCTTTGAGCCGGCTTTCAGCCATGTGTATGTGGAGGAAAGGGCAGCAGACCTTCCGCAGACAAAGCGGATTCTGCAGAAACTTCCGGACGCACATGTGATTATGATCCGGCACTATAAAGACGTATTCAACTTCAGCGGGCAGGACGCGCGCATCCAGAGCCGCAGTCTTTCCCTGATTCTGGCTGACGAGCCGGACCCGCGCGTGTACCGCGGCGCGCCGGTGTGTCAGGATTTCGGCAATAAGGCGTTCTACTACACGTCGACGGTCATGAACTGCGTCTATGACTGTGAATACTGTTATCTGAAAGGAATGTATCCGTCCGCCAATCTGGTCGTTTTTACGGACCAGAGCCGGACATTTGCCGAGGTTGACAGGCTGCTGGCGCTTTATCCGGTGTATCTGTGCATCTCGTATGACACGGATCTGGCGGCGATCGAGCCTCTGACCGGATTTTTGCAGGAGTGGTATGCATTTGCCGCAGAAAGACCGGATCTGACACTTGAAATCCGCACAAAGTGTGCCAACAAGGGGCTTCTTTCGACACTGCCGGCGCTGTCAAACGCGATCTGGGCCTTCACACTCTCGCCGGACGCAGTGGCGGACAGGTACGAAAAGAAGGCGCCGGGACTTTCCATGCGGATCGCGGCAGCCAGGCTGGCTGTGTCGCGCGGCATCCCGGTCCGTCTGTGTTTTGATCCGATGCTGCGTTTCCCGGGATGGGAGGAGGAGTACCGGAAACTGGCACAGACAGTGCGGGAGGCCTTTAAGCCCGGACAGATCCGCGACATCAGCATCGGAAGTTTCCGCATCGGGGCACAGTATCTCGGGCAGCTGCGCGCCAGACACCCGGACAGCGCACTCGCGCAGTATCCGTACAAAGTCTGCGGCGGTGTCGCCGGCTACGGGGAGAAGTCGCGGGAGATGACAGCGTACATGACGGGGCTCCTGGACGGCTGGATCGGCCGCGGAAAGATGTTTTTGTGGGAAGAGCAGGAGGTATGACAAATGGCGGCAAAACGCGCACTTGTGACCGGAGCGTCGTCTGGCATCGGCCGGGCGGTGGCAGAGCGGCTTTGCAAAATGGGATATGAAGTGACCGGCATCGGCCGGAATTTCCGCCGGGACGAGAGCGGGATCCGGCAGGTGATTCTGGACCTGACCGATGAAAAGGGACTCGCACAATTTCTGGCGGATTACCGCCGGGAGGGAGCGCCGTTTCTTCTGGTTCACTGTGCAGGCGTGGCCTGGTACGGGATGGCCGAGGAGATGGATGAGACGAAAGTGCGGGCGATGCTCCGCACCAATCTGGAAGTCCCGCTGATCATCACCGGGACGCTGCTTAGAGATATCAAGAGCGTGAACGGCACCGTCATTTTCATTTCGTCCGTGACGGCTGACGGTCCGAGCCCGCGCGCCTGTGTGTACGGAGCTGCCAAGGCCGGACTCACCGCTTATGCGGAAAGCCTGTTTGCTGAAAACCGGAAATACGGCCTGAAAGTGTCGGTGATCGAACCGGACCTGACAGACACGGATCTGTACCGGAATGCGGATTTCCGGCCGGAAGAAGGAGAGATGTACTGTCTGAGCCCGGAGGACACGGCGGACGCTGTTGAGTTTATTCTGACGCGCCACGAAGGAGAAGTGCTGACACATCTGACGCTGCGCCCGCAGAAAAACCGGATCATCCGAAGATGACCCGGTTTTGTTTTACGAGAAGATTTTTTTGATTTCGGCTCCGATGGAATCGAAGAATTCCGTGCCGATGTTCTCGCTGTTGTTTACGATGCTCTGAAGCGCTTCCTCCGCTTCCTGCTGTGTGGCGGTGAGGCCGTACTGTTTCAGAAGCCTGTAGGTGTCCGAGAAATCCGAGAAACCAACCAGTTTCGTGCGGTCCTCCTCCGTCATTTTTTCAAGAATTTCGTCAATTTCCTTTTCAACATCCTTTTGCATCGCGCATATCTCCTTTCTGTGGGGGCGGTGAATAGCGGGCAGATCTGCTGCCTGCCGTAACGAGGTCAGTTCCGGCCGGTTGAACCGAAGCCGCCTTCTCCGCGGCCGGTTTCGTGAAGCTCGTCCGTCTCGTCAAAATCCGCCATGATATAGGGCATCAGAATCAGCTGGGCGATCCGGTCGCCCTTGACGATCTGCCAGGGCTCATTGCTGTGATTGTGCAGCGAGACCATAATTTCGCCCCGGTAATCCGAATCGATGACGCCGACCTTGTTGGACGGCGCGATGCCGTGGCGGCTCGCCAGACCGCTTCTGGCGCAGACAAGTCCGACCAGGCCGGACGGAATTTCCAGTGCAAGTCCTGTGTGGACCATCGCGGTCCCGCCGGCGGCGATCGTCACATCGCTTATCGAGACAAGATCGGCACCGGCGGAATACTCCGTGCCGTATACGGGCATGACTGCCTCCGGGTCAAGCTTTTTAAAACGTACATGTGTGTGCAGGATCATGATTCACCTCAATCAGAATATCAGAAGAGCAGTACAACCTTTCCGGCTTTCAGGGACGCTGGCACGTCGATCGTGCGCTGGTTTGAGGAACCTTTGAATTTCAGCATGAGGTCCCGCTTTTCCAGCACGAACTCACCGTCGACCAGAACATCAATGTTTTTGATGATCTCCTCCGTCTCCGGAACCGTCCCGGCCATCCGTCCCATAATATCCCTGTCAAACAGATACCCGGAAAAGGCCCAGATATCTTTCTTCGGATACGCTTTGCGCACCGCCCGGATGAGCGGCAGGATTCCTTTCTGGTTTTCCGGCTCGAAAGGCTCCCCTCCCAGCAGCGTCAGCCCCTGGATGAAGTCCGGTTTCATGAGATCTGTGATTTCCCGGATCGTATCCTGCGTGAAAGGCTTCCCAAAATTAAAATCCCACGCCTCTTCATTAAAACATCCTTTGCAGTGGTGTGTGCAGCCGCTTACAAACAACGAGACGCGGCAGCCGGGGCCGTTGGCGACATCGGGACATTTGATTTCCGCGTAGTTCATCGGTCTCCTCCTTTAAGTGACGGACCGGACAGGCCGGTACAGGCTGAAAATATTATACCATCCGGTGCATGGTTCCGGATACAGCGGTAATAATTTTATGCCGCTTTGGATACGCTCCTGCGCACCGGAAAGATTGACACAAGTTGCTGAAATCTATAATATAGATAGAACCAGTTGAATTTCAATATCCGGCGCGGCATACTGCGGGAAATGATACAGCAGACGCAGCCGACAGAGTATAAACAGATTTCAGGGGAGGAAACAAAAATGCAGATCGGAATTCGTGCCCACGATGTGGCGGGCGATACACTGGAGGAGGCATTTTCCAACATTGAAAAACAGGGCTTTGTCTGCGCGCACCTGGCAATGACCAAGTCGGTAAAAAGTTTCAAGGTGACGCCGGAGACGGAGACGCCCGGCCTCGCGAAGTACGTGAAACATCTCGCCGAGAAGCACGGCCTTGATATCGCGGTACTCGGCAATTACAACAATCTCTGCAATCCGGATCCGCAGCAGCTTAAGAGTATCCAGTACACCTACACGGCGGCGCTTCGGTTCGGGGCGGCTCTTGGATGCAGTGTCGTCGGCACGGAGACAGGCGCCGTGAATACGGAGTACGTCTATGAGCCGGCCAACGGAACAGAGGAAGCTCTGAACACATTTATCACGAATCTCAGACCGGTTGTGCGCACGGCTGAGAAGCTCGGCGTAATTCTGGCCATCGAGCCGGTTGTGCGCCACGTTGTCTGCTCTGTTGAGAGAGCACGGCGGGTGCTGGACGCCATCGATTCCCCGAATCTGCAGATCATCTACGATCCGGTGAATCTGCTGTGGCCGAAGGATGTCCCGGATCAGGACGCGCACATCCGCAAAGCGTTTGATCTGCTGGGACCGGAGATCGCTGTGATCCACTGCAAGGACTTCATCATTAAGAACGGCGAGTTTGAAGAGACAGCTGCCGGTCTTGGCGGGCTTGACTATCCGCTCCTCTGCCGGGAGATCAAAAAGCACAAGCCGTATATCCAGTGCACGCTGGAAAACACGACGCCGGAGACGGCTGTGGCGGCCAGAGAATTCCTGCAGAAGACATACGACGAGGCCTGAAGAGCGGACACCCGGACGGCGGGGACAAACAAGAAGGGACTAAGGGAAGGAGGACTGCCGAAATGGATAAACTGATTATTGAGACAACCGAGAGCGGTGATGTGAAAGAGCGGGATGAACAGGATGTGAGCACTCCGGCAGACTTCACAAGTCCTGATGTTCTGTATGACGACCTCATCAAAACGGTCAGAAAATACCATCCGTCGGATGACATGTCCGATATCCGCCGGGCTTACGAGGTGGCGGCCGAGGCGCACAAGAACCAGAAGCGCAAATCCGGCGAGCCCTACATCATCCATCCGCTCTGCGTGGCAATTATTCTGGCAGAGCTTGAGATGGACAAAGAGACCATCATCGCCGGCCTGCTGCACGACGTCATCGAAGACACACCGATGACGTATGAAGACGTGGCACAGCAGTTCGGCGACGAGGTTGCGATGCTGGTCGACGGCGTCACCAAGCTGACCAAGCTGAATTACAAGCAGGACAAGGTGACGGAGCAGGCCGAGAACCTGCGCAAGATGTTCCTGGCCATGGCCAAGGATATCCGCGTCATCATCATCAAACTGGCCGACCGACTGCACAACATGCGCACGATGCAGTATCAGCCGCGCGAAAAACAGATCGAGAAGTCCCGCGAGACGCTGGAGATCTACTCGCCGCTGGCCAACCGTCTTGGTATCAGCAAGATCAAGATCGAGATGGATGATCTGGCGATGAAGTACCTGATGCCGGACGAGTACAACGATCTGTACCACAAGGTCGAGGAAATGCGTCCCGGCAAGGAAGCGTTCATCCGCGATATGATCAAGGAAATCGCCGACCATCTGAAGAGCCACGGCATCAAGGCCGAGGTGGACGGGCGCATCAAGCATCTGTTCTCCATTTACCGCAAGATGGTGAGCAAGAAAAAGACGTTTGACCAGATCTACGACATCTTTGCGCTGCGCGTGAAGGTTGAGACGGTCACGGACTGCTATACGGTTCTCGGCCTGCTGCACGAGAAGTACACGCCGGTGCCGGGGCGGTTCAAGGACTACATCGCGATGCCAAAGCAGAACAACTATCAGTCTCTGCATACGACGCTCTACTCGAAGAGCGGACAGCCTTTCGAGGTGCAGATCCGGACATTCGAGATGCACCGCGTCGCGGAATATGGTATCGCGGCTCACTGGAAGTATAAAGAGGGTATCCAGGGCAGACCGGCCGACGCCGAGGAGAACAAGCTCACGTGGCTTCGGCAGCTCCTTGAGTGGCAGAAGGAAATGCCGGACAACGAGGAGTTCATCAACAGTGTCAAGGATGACTTTTCGCTGCTCTCCGAAAAGGTGTACTGTTTCACGCCGTCCGGCGACGTCAAGCCGCTGCCGGCCGGATCGTGCCCTGTCGATTTCGCGTACGCCATTCACTCGGCCGTCGGAAACCGCATGGTCGGCGCAAGAGTCAACGGCCAGCTCGTGAATATCGACTACAAACTGAAGTCCGGGGACCAGGTTGAGATCATCACGTCCCAGAACTCCAAAGGCCCCAGCCGCGACTGGCTGAACATCGTCAAGTCGCCGCAGGCCCGCAACAAGATCAATCAGTGGTTCAAGAAGAACCTGAAAGAGGACAACATCGCCCGCGGCAAGGACCTTCTGCAGGCTTACTGCCGCAATCGCGGCATCCAGCTCTCCGAGCTTCTGAAGCCGGAGTTCATGGACAAAACCTGCAGCAAGTACGGGTACAAGGACTGGGATTCGCTGCTCGCCTCCGTCGGCCACGGCGGCCTGAAGGAAGGCCAGGTTGTCAACAAGCTGCAGGACGAGTACGAAAAGAAACGCAGAGCTTCTCTCACCGACGCCGATGTGCTGAAGAGCATTACAGAAGATGCGAAGGATCGGCCGGCTGACAAGAATTCGACCGGCGTCCTGATCAAAGGCGTGCGGGACCTGAGTGTCCGTTTCTCCAAGTGCTGCAATCCGGTGCCGGGCGACGAGATCATCGGGTACATCACCCGCGGCCGCGGCATCACCATTCACCGCACGGACTGCGTCAACATTCTGAGCCTTCCGGCTTCCGAGAGAAACCGCCTCGTGGAAGCGCAGTGGGAGCACACGACGAGCAAGAACGGCAGCTATGCGGCGGAGCTGACTCTCTACGGTCAGAACCGCGTCGGACTGCTCATCGATGTCTCCAAGATCTTCAGCGACGCGGAAATCGATGTGAAGTTCCTGAACAGCCGCACCAACAAGCACGAGCAGGCGACCATCAACGTAGGCTTCGACGTGCGCGACAAGGAAGAACTGGCCCGCATCGAAGGCAAGCTGCGCAAGATAAAGGGCATCACGGATGTTGCCCGGACGACGGGCTGACGTGCCCGGGAGGCAGATGACAATGCCGGATCAGACAGACAGGACAGATATAAAGATTGACGGCCGCATCGTAGGCCCCATCGGCACCAACTGCTACCTCGTGGCAAATGAATCCACCCGCGAAGGCATCATCATCGATCCGGGGTTTGAGCCGGAGAGAATCATGGCGATGGTACGTAAAGACGGCGTGAAAGCGCGGGCGGTTCTGATCACACACGCGCACTTTGATCATATCAGCAAAGCGCGCGAGACGGCCGATGCCCTCGGCATTCCCGTTCTGGCCCCGGCGGCAGATCAGGAACTTATGACCAACTGCCACTCGAACCTGTCGGCGCTGATGGGATACGGCAGTGTGACGCTGGTGCCGGACCGGCTGTTAGAGGACAAAGAGATCCTTAAGATCGCGGGACTTGAAATTCACTGCCTGCTCACACCCGGCCACACACCGGGCGGCATGAGCTATTACATTCCGGCGGCAAAGGCCGTATTTTCTGGCGACACGCTGTTCCTGGAGTCGGTGGGACGCACGGATTTCCCGGGCGGCAGTATGAGCGCCATCGTGCACTCGATCCGCGATGTGCTGATGACACTTCCGGATGACACCGAGGTGTATCCAGGGCACGGGGCGCTGACAACCATCGGCCATGAGAGGGAGAACAATCCATATCTATGAACACGATTATTCTGGACGTGCGCGACCCGCAGTATTATGACGACGCGGTCGTGCTCGTCCGCTCGTTTTTTCCGAGAATCGAAGTTGTAAAAACAGACGGAAATGAAGCAGCAGGAGATCCTGTCATCCGGCATCTGCCGCAGCAGGATTCTCTTTTTGTGTGCCCGGAAATCCCGGACGCAGATGCCGGAGAGGACAAGAAGACACGCCACGAGACATTCAAGAGGGAACTGTACCGGGCGCTCTCTGCGTTCACCGGAAAGACGCTTCCCTGGGGCTATCTGACAGGTGTGCGGCCGAGCAAGATCGCATTTGCCATGCTGGAGGAAGGCGCGGCTGAGGAGAGGATTCTGGAGAAGTTCGAGAAGGAGCATCTGTGCCGGGACGACAAGGCGAGGCTGGCGCTCACGGTCGCAAAGCGGGAGCGGCAGATCCTCGGGATGCGGGACTTTTCGGACGGCTACAGTCTGTACATCAGCATTCCGTTCTGCCCGACGACGTGTCTGTACTGCTCGTTTCCGTCGTATCCGATCGCGGGGCATCAGGCCCAGGTGGAGCCGTATCTGGACGCGCTGATAAAAGAGATGCGCGCGGCCGCTGACATCATGTCCGGCAGGCGGCTTGACACGGTATATTTCGGCGGCGGCACGCCGACGGCTCTGACGGCAGAGCAGCTGGACCGGCTTCTCACGGCACTTGAGGACATTTTTCCTCTGGATGACATCCTGGAGCTGACGGTCGAGGCCGGGCGGCCGGATTCGGTGACGGCTGAGAAGATGAATACACTGCAGAAACACGGCGTGACGCGCGTCTCTGTCAATCCGCAGACGATGAACGACAAGACGCTTAAGGTGATCGGCCGCCGGCACAGCGCGGCGCAGGTGCGGGAAGCCTTTGCTATGGCGCGCGCGGCCGGGTTTGATAACATCAACATGGACATGATTCTGGGGCTTCCGGGGGAAAATGAGCCGGAGGTTGAAAGGACGCTCGGCGAAATCGAGAAGCTGGGGCCGGAGAGTCTGACGGTGCACTCGCTTGCGATCAAGCGGGCAGCGGCGCTCAATGTGCAGAGGATTCTCTACCGGGATCTGTCTCTTGTAAATTCGGATGCGCTGGTTTCGCTGACGCATGAATCGGCGGCCAGGCAGGGGCTTTCGCCGTACTACATGTACCGGCAGAAGAACATGACCGGAAATTTTGAGAATGTCGGCTTTGCGAAGATCGGGAAAGAATGTCTGTACAACATCCTGATCATGGAAGAGGTGCAGTCGATCATGGCCTGCGGAGCCGGCGCGGCGACAAAGCGCGTTTTCGGAAACGGGCGGATCGAGCGCGCCATGAACGTAAAGGATATCGACAGCTACATACGGCGCACGGATGAGATGGCAGAGCGCAAACGGAAACTCTTTTCGCTTTCTGTTTGACTTACAGGCCGTGCGTGACTAAACTTATATGAAACGGGCCCTGTCCGGACCCGCAAGTTTATTGGTAAGAGGGGATTGTATTCATGCCTGAATCAATGGTTGGACTGAAAAGGAGCCATCGCTGCACGGAAGTGAGCAGCGCTGATATCGGCAAGACCGTTACCGTCATGGGCTGGGTTGCAAAGAGGCGGAACCTCGGCGCCCTGATCTTTGTCGACCTGCGGGACCGCTCCGGCATTCTTCAGATCCTTTTTGATGAGAATACGCTGGGAGAAGCGGACTTCAAGAAAGCTTACCAGCTGCGTTCTGAGTATGTAATCGCCGTCGTCGGCAAGGTCGAAAAGCGGTCTGGTGCCGTGAATAAGAACCTGAAAACCGGTGACATCGAAATCGTGGCGCAGCAGCTGCGCATTCTTTCCGAAGCACAGACGCCGCCGTTCCCGATTGAAGAGAACATTCCGACGAAGGAAGACATCCGCCTGCGCTACCGCACGCTTGATCTGCGCCGGCCGGACCTGCAGCGCAACATCATGATGCGCAGCCAGGTCGCCACGCTGATCCGTCAGTTCATGGCGAAGGAAGGATTCCTTGAGATCGAGACGCCGACCCTGATCCGCTCGACGCCGGAAGGTGCAAGAGACTTCCTGGTTCCGAGCCGTCTGCACGCGGGCGAGTTCTACGCACTCCCGCAGTCTCCGCAGCTCTTCAAGCAGCTTCTCATGTGCGCGGGCTATGACCGCTACATTCAGCTGGCAAGATGTTACCGCGACGAGGACCTGAGAGCGGACCGCCAGCCGGAGTTCACGCAGGTCGACATGGAGCTTTCATTTGTCGACGTGGATGACGTCATCGACGTAAACGAGCGCCTGCTGCATTACATCTTCAAGGAAGTGCTGGATGTGGACGTTCCGCTTCCGATTCAGCGCATGACCTGGGACGAGTGTATGAACCGCTTCGGCTCGGACAAGCCGGATCTGCGTTTCGGCATGGAGTTAAAGGATATCAGCGATATCGCAGATCAATGCGGCTTCTCCGTATTCTCCGGCGCCATTGGGGCGGGCGGCACGGTCCGCGGCATCAATGTCAAGGGCCAGGGCGGCATGTCAAGAAAGAAGATCGACGCCCTTACCGATTTTGCCAAGGGGTACGGCGCAAAGGGGCTTGCCTGGATCGCGCTGCACGAAGACGGCACGATGAAGTCTTCCTTCGCGAAGTTCATGACCGAAGACGAGATGAAGGCGATCTGCGACAGACTGGAAGCGCAGCCGGGCGACCTGCTGCTGTTTGCGGCTGACAGAAAGAAGATCGTATGGGCCGTTCTGGGCGCTCTGCGCGTGGAACTGGCTGAGCAACTGGGACTGCGCCACAAGGATGAGTACCGCTTCCTGTGGGTGACGGAGTTCCCGCAGTTTGAGTGGTCCGACGAGGAGAACCGCTGGGTGGCGATGCATCACCCATTTACCATGCCGATGGACGAGGA
>OMUP01000023.1 GCA_900314255.1 uncultured Lachnospiraceae bacterium | reverse complement strand
TGCATTGTAAATTAAATACATGATTAAAATCACCATTGTTGCCGCGGCAACAGAAAATATCGGACCAAGGGTTTAGATTATGATTGTCGGATGCAGAAAGAAATATGACTGCAAATCGTACGAGGAGGAAAGACTATGGATAAGTATGTATGCGGACCATGTGGTTATGTTTATGATCCTGAGGCAGGAGATCCGGATAACGGAATTGCGCCGGGAACGGCATTTGAGGATCTTCCGGATGATTGGGTTTGTCCGGTATGTGGAGTAGGCAAGGATCAGTTTGATAAGGAGTAAGGTGAGTGCGATGAAAGCTTATGTAGATCAGGATATGTGTATCGGATGTGGTATGTGCGCCGGTATCGAGCCGGATGCGTTCCGTATGAACAGTGATGGCAAGGCAGAGTGCTATGCAGACGGCGATGATGCAAAAGTGCAGGAAGCCATTGACAGCTGTCCGGTTGGAGCTATTTCTGAAAGATAATGAGTGTTTTTCATGTTACGCGGGCGACTTAGGTAAGAAGAGTTGCCCGCATTTTTATCGTATAAAGCGCAAGGATGATCATATGTGACAGGAGGATTACTTCATGAAGAAACAGCTTAAGAACAATGTATACTGGATCGGCTACATGGACTGGGATCTGAAGAAATTTCATGGGGACGATTTCACGATTCACAGCGGAAGCTCGCAGAACGCGTATCTGATCGAGGAAGAGAAGACTGTCCTGATGGATACGGTGTGGGCACCGCATCAGTTTGAATTTCTGAAGAATCTGGAATCAGAGATCGAGCTGAAAAAGATTGACTATATTGTCGTGAACCATGGAGAAAACGATCATTCCGGCAGCCTGCCGGCACTGATGGAGAAGATTCCCGGCACGCCGATCTACTGCACTGCCAATGCGGTGAAATCACTGGAAGGCCAGTATGGCAAACGGGGATGGGATTTCCATGTTGTCCACACGGGCGACGCCCTTGATATCGGGAACGGGAAGAAACTGATCTTTGTGGAGATGACATTCCTGCACTGGCCTGATTCCATGGCAACCTATCTCACGGGCGACAATATCCTGTTTTCAATGGATGCGTTCGGTCAGCATTACGCCGTGGAGGAGATGTTCGCGGACAAGGCGGATCAGAAGACTCTGTGGAACGAGGCACAGCGATATTTCGCGAACATCGTCGCCCCTTTCTCCCCGCTCGTAACGAAGAAGGTAAAGGAGATTACAGCGCTGAATCTGCCGATAGAAATGATCGCTCCGAGCCATGGCGCAATCTGGCGCAAAGATCCGCTTAAGATCGTGGAAACTTACGCAAAATGGGCGGATGCGTATCAGGAGAACCAGGTCACGGTTGTTTTCGGAACCGAATGGCACGGTACGGAAAAGATTGCTCACGCGATTGCCGATGAGATCCATGTTCAGTCACCGGACACCGTGGTAAAAGTGTTTAATGTGGATCATACGGAAAAGGATGACATTATAGGAGAGGTTTTCAAGTCGAAGGCAATCGCGGTTGGTTCGCCGACGATCCTGAACGGGATACTTGCCAGCATGGAAGGCTTCCTGTATTATCTGAAATCCCTGAAATTCAAAGGCAAAAAGGCAGCTGTGTTCGGCTGCTTCGGATGGAGCGGAGAAGGCAATAAAATTCTCCGGGAAAAGCTCACAGAAGCGGGCTTCGAAGTGGTAAAGCCGGAGGTAAAAAGCTCGTGGAATCCGGAAGAAGATGATTTTGCTCGGATTCCGGCAATGATAAGCGAACTGCTCGGTGGAAACGCTAAGGCTGCTGAGAGCAGGGAAGGGGGACCAAAACTTCCAAGATGGCAATGCCCATGCGGATATATTTACGATCCGGAAAAAGGTGATCCGGATAGTGGTGTGAAGTCTGGAACAGCATGGGAAGACATACCCGAAGACTGGACCTGTCCTGTATGTGGCCTGCCAAAAGAATCGTTTAAGAAAATAGATTAAAAGCAAGCTGAACGGATTTTAATTCCACAGCGTCTCTTCTTCGGAGGAGACGCTGTTTTATTTCGTTTCCGACGGATATGATCTAAGGATTATTCTGATTCCGTCCGCATAAGCCTTCTTGAACTGTCCGCGCAGATGACAGAGCTTGCCAGCAAATTATAAATTA
>OMUP01000143.1 GCA_900314255.1 uncultured Lachnospiraceae bacterium | reverse complement strand
AGACTTTTTGTATGAAAGCATAATTTGCTTCCTCCCTTTATAAATGTTCAGACATCACGATTCTGTGTAACTCCCTGTATTATAAAACAAAACTGCCATATCAGAAATACTATTATCGGGTGCGGGCCGGCTGTTTTTTCATGGAAAATGCGGACATACACTTTTACTATTTTGTTACATTTATGTAAATGACTGATGGTCATTTCTTGTGAAGGGGGTTAAAATATTAGGGAAAGCTGGCAATTATTATGACGGAAAATTTCAGACCATATAAACAGAAAATACTGATGATCGCAATGTGTGTACTGTCTGCTGCCGGCGGTCTCTATTACAGTGTGCGTGTGGGACATGCTGTGCGTCTGGCCGCAGGTCAGGATGTGTCCCTGCCTTTGTCTGGCGTGATTCTTTTCTTTCTACTGGTTCAGCTGTACTCAAACAAGACGAAGAGGACATCTTTTTCATCCATTTACAGAATTCTGGTGTATCTCTCCGGCATTTGCGTTGCATTTCTTGTCTTCGGTTACGTCTGTCTGATTGCCTGCGACCTTTTGTTCCTGGTGCTCCGGATTTTCGGCCTGAAGCGGCTGAGGTTTGAAGTATCGGCCGGGATTTCCGCATTTGCCTCACTTGTCCTTGTGCTTTACGGAAACCTCCATGCCCGAAAAATCAAAACCTGCACGTATTCGATTGCAAGCCCGAAAATCCGGAAATCGTACCGCGTGGTGCAGCTTTCGGATCTTCATCTGGGAGCAGTCGTCGGGGCCGGACAGATGCGCCGTGCCGTGCAGGCCGTCAATGCGCTGAAACCTGACCTTGTCGTGATTACAGGTGACATGATCAACCACGGACAGACGGGAGAAATCAGGCATATGACAGATACCGAGGATATTCTTGCGCAGATTCGGGCGCAGGCGCCTGTGTACGCCGTGACAGGCAATCATGACCCGGCGGCAGATGATCCGGTGTTCAGACTATTTCTGAAAAATTCAAACATCCGTCTGCTTGACAATGAGGCAGTGAAATTTCAGGATTTGCTGCTTTACGGGCGGAGCGGAAACAGCCTGCAGCAGCGGGGACCTCTCGCATTCAATGCGCCGGAAGACGCATACACAATTCTGCTGGATCACTATCCGGACGGAGCAGAAGAAGCAGCAAAGGCCGGAACAGATCTGTTTCTGGCAGGCCACACGCATGCCGGGCAGTATTTTCCCTGCACATTTATGGTGCGCAAGGCATATCCCGGGGCCAGGCGGCACGGAATGTCTGCGGTCGGGAAAATGAGCTGCATTGTGTGCGGAGGCACGGGCTTTTTCCAGATACCAGTCCGGGTGGGGACGGACAGTGAGGTTGTGTGTGTTGATCTTGTTCCGGCGCCGTGAAGTGAAAAGAAAGTGGACGGCGGGGCGGATGAGTGGTACAGTACAATTATTCGTATATACTAACTATCTGGTTTCTGTGAAAAGGAGAAGGACATGAAAAATGTTTTAAAACAGCATCAGTTCTGGGCCTGCGTGGCTCTTATCGGCATGATGATGGCGATCATAACCGGGCACAAGCTGATCGGCGGAGGAAAAACGGAATAAAAGGCGCGCAAAAAATCTTTTGAAAATTTTTTCCGGAATGGCTATAATAGGCAGGTGCGCCGGGAATTAACCGGCGCACGCAATACTCAGAGTCAAGAGCAATATGGATGTGTGGAAGACAGAACTTCCGTTGGCAGACATCTCCATGTGGCTCTTTTTTTGTGCGGACAGGTTTGAAAAACCTGAAAGGGGAGAAAAAGATGCCGAAAACTAAGGTGCAGGGGGTCGTATTCGGACTTCTCATGAGTTACGTGATGGCTTACGGAATGGAAGTGTACAACGTAGCCATCAAGGAAGGATTCAACCTGAATGTGGGCGGGCTCTCGACGATGACCAATCAGGTGTTCCTCGGAGCGCTGATCGAGGCATCGTACATGGGCGCGTTTGTGTTCATCACATCATTTCCCGATGGCATTTTTCTGGAACATGTTTGCCGCTGCACCGTTCTGCCATTTCGTGTTCGACAAGTACAACCAGAAGAGAGGTAATCAGAAGTGAATCAGAAAGAAAACCTGATGGGCACCGAACCGGTGCCGCGTCTGCTTGTGTCCATGGGCCTGCCGATCGTGCTGTCCATGATGCTGCAGGCCATGTACAACATCGTAGATTCCATGTTTGTGTCCAGAATGCCGGGCACGGACGGGACGAGGCTGCTTGGCGAGCTGGCGGTCAATGCTCTGACACTGGCTTTCCCGGTCCAGATGCTGTTCGTGGCGTTCGGCATCGGAACCGGTGTGGGTGTGGGCGCCATGCTTTCCAGGCAGCTGGGGCAGAAGAACCGGGAGGGCGTGGCAAGAACAGCCGGCAACGGCATCACGCTCTCGCTCATCATGTATGCGGTTTTCGTTCTTTTCGGCTTCTTCGGCATGGGACCGTATCTGCGGTCACAGACGTCGGATCCGGTCATCCTGGGGATGGCGACCGAATATCTGGGCATCTGCACGTTCCTCAGCATTGCCAGCATCATGTGGGGAATCTATGAGAAACTGCTGCAGAGCACCGGAAAGACAAAGCTTTCTACGGCCGCCCAGGTCATCGGAGCGCTGACCAACATCGTTCTTGACCCGATCATGATCTACGGCCTCATCGGATTCCCGCAGATGGGAATCGCCGGTGCGGCAATTGCAACGGTCATCGGGCAGTTTGTGACGACAATCCTGGCGATGTACTTTCAGTATGCGAAAAACAAGGAAATCCCGTCCGGAATCCGGTATCTTAAGCTGGAGAAGTACACGGTGAAAGGTATTTATTCCATCGGCGTGTCCGCGATTGTCATGCAGGCGCTGATGAGTTTTATGACGTACGGCGTCAACATTATCTTCGGACAGATCTCCGCGTCGGCGGTTACAGCCTATGGTATCTTCTACAAGATTCAGCAGTTCATATACTTTGCCGGTTTCGGACTGCGCGACGCGATTACACCGCTGATTTCCTACAATTACGGCAGAGGTTCCCGGAAGCGGATTTCTGAAGGTGAGAAATGGGGACTGATCGATGTGACAATCGTCATGCTCATCGGCCTGGCGCTCATGCAGCTGTTTGCAAAGCAGCTGGCAGGAATCTTCGGCCTGTCCGCCGACACTGAGCAGCTGTGCATTCTGGCCATGCGGGTCATCTCCATCGGTTTCATTGCGGCCGGCATCAATATCGCAGCCCAGGGCATCTTCCAGGCGCTGGAGGCGGGAACAAGTTCCCTGATTATTTCTCTGCTGCGTTTGCTCGTGATCCCGCTTCCGCTTGCATGGGCGCTTTCCGGTCTTCCGAATGCGACGGACGTTGTCTGGTGGGCATTCCCGGCCGGCGAAGCGGCGGCCGCTGTTGTGGCCATCCTGCTGCTGCTGCTGCGCGTCAACCGGAAAACTACAGCCATGTTCAAGAGCAAGGAATCTGCCCGGAACTAACTTTGATGACAAATGTAAAAAGAGCCGCGAAACAGGAGTCAGGACCCCTGCTTCGCGGCTCTTATCTGTTTCCGGATTCTCTCGGCCGTAGGTGTCGCTGCAAGGCCGCCGGTCCCGGTTTCGCGGATTCCCGGGTCCATGCGCCTCCCGATTGTGCGCATGGCGTCGATCACTTCATCCGGCGGAATGCGGCTGGCAATGCCGGCCATGGTCATGTCCGCGGCAGAGATGGCGTTCACGGCACCGACGACATTGCGCTTGACGCACGGAACCTCAACCAGTCCTGCGACCGGGTCACAGGCAAGTCCCAGGAGATTCTTGAGCGCCAGAGCTGCCGCATTGGCAGTCTGTTCCGCGCTGCCGCCCAGCAGGCTGACCAGCGCGCCGGCTGCCATGGCAGACGCAGCGCCGACCTCGGCCTGACATCCTCCTTCGGCGCCCGCAAGTGTGGCGCGGCTGGCGATGATGCCTCCGATTCCGCCGGCGACGTACAGAGCCTGAACCATTTGTTCGTCCGGGATGTCCCTGGCTTCCTGGATGCTCAGAAGGACAGCCGGGACCACGCCGCAGGATCCGGCGGTGGGAGACGCGACAATCCTGCGCATGCAGGCGTTGGAGTCGGCGATCTTAAGCGCCCGCTCCATGACAAGACTCATGAACGGACCGGAGATCGTGTTCCCGGCCATCCGGTATTCGTGCATGCGTCCCGCCTCGTCCCCGACAAGTCCGCTGTTTGAAAAACGGCGGGGATCATAGTCTGCATCCTCATCCTTCATGGCGCCGTACATATGCGCCATTTCCTCGTAAGAAGCCTCCGGCGTCTGGCCGTTTTCGGCGCAGTCTTCCTGCTGAATCAGTTTCCAGAGCGGAAGCCCCGTCGATTTTTCGTCCGATTCAAGGCTGGCAAATGAATCATACATTCTGGCTTTCTCCTTCCGGTACGAGCGAGAGATACGTAACTTTTACGATGCCTTCCATAGCCTGGAGATGCTGCAGCACAGCCTCCGGGATTTCCTGATCACATTCCAGAACCATGACGGCCTGGCCGCCCCGGTGGGCGCGGTTGAGCTGCATGTAGGCGATGTTGATGCCGGACTCGGACAGAAGCGAGGTCACTCTAGCCACATGCCCCGGCAGATCCTCGTTGTGTACAATCAGCGTCGGAAAGTCACCGGAGAAATTCACAGGCAGTTCGTCAAGCTCCGTGATGACAATACGCCCGCCGCCGATCGAGGCGCCGACAAGTTCAAGCTGTTTGCCTTTCACACCTGTCAGTGTCAGCTTCGCGGAATTCGGGTGGGCAGAATCTCCGAGATCAACTCCGTGTATCGTGAAGGAAAGCCCTGCGTGTCTGGCCCATTCAAAGCTGTCCGGTATCCGCCGGTCATCCACGGACATAGCAAGAAGTCCGGCCACGAGTGCCTTGTCAGTGCCGTGGCCTCTTCCGGTCGCAAGAAACGAACCATGCAGGCCGATGTCCGCCTCGCGGACCGGCTGCCCCAGCAGGCGTCTTGCGGCATTTCCGATGCGCACGGCGCCGGCTGTGTGGGAACTTGACGGACCGACCATAACCGGTCCGATGATATCGGTAAGTTTCATGGCTGAAGGCCCCTTTCTGATATGGTCTGCAGGTGATACAGCGCAAATCCTGCGTGTTCTGCATCAATCCCGTTCATTATACCAGCATTTTCCAGCCTTTTGGTTCGCATCGCACCGGCATTGTAGTAAAATAACAGGAAAGTGCCGCTTAAAAGAGGCGGCGGTTTGAAAGGAAAAGCTTATGGCCGGAAATATGGAACTTATTCACGCGATGATTGCGTATGACTTTGGAATGCCGAAGCAGATTCAGCATTTCCTGAAAGTTTATGAGTTTGCTCATCTGATCGGAAATGGCGAGGGACTGCCGGAAAATGAGCAGAAGATCCTTGAGACGGCGGCGATTGTACATGATATCGGGATCCGGAACAGTCTGAAACTCTACGGGGATTCGGACGGAAAGCACCAGGAGCAGCTGGGGCCGGATGAAGCCGGGAGAATGCTTGAAGACCTGGAGTATCCGGCGGAGGTCATCAGCCGCGTGAAGTTTCTCGTCGGACATCATCACACGTACCATGATATAACGGGAGCTGATTATCAGATTCTGGTCGAGGCGGATTTTCTCGTGAATCTGTATGAGGACGGGGAGTCAGCAGACGCAGCTCTCCGGGTACGGGATAAGCTTTTTAAAACGAAGACCGGAAAAGAGATACTGACACAGATGTTCGGCCTTGAACCGGAGAAATGAGGGGACATATGGAAGAGAGCCTGAAGGAAAAGATCAGGGGAATTGTCCGGGAAGCCGGGAAAATTCTGCTTTCAGCCGATGATATTGCATCCGCTGTGACGCAGAAGGAAGGTTTTTCCAATTATGTGACGGAATTTGACAAGAGGACGCAGGAGTTTCTGATCCGCGAGCTGACGGCCGCTGTGCCGGATGCTACCTTTATCGGGGAGGAAGAAGGGCACGATGCGTTTCACGAGGAAAATGCGCACGGTCTTGCCTTTGTTCTTGACCCGATCGACGGCACCAGCAATTTCATCAAGGGACTCCGCCCTTCGGTGATTTCGTGCGGGCTTTTGAAGGACGGGAAGCCGTATTTCGGCCTTGTGTACAATCCGTATGCGGGTCAGCTTTTCGAGGCGGAGAAGGGATGCGGCGCGTTCATGAACGGAAAACTGATCCACACATCAACGGATCCTTTGAAGAACAGCCTGGTGATTTTCGGCTCGACACCGTATGACCTTGATATGCACAAACTTGCGGCGGACACGATGCTTTTTTATATGGACCGCTGCATCGACGTGCGGAACCTCGGCACGGCGGCCTGGGATTTGTGCCAGGTAGCAGCCGGCACGGCAGGTCTCTTCTTTGAGTGGAAACTGCAGCTGTGGGACTACGCAGCCGGCGCGCTGATTGTGACGGAAGCGGGCGGGGCTGTGACCGACGGGGAGGGCGTACCGGTGAAGTTTCGCGGAAAGCAGCCGATTTTCGCGGCGTCCGCCGGACTGTTGAACGAAACATATCTTCCGAAAGATCTTGGATTTAAAGAAAGCAGAGGGTGAAACAAATGTATACAGCACTGACGATTGCAGGCAGTGATTCCAGCGGCGGAGCCGGGATCCAGGCTGACCTGAAGACAATGATCATGAATGGCGTTTTCGGTATGAGCGCCATTACAGCACTGACTGCGCAGAACACGACGGGTGTAACGGGGATTCTCAATGCAACTCCGGAATTTCTGAAACAGGAGATCGACGCCGTGTTCACGGATATCAGGCCTGACGCCGTGAAGATCGGCATGGTTTCGGAGGCGGACCTGATCCACGTGATCGTGGAGAGGCTTACGTTTTACAAGGCAGAGAACATCGTCGTCGACCCGGTCATGGTGGCGACGTCCGGCGCGAAACTGCTCGCAGATGATGCGATCGACACGCTGAAGAAGGAACTGCTTCCGATCGCAAAGGTCATCACGCCGAATGTCCCGGAGACGGAAGTTCTTGTCGGGCATCCGGTCAGATCAGCACAGGATATGGAGTGCGCCGGGCAGGAAATTTACGAAACTTACGGCTGTGCCGTTCTGTGCAAGGGCGGCCATCATCTGAATGACGCGAATGACCTGCTCGTGGGGCCGGACGGGAAGCACTGGTTTATGGGGCAGAGAATCAACAATCCGAATACGCACGGAACGGGCTGCACGCTCTCAAGCGCGATTGCCTCCAATCTCGCAAAGGGTTTCGGACTGGAGGAATCTGTCAGACGGGCGAAGGACTACATTTCCGGTGCGCTCGCGGCCATGCTGGACCTGGGGAAAGGCAGCGGCCCGATGAATCACGCATTTGACCTGAAGGGGCGTTTTACCGAGGAGGCTGGAGCGTGAGCAAGTCAGGCAGAACCTCTGTACTGGAAAATGGGCTGATCTGGTTCGGAGCCGGCGTGTCGCTGGCGGAAATCCTGACCGGCACATATTTCGCGCCGCTTGGCGCTGCGACGGGCATTGCGGCCATCATCATCGGCCACATCATCGGCTGTTTTCTGCTGTATCTGGCCGGTCTGATCGGCGGGCAGCAGCGCCGCAGCTCGATGGAAACGGTAAAACTGACTTTCGGCGCAAAAGGCGGGCTGCTTTTCGTAATCTTAAATATCATTCAGCTCGCGGGATGGACAGCCATCATGATCTATGACGGCGCGGCGGCCGCGGTCGGCGCTCTTCCGGTCGGCTCGTGGATCTGGTGCGTCTGCATCGGTGCCCTGATTGTCATCTGGATTCTGATCGGAGTCAGAAACCTGGGAAAAGTGAATATCGTCGCGATGAGCGCTCTGTTTATCCTGACGATCATTCTCTGCGCCGTGATTTTCACCGGCGGCAGCAGTGCCGCAGACGCATCGCAGGCCATGAGCTTCGGTGCCGCGGTGGAACTCTCCGCGTCGATGCCGCTGTCGTGGCTCCCCTGCATCAGTGATTACACCCGGGAGGCAGAAAAGCCCCGCCCGGCAGCTCTTGTTAGTACCATTGTCTACGGCCTGGTCAGCTGCTGGATGTTTCTGATCGGCATGGGAGCTGCGTCCTACGCCGGGACGACGGACATCGCACAGATCATGGTGCGCGCCGGCCTTGGCATTGCAGGACTTGTCATCATCGTTTTCTCGACCGTGACGACGACGTTCCTTGATGCCATGTCGGCCGGAATATCCGCCGAGTCCATCTCTTCAAGAATTTCCGGGAAGTGGGCTGCCGTCGCGGTGACTGTGATCGGCTCGGCGCTTGCAATCGCATTTCCCATGGATGATATTACGGGGTTCTTGTATTTCATCGGTTCAGTGTTTGCACCGATGATCGGGGTGCAGATTGCAGACTACTTTATCCTGAAGAACCGCAGCGAAAGGAAAGGATTTACCTGGCCGGCGCTCCTGGTGTGGCTCGGCGGTTTCCTGCTGTATCGTTATTTTATGACACTTGATATTCCGTGCGGCAATACGCTGCCGGCCGTCGCTGTGTGCGTGGCGGCATATGCCTGTATCGGAAAGCTGACAGAAAAGAAGAGAAAATGAGACTGTATTTACTTCGGCACGGACAGACAGACTGGAATGCGGCGCACAAGCTGCAGGGACAGACGGATGTGCCGTTAAATGAGACGGGCCTGAAGCAGGCGCGTGAGGAGGCCAAAAGACGCGAAGAGGCTGGGATCACCTTCGACCGGGTGTTTTCAAGCCCGCTCTCCCGCGCGAAAGAGACAGCACGAATCGTCTCGGGACTGCCGGAAGAGGAAATCCAGACGGACCCGCGGATCATGGAAATGAGCTTCGGCGTGGACGAGGGAAAGTTCTATTCCTTTGACCCGGCGCAGCGTGAAAAGATGAGCGAGAATTACCAGAATTTCGCATACCACCCGGAGTGCTATAAAGCGTGCCAGGGCGGCGAAAGCTACGAGGATCTGATCCGCCGGACCGCGGACTTTTACCGCCTCCTGAATGACAAATACGGGGACAGCGACGAGAGTATTCTGATTGTGTCGCACGGTGCGGCTCTGCATGCACTGTTATTTACGATGCTTCATCGCACGGATATGGAAGAGTACTGGCAGCCGCACATCGCCAACTGCCGCCTGATGCAGGCTGTATTCGCGCAGGAAGCCGTCATTCTGACAGAAGATCCGCTCTGCGCAGTGCTTCAGAAAGCTGCCGGTGAGGGCGATCTGTATATCTTTGCAAGAGAAAAGGGGAGAAAGCCGGACAGAAACCAGCCGGTGCGCTATGCAGGAATTGTGAGCGGCAGTGTGGACGCGGGACTGCGCCCGGACACCGATTTTACGATCGGCGGAGATCTCGGGAAAAACCGGATTCTGCTGATCGCAGAAGCGGAAGCCAAAGCGGCAAAGAAGATCAACGTGAATGGTGAAGAGCAGATAATCACCGGAAACGCTGAAGTTGTAGAGGATGGAAAGGGCGGATATGACGCACTGCTTGAAGCACCTTCGGGCAGAAAAGCAGTTCTTTCGCTCATCACATATCCGAAGATGCGGGTCGTGGCGCGCGGTTTTGCGCCGGTAAATCCGCAGGTGCAGATTATTCCGGTTCCTGTTGATCCGGCGTGCCCGGGGGAAAAGCGTGAGGAAATCCGGCTGTCTGATCTCCCGGAAGGGATGGGGGAGATCTGGCTGAGCTTCTGGTGCACAGCCGGACGAGGAACTCTTGAGACCGAAGACGGATCCGGAAAAGCAGAGATTTCCGACGGGGCGGCGCATGAGGTGAAGATGCGTCTGTCTGCGCTTGGTGAAAATCTGCTGAAGCGCGAAAGTGTCAGCCTGCTTCTGAAACTGTGCCCTGATGAAAAGGTCCCGACGGTAAAACTTCCGCGTGAGGTGAGTCTGCTCTGCGTGCGCCGGATTCATGTTATAGGATAAAGCTATTGCCAAGCACTGATTTTAAGCATTAGACAAGAATGAAGCATGGGCTTATTATTCTCTCATCCGAAACAAAAAAGAACGGACGCCGGCAGAAAGCCGGCAGACAAGACGTTTAATTTGACATTCAAGGAGGATACGAGGATGGGATACAGATTTGAGACACTTCAGCTTCATGTAGGACAGGAACAGGCAGATCCGGCGACCGATTCGAGAGCCGTTCCGATTTATCAGACGACATCATATGTATTTCACAGCGCACAGCATGCGGCGGACCGCTTCGGTTTAAGAGACGCCGGCAACATCTATGGCAGACTGACAAACAGCACGCAGGACGTTCTTGAAAAGAGAATTGCAGCCCTTGAAGGCGGCGTTGCGGGCCTGGCCGTGGCCAGCGGTGCGGCGGCCATCACCTACGCCATCACGGCACTGGCGGGCGCCGGCGATCATGTAGTCGCTCAGAGAACCATCTATGGCGGCTCCTACAACCTGCTGGAGCACACGCTTCCGAATTACGGAATCAAGACAACATTTGTCAACACGAGAAATCTGGAAGAGGTTGAGGCGGCGATCCGCCCGGAGACAAAGCTTGTCTTTATCGAGACGCTGACCAATCCGAATGCAGATATTCCGGACATTGAGGAGATCGCAAAGATCGCGCACAAGCACGGCCTGCCGCTGGTTGTGGACAACACCTTCGGAACTCCGTATCTGATCCGTCCGTTTGAGTACGGTGCTGACATCGTGGTTCACTCTGCGACGAAGTTCATCGGCGGCCACGGCACGACGCTGGGCGGCATCATCGTTGACGGCGGAAGCTTCGACTGGAGCAAGTCCGACAAGTATCCGCAGTTCACCGAGCCGAATCCGTCCTACCACGGCGTATCTTTCGTTCAGGCGGCCGGCAAGGCAGCTTACGCGACATACATCCGCGCGATCATCCTGCGCGACGAGGGCGCTACGATTTCCCCGTTCAACGCATTCCTGCTTCTGCAGGGCACAGAGACCCTTTCCCTGCGCCTCGAGCGCCACTGGGAGAACACCAAGGCGATCCTTGATTATCTTCAAAAGAGCCCGTACGTGGCGCATGTAAACCATCCGTCGCTGCCGGATCATCCGGATCACAAGCTGTACGAGAAGTACTTCCCGAACGGCGGCGGCTCGATCTTCACATTTGATATCAAGGGCGGCCAGCCGGAAGCCTTTAAGTTTATCGATAATCTGAAGATCTTTTCCGACCTGGCCAATGTTGCCGACGTGAAGTCGCTCGTCATCCATCCGGCGACTACGACACACGCCGAGCTCTCCGAGAAAGAACTGGAAGAGCAGAACATCCGTCCGAGCACGATCCGTCTCTCGATCGGAACGGAGAACGTTCAGGACCTGATCGAAGATCTGGATCAGGCATTCAAGGCAGCATTTGCCTGAGAGGATTTTTTCTCTTCCGCCGGCGTCTGATTTGTCGTAAAATCTAGTAAACAGATGCAGGAAAGAGGAACTGGCAAATGGCTGAGAGAATCGGCTGTCTCATCATCGGATATATCTGCGGGTGCTTCATGACCGCCGAGCTGGTGTGCCGGAAGCTGACCGGGAAGCCGGCGGGTGAAGTCGGAAAGACCGGAAATCCCGGCATGGCCAATGTGATGGCTTCTTTGGGATTTAAACCAGGCATTCTGGTACTGGCAGGTGACATAGGAAAGACAATAGCAGGTGTGGTCCTGGCGTGGCTGTTTTTCGGCAGCCGCCTGGGCCACATTTGTGTGTTGTGGGCAGCTCTCGGCGTCACACTTGGCCATGATCTGCCGTTCTGGCTGAAAATGCATGGCGGCAAAGGAGTCGCCACGACGTGTGCCGGAATCGTCCTGTTTTCGCCTTTCTTCGGATTTCTCTCGATGATTGCGGGGATGCTCGTCGTATTTGCGACACAGTCTCTGGCACTCGGCGGTGTGGTGATCCCGGCAGCATTTGCCATATGTATGGCACTGCGGGAGGGAAGTGAGGCAGGCTGGCTGTCTGCCGCCCTTCTGGTTCTCATGATCTGGCGCCACTTTCCGGCCCTGAAAAAAATCGGGACGCCGCAGATGGACCGCACCGATGTACTTGGGGCGATCCGGAAGAATTTGAGGAAGTCCTGAATGCCTTGAGAATGCGCTTTATGAGATCCCGGGGATATGGTATAATCCGAATGTCTGTATACAGGCAAAGCAGCAGCACCGCTTTGCAGCAGCAAAGGAGGACAAATGGGTTTCAAAGAACTGGAAGAACGGGAAAGAGAGATCCCTTCAAATGATGACACAGACCAGGAGCAGGACGGAGACCTGACGACGGTCTTTGAGGCACTTGATATTGACGAGACGGAGAGTCAGCCGGCCGCGCCGGCGCCGGAAAAGACAGCTGCTCCGGAAAATGATTCCGTGCCTGCAGCTCCGAAGCCGGCGGCTCCTGAAAAGACGCCGGAGCCTGTCCGTGAGGAAGTTCCTGTAAAAGAGCCGGTCAGAGAAGAGCCGGAGGAGGACGTGAAGCCCGTCCGGAAACGCAGGATCGAGCGGATTGTTCCGCAGGAAGAGGAAGAGACGGAGGAAGAAGAGGACGACGAGGAAGACACGACGTATTACACGTCTGTTTTCATGCGGGTTATGTCGCTCCTTTCCATCATTGTATCGGCGGTTGAAATCGTCGGAGGCGCGGCGCTTGCCATCCTTGGCGGCGGGCTTTTCGGGAATGCCAGAATTGACAGGCTGAACATGAGTGCAGCCCATGCGTTCGGTGCGGCGATTGTCGTGATCGGCGTTCTGACACTTCTTGCCGGTATCGCCGGGAGAAAAGAAAAGAAAGTGCTGTCAGTGATTCTTGCGATCCTGCTGATCGCCGTAATGACTGCCACTTTCTTCCTGGATGTGAGTCTTCTTCAGGTGGCTGTGCTTGCTTTCTACATTCTGTACTTCGGTGCAGCCTGCAGCATTCAGCCATATGAGGAGTATTGATTCATGTTTCATCTGTTTGACAGGAACAAGAGCAAGGTTATCGACAAGGAAGAGGGGGCAGAATTCGTCATCGTCGGTTTTCCCGGCGGCGGCCTGATTCCGGATTTTGAAAATATCGACCACTTCGAACTTTTCTGTGTCCGCGGCCCGAAAGCAGTCAAAAAGCAGATGCTCCGTTTCCCGGAGAATGCGGATACGAATGAGCGCATCCGGATGATGAAGGAGCTTTCGGCGGACGCTGTCATCGCGGCAAAATTTTTAAGCCGGGATCTTGCCCAGCTTAAAGGAGCCGGTATCCGTGCGTACACCTTTGACGGCGGACCGGGCGCTGCGATCCGGGACTACCGGAAAGGACTTCTTAAAAGCATTTACTGAGACGGAAAAGCAAAGTCTTAAAACAAGCTGGACGGCAGAAAAACGGCCGCGCCGGAAGGAAATTCTCCCCGGCGCAGCCGCTTTTTTTATGCTGTTATGAAGTGACCGTGATATTACAAATGCTCTGTTTCGTGCTTTTTCACAGCCCGGGCGAGGCGTTCCTCGCTCATCCGTTTCTCGGAGGAGCAGGAGCCGCCGCAGGAACCGCATTCACCTGTACATCCTTCGCGGCGGTGTGTGACGAGATAGCGCACGCATACAAAAATCAGAAGTGCGACAAGCGCCAGTGCAATGATATTACCAAGTACTGATGGCATGGCGGATACCTCCTTTTCAAAAATGATGATAGCACAGGCCCTGCCATTTTGGCAGGGCTGTTTAAGAAACTGTTGAATTTCAGATTGACGTATCTGCCTTATTCTCCAGCAGCCTCAACGGATGTGAGGTTGCGGACTGTCTCATCAGGCTGGTAACCTTTGCGGAAAAGCAGATAAACCAGCAGAGCCAGAAGAGCAAATGCGAAGACGGTGAGCCCTGTAAATGGAACCGTTCCGTTTATGAGTCCCGCGATCTGGTAGAACATTGCGGATACGCAGTACGCCCACAGGCACATATATCCGATCGCCGCAAGTGTCCACTTCTGATTGTTCATCTCGTGTTTGATGGCACCCATCGCTGCGAAACACGGTGCGCACAGCAGGTTGAAGAGCATGAAGGCAAATGCAGATGTCGTTGTGAAGTCTGCGGAGAACTTTGCCCAGATCTGCTCGCCGTTTTCGTCGAGCTCTTCTTCGGAATCATCATAGTTATAAAGTACACCAATGGTGCCGACTACATTTTCCTTGGCGACAAGACCAGAAATCGTAGCGACGGTCGGACGCCAGGAGTTGAAGCCCTGCGGTGTGAAGATTACAGATACAGGCTGAGCGACATCGGCCAGAAGCGAAACATCCGTAGAGCTCAGCTCATCCTCGGAGACATTCATCTTTTCTGCCAGAGCAGAAATCTGAGCTTCATCTTCGGTGTACTCATCCCATACATCGTCATTGATGTACGTGAAATGCCCGCTGACGACACCGAAGCTCTGCAGGAACCAGATAAGGATCGTGGAAAGAACGATGACGGATCCGGCTCTCTTGATAAAGGAGAGGCTGCGCTCCCAGGTCGCGCGGAGCACATTTTTCATGGACGGCACATGATAAGCCGGGAGCTCCATGACGAACGGAGCCGGCTCGCCGGCAAATGCCTTGAATTTCTTCAGGATGATACCGGAAAGAACGATCGAAGCCATTCCGATGAAGTACGCACTGACAGCGACCAGTGAGCTGCCGCCGAACATGGCGCCGGCGATCAGTCCGATAATCGGCATCTTGGCGCCGCACGGAATGAAGGTTGTTGTCATGATCGTGAGCTTGCGGTCGCGGTCATTTTCAATGGTACGGGTTGACATGATTCCCGGAACACCGCAGCCGACAGCGACAAGAACCGGAATGAAAGACTTGCCGGAAAGGCCGAACTGACGGAAGATGCGGTCCATGACAAATGCGACACGGGCCATGTATCCGATGTCTTCAAGGATGGCCAGGCAGAAGAACAGCACGATCATCTGCGGCACGAATCCGAGGACGGAGCCGACGCCGGCAACAATACCGTTTTGAATCAGGCCGTAAACGATACCGGAATCGGACAGATGAAGCACATCCAGGAGAAGCGAGTCGACCCATCCCGGAACCCATTCGCCGAAGAATGTATCATTCAGGAAATTGGTACCGATGGTTCCGATGCCGATGCCGGAACCGAAGTCACCGTTTGCACCACCCATCGAAAGAGCATAGATGAGAAGCATGATGCCGAAGAAAATCGGAAGCCCGAGAATCCGGTTGGTGACGATCTTGTCGATCTGGTCGGAAACGGTCATGCTGTGCTTCGCGCCTTTTTTCTTCACGGCAGCAGCGACAACGCCGGCAATGTATTCGTAGCGCTGATTGGTGATGATACTCTCGGAGTCATCATCAAGTTCCTTTTCAGCTTTCTCGATGTACTTCTCCATATCGGAGAGCTGGGCTCTTGTGAAGGCCTTTTCTTCAACAAGCTTCTTGTCGCGCTCGAAAATCTTCACCGCATACCAGCGGCCGAGTCTCTTGTCGATCTTGTTTCCGAGATCCTTTTCGATGCCGTCAAGGGACTGCTTGACCGTGCCGGTAAAGAACTCGGGAACCTGATACGCTTCCCGCTTCTGCGCGGTCTTGATGCACAGTTCTGCAGCTTCATTGATGTTTTCACCCTTGAGGGCGGAAATCTCGATGGCCGGAGCATTCAGCTGCTCTGAGAGCTTTTTGATGTCGATCTTATCGCCGTTTTTGCGGACGATATCCATCATGTTCACAGCCATAACGACCGGAATACCGACTTCCATCAGCTGTGTGGTGAGATACAGGTTACGCTCGATGTTGGTACCATCGATGATGTTCAGGATCACATCCGGCTTCTCTTCAACCAGATATTTCCGGGAGACGACCTCTTCCAGCGTGTATGGCGAAAGAGAGTAGATGCCAGGGAGGTCCTGGATGATCACATCATCGTGTTCCTTAAGCTTTCCTTCCTTCTTTTCAACCGTAACGCCCGGCCAGTT